>JBQTJB010000131.1:0-18904 GCA_052387555.1 Blastocatellia bacterium | reverse complement strand
TCACGTAGAAAGTTTTACGCAAACGCGTCGATAAGGCAAAAACAGCTAACAGGTTCGTCAAGTAATTAAGACCGGTGAACTACCGATAAATCGAGCCGGCATTAATAACCAGGAGAAAATATTATTATGTTACCGACAACCGCAATCCTTTCGACTGTAGGCATCATTGCTATTCTTATCGGCCTTCTTCTTCCCGCAGTTCAAAGATAGACATATCTACCTTTTTGGCACCGAACGCCCGTAAATCTCGTAAGGGATTTCGGGCTTTTATTATTTTCAAAGGCATTGCGGTAAAATTTATGTAATGACGATTGCCGAAAAATTGAAATCGCTGCCGATATCCGCCGGAATTTACCTTCATAAAAATGCGGACGGAAAGATAATATATGTCGGGAAGGCGAAGAATCTGAGAAACCGCGTTCGGCAATATTTTCAGTCCAGCCGCAGCCAGGATTGGAAGACTCGACAGCTTGTAAAATACATCGTCGATTTCGAATTTATCGTCGTCGACAACGAGGTCGAAGCACTTGTGCTTGAATCCAACCTTATTAAAAAACACAAGCCGCGTTTTAACGTCATGCTAAAGGACGACAAGCAGTATCCGCATTTGAAAATGACGAACGAGCCGTTTCCAAAGGTCGTCATCACCAGAAAAATCCTTCGCGACGGTGCAAGTTATTACGGCCCGATGCTGCCCGCCTCTCTTGCCCGTAAAACATTGAATTTGGTAAATAGGGCTTTTCAGCTTCGCACCTGTGATATCGAGATCGACGGCAAATTATCGCGTCCGTGTCTCGAATATCATTTGAAGCGCTGCCTGGGTCCGTGCGTGAAAGGTCTCTGTACGCAAAGCGAATATAAGGAAGCCGCGGCGGACGTTAAATTTCTTCTTGAAGGCAGAAACAAGGAACTTGCCGGTGATCTTGAAAAGCGGATGTGGAAATTTTCGGAAGAAGGAAAGTACGAGCTTGCTGCGAAATACCGCGATCTGCACCGCACAGTTGTCGCTCTTGGCGAACAGCAAAAGATGGCAACGACCGCCGACCGCGACGTGGACATCTTCGGGTTTTATCGTGAAGATCAACGGCTTGCGCTTCAGCTTTTTACCATGCGTGAAGGACGGATCGTAGGCAGACGAGAATTTTTCTGGGAAGATCTTCCCGAAGGCGATGCGTTCGTTGCATCGGAATTTCTTGGCGAAGTGCTAATCCAATATTACTCGACCGATTATGTCCCGCTCGAGATTCATGTGCCGAACGACTTCGAAGAGCGGTTAGCGCTCGAACAATTATTAACGGAACGTCGAGGCCGTCGGGTTCGCATTTTTCACCCCAAGATCGGCGAAAAGCGCCATCTGGTCGAGCTCGTCGAGAACAATGCTAAGATCGCTTTCGAACAGCGTTTTCGGATCTTGAAACCTGATTCGCAAAAAGTGCTTGAGGAGCTTCAGGAACTTTTGGAGCTGTCACATTTTCCGGAGCGCATCGAATCGTTCGACATCTCCAACATTTCCGGTGCGGAAAACGTCGCCGGTATTGTCGCCTTTGAAAACGGGAAGCCTGCGCGCGGTCAATATCGCCGATTCATTATAAAGACCGTTGATGGCTCAAACGATTTTGCTTCGATGAACGAAGCTGTGTTTCGCCGATATCGACGCTCGCTCGATGAACAAAAACCACTGCCGCAGCTCGTATTTATTGACGGCGGAAAGGGCCAGCTTTCGGCCGCCGCCGCCGCGATGCGCGATCTCGATCTGGAACAGATAATGCTGGTTGGATTGGTAAAGCCGCCAAAGAAACACAACGAGATCTCACGCCTTTTGATTCACGGCCGCGAGAACGTACCGATTCCGTTCGATAGAAGCTCGCTGGCATTTCGTCTGATATTGCAGATCCGCGAGGAAACCCATAAGACCGCAATCGAATTTCACAGGAAACGACGCGAAAAGCGTGATTTCACATCCGAACTATCTGAAATTCCGGGTGTCGGCGAGAAACGAAAGATGAAGCTTTTGAAAAATTTCGGCTCCATTGAACGGATCGCGAAAGCTACGACCGAAGAGCTATCGCCATTTGTAGGAAAGAAAGCCGCGACAGAGATCGCGGGACATTTTGAGAAGCAAAGGTCCCTGGTCGTAGAAAAACTGGTCTGACTCGCTTAGAGGTGGGGAATGTGACAATGGCGATGCCGGCGAGAATGCCGCTTGAAATGAGAGTTCGAGATTGCAAACAACGTAAACAACGTAATGACCTGTGGCAAAATGCTACAAAATTATGAAATTTTTGAGCGATTTTGTCGTAATTTCATAGGGTTTTTGCAAGTTTATTGACCTCTATTTTTTGATTCTGTCTAAAAGGTCATGGCTCTTCGCATTCTTCTCGCACGCGTCGGAAGAGCTTCTTGAATTGCGCTAGGTGGCGCCCGTCGCTTGCTGCCTCATCGCGTTCGATAAATGCATTCGCACAGTTACCCCATCCAAAACCCATAACTTCAACAAGGGCGTATTTCAGGCGGTCAGGCGATGCTTTTTCTTCTTCGAACTTCCATCTCAACCGCTCCGGATCGGCGTTTCGTTTCCGCGAATCGACGTTTACATCGAGCCATACCTTGAGCAAACTGTCGCCGCCTGTGATTATCGCCTCGGCGTATTTTGCCTTGCAAGACGGCGCGGCGGGATAATCGCGCAGCACGGCGGGGTTTTTGAATGCTGTCAACTTGGTGCGATTAAAGTTGTAGACCTGATCCAGCTCCTTTAGCTGTGCACGCCGAACCGCTTCCCAGTAAGGAGTTTTAATTATATCGAGCGTTTTCAATGCCGCCGATTTTTCCTTGTACTCATTATCGAGCGCGGCTGGGTTGAGTTTTTCGATTTCCTCATACTTCCAAACGCTTACGTAGTTGGTGATGTTGAATTCTCCGAACGTGAAAAGCTTCGCAGTATTGCGGAGCTGCGTTTCAGTATATCTTTTTGAATCATACGTCCCCGAAAACTCACACATTTCCGAGTTCCAACGAAACGTTCTTATCTGGGCGCCAACAACTACGGTTGAAAGGAAAAGTATCGCTGCAAAAATCAGTTTCATAATTTGAAATGCATTATATGCCAAAAGATGCGTTCGGCAAGAGCAAAACAACCGCGCGGCCGTCTCTTTTTTAGACGTGCCGTGCGGTTATTATTTGCGAAAGTTTAAAAAAAGCTCTTATTGCTTTTTTACGTAGCTGCGGTGGACGATGACCTTCGATTTATCGTCACGCGCCTCGAACACGACATTGTCCTTTTCCTCTCGTGTTACGACGCTGGCGCTTCCGGCTACTGCACGTTCCTTGGCGCGGCCCCTATCGGCGTCGGTAATGAACGCTTTCACGGCATCCGCCTTTACAGGATCGGCAAGCCTTACGCCTCTAGAATCAGCAACAGCCTCTATCGCCGCGGCCTTTAGCATTCTCGGCCACAGTTTCCTGAAAAGAGCGTTCGAAACATAAACATCGGCGCTGTTTATTTTGCCGTTGACCGCAAATGCAAACCCGATCACGTCGGTCTTGCCGTTCACCAAAGCCGAGAGTTTTCTTACATATTCATCCGCCGTTATAGCAACCTTTCCGTTCTCAAGACTTAGCTGAAGACTCGTACGCGATTCGGCAGCCGCGACCGGAGCACCGACGTTATCGCTGAGCCGTTTCTGAGCCTCCGAAACCTTTGCCCAAACTTCCTGCTGCGAGCGTGCTTCGTTTGCGGCAAGTTTAAGTTCCCTGGTCACTATGCGGTCGTTCGAGGACGAGAATTGATTTACGTCTTCACCCTTGCGCTTTTCCCAGCGTCCTGATTCAACGCAGTACGCCTCGATCAAAACGCGGCCCGAACGTGCTGGAATAATAATGCTGATAGCCAGAACACGATCCTGTTTGCCGCCTTTCACGATGTCACCGGATTGTATGAACACGTCGAATTCTTTGGAGATATTCTCGACCGCAAGCTCGTTCACATTGGATGTTTCGTAGACGCGAAATATCCTGCGCTCCATCGCTTCCTGCAGCGTAAGAATGTTGGATTTCGAGGTTTCGTTTTTCCCGTGGATCAGAAAGATCGTCAAATTTTTGTGAGAATGTGGTGTCGAAATTCGATAAGCGGCGCTTTGTGCGGCTGCATATCCTGCAACTGCAAATACAACAAAAAATGCGGCAATACTGCCGACGATGCGTTTCAGTTTCATGATGTGGACTAACTCCTTTAAATTATTTTCCCGGGGAAAGTCGTTTCAATTGCTGAACGCGGGAACGTACAGTCGCTTGCATTTTTTATTATGTTTTTATGGAAATACTTCGTATTTATCTAAGAGTCCATCAAGTTACGAAGTATCCAAAATTGAAAATGGCTATCCGATTTTTTGGATATTATTGCGCCGAATATGCCGTAAAACAGTTAATATCAACGGTTTTCAACGTATTCTATGACCAAAACTGACTGGAACGGACTTTGCGTTAAGATTTTTTTAACTGGAAATTCCAGGACTTGAAATCTCATTTCAGGTCGATACGGAGCAGAAGTTCTTTCATTTACGAACTCGCTATTTTGTATCTTAATCTTACCAACTTGGAGGCTTCTAATATGTGGAAAACAGCAAAGAAATGCTTCAAATCTATCACTTTAGCTCTACTCCTCACCTCAATCTGCTCAATTGTTGTTTCGGCACAAGCTACAACAGCCGCGATAACGGGCCGCGTAGTCGATGGCCAGGGCAACGTGGTTCCCGGAGCTAAGGTCACAGCGACGAATCGCGGCACCGGCGCCGAGCGTTCGGCGATCACAAACAGCGGCGGAGATTTTGTGATTACGGAACTTGCCCCAGGCCGATACAATCTCACAGCCGAAGCTCAATCTTTCAGCAAAACATTGATCGAAAATGTGGAGTTGAACGTTGGCTCTCGTCAAACTTTCAATTTTGACCTAAAGCCGGGCAACGTAAATGAAATCGTTACCGTCACCGGTGAACAACCCCTCGTCGAAACAACGAGATCGGAGATCGACCATTTGATCACGCCAAATGAGATTCAAAATCTCCCGTTGTTAAACAGAACATTTGCGGGACTTTCTGTAGTCGCACCCGAAGCCCGTCCGGTCGGCAATTTTGACCCGACAAAAACCCGTATTGGAAACGTTGCATTCAACGGCGGTGACGGCCGCAGCGTGAATGTAAACGTAGATGGCGGCGATAACAAGGATAACGTGGTCGGCAGCCTGCTTCAGAACTTCTCATACGAGTCGATACAGGAGTTTCAGATTCAACAGCATCGCTGGGGAGCTGACCAGGGACGCGCAGTTGGCGGCGTTGTCAACGTTGTCACAAAAAGCGGCGGCAACAGCTTTCGAGGTTCTTTCTTTGCAAACTTCCGAGACGACGCCATAACATCGTCAACTTTCTTTGACGAGTTTGCCCGCCAAACTAATCCGACGTTTGAGAAAGGAGAATTTAACCGACAGGAATTTGGCGGCAGCATCGGCGGACCGATAGTTAAAGACCGTGCATTCTTTTTCTTTGCACTCGAACGTTTTCGTGAACGACAAGCGCTTACGGTTCTTCCCAGCGTGGCTACGGAACTACAGCTTATTCCGGGAAATGCGTTCGTGGCTGAAATTCCGACACCGTACGACGACACGTTGCTTTCAACAAAGATCGATCACAAGCTTAATGATAAACAGAGCATGTTCTATCGGTTCTCTTACCAGGGAAACAACTCGCCAAACGACCAGGTTGCAACTCCGAACCCACGCACCGACCTGTCGGGCGGGAATTTGACGACCAATACGCTTTACAGCTTTCTGGCGAATCACACCTATAATGTAACGCCGACAGCTCTGAATCAGTTCACGTTCCATTTTCAGGACTTCAAGAATGAAATCCTTCCGGCTTCCGCAGGGCTGACAGTCGCTTTCCCCACCGGTATCTCGATCGGGCAAAACGCTAACACGCCGCAGGCAACCGAGGAACGCAAATTCCAATTCCGCGATGATTTCAGTCTGATCAAGGGCGACCACACGATGAAATTGGGAGTGAATTACATTCACACTATTCTCGGCGGTTACTTCTTTTTTGGAACGCAGGGTTACTCGGTAACATACAACGCAACGCCGTCTGCAATTGTTGCGGGAGGCGGATTCAATCGACCAGGACTTCTGTCTGCACTTACATTTTCCGATGGAGCAAGCTCGCATGATCAAACAATAGATCAGCTCGCTTTTTATGCACAGGACGATTGGAAGATCACTCGTAACCTTACGTTAAATCTCGGTCTTCGATGGGATGCTAATATCGGTAATCTTCCTGCGCAGGATCAAAACAGAACGATCCTGCTTTTGTCCCAATTAAATCATCCACTGGCCCAGGCCATAACTGGCGATTCGGACAAACTGCAACGAACGACACCCAGTTGGACCGAATTCCAACCCCGTATCGGCTTTGCCTACGATCCGTGGAGCGATGGTAAGACAGTAATCCGCGGCGGGTATGGGATTTTCTACGATCAGATTTTCCAGAATCTATCGCTGTTCTCTGCCGTACAGTCGCAGCCCGAGGTATTTCAGACCGCAATCAGCTTGTCAGGCACAAATCTCTCGAGCTTTATTTACGGCGTCACTCCTTTACCGACAGTACCTGCAGGCTTTTCTTACGCTAATCTAAATGTCGGAAGCGTTGGACGTATTAACGATCCGGATGCGAAGGAACCTTACATCCAGAAATTCTCGATCGGTTTCCAAAGGGAAATCGGAAAGGCATGGTCGGTTTCGAGCGATTATGTCCACACTCTTGGCTTACAGGAACCGCGATTTCTGAACATCAATCCACAGATTCAAAGCCAGTGTAATCCTCTGTTTCCGGGCGTACCTGCAACACCAAGCACAACGCTCTGTCCGCGTGGAGCGTCGACTCGCAGGCTTGACGCAGCCTTCCTTGCTGCCGGCTTTCCGGCCAACCGACTCGAGCAGATAAACATGTTCTCGACTAACAACCGTTCGCTGTTTGACAGTTGGACGACGACGTTGAAGTACCGGACTTCCAAGATGATCATGAACGCAAGCTACGTCCTAGCCAGTAACAGGTCATGGGGTGGACAACCAGTGGCCTCCTACTCCGGGAACGGTATTGCAATCACTCCGGAGAATCAGTTCAAACCTGAAGAATTTGGACCGACCAGGCTCGATGAACGGCACCGAATAGTAGTAAGCGGCGTGTTCAATATGCCTTGGGGGTTCCAGCTTTCTCCGATATTGCAGTACGCCACCGCTCGGCCGTACTCTCCAACTGCAGGAGTTGATCTTGACGGCGACGGGTTGCTAACTGTCGACCGTCTATGCGCGGGCGTATCCCCATTGGATGTTTATAATGCAGTGCGTAACAGACCGCTTGTACCAGGTACTGTGGCCGGTACGTTTGTGCTACAGTCAACCGCTAACGCCGTTTTGGCTCTTAACCCAAGGGGCTGCACCCAGGCGGGAGTCAATAGTTTTCGCACAGGTTACATAATTGACGCTAACGGAAATATCGTTGAAGAAGGCAATGGCCGTTTCTTCAATGTTGATCTGCGAGCGACCAAGACATGGAAGTTCGGCGAAAGGTTCGGCCTTAGCACCTATGTCGATCTTTACAACATTTTCAATTCGGATAATCTTGCATTTTCACAGCGATTGGCTATCAGCCCGGCTACAGGTGCCGGAAACACGCTAAGGGCTCCACAGACCGGATTTGCCGGAGCGGCTCAGGCATCTTCGTCCTTCCTGACTCCTTTCTCGCTTTTCGGACCCGGATTCGGGCCTCCGGTGGGGCGTGCATTTACCGCACAATTCGGAGCTAGGTTTACCTTCTAAAAAAGGTAAGTTCGGACTCTCTTTTTTGGGCATCTCAAATGGGATGCCCTTTTTTACGGATTGAAGCCGCCGACTACGGCTTCAGTTCCCATTTCATCAGGGCGAAATATCTTTACCGCTTTTTCGATCGATTCCGGCGATCCCAAGAGAACTACCGTGTCGCTGGTCTTGAGTTTATAATTCGCACCTGGACTGATCTTCGTTTCACCTTGGTGCAAAACGGCGATCACGGTTGCTCCGGTTCGACTTCGAAGATCGAGTTCGCCAAGATTTTTCCCCAACACTGGTGAATTATCGGGAATTGTAACTGTCTCAGTGCTTGCTGCGTCGAGCGCAACATTAATGTCTTCAGCCTTTACCGGCGGAGCATTTGGCGAACGCAGCATTTCGTAACCCTGCCGCCGAATCTTTTCGATCTGGCTTTCTATCACGTTTCGCGAAATGCCGTAACGATGAAGCACGCGTGAAAAGATCTCGATGCTTGTCTCGAATTCTTCCGGAATAACCTCGTCGGCTCCGAGTTCGAAAAGTTCGTTGATCTCTGAAACATAACGCGTGCGAACGATTATATGTAGCTTTTCATTTAACTGCCGCGCCTGTTTGACAGTGCGGCGGGCCGCCTGCGGATCGGACATTGCGAGCACCAGGGCCCATGCCTGATCTATACTCGCGTGCGACAAAACCTCGCGGCGTGTCGCGTCGCCGAAATTGATCTTCTCTCCTTTGACCTTCGCCCGCCTCACTGCTTCGGCATTTACCTCGAGAATCAGGTACGGTATGCCGATGGTTCGAAGAACACGGGCAAGATTTCGGCCGTTTAGGCCGTAGCCGACGATGATCACATGCTGCTGGATGCCGCCGCTCGAAGTCATGTGAATTTCGTCTTCGCTATTCTCGATCTCGCCTGCCTTTCCGTCACTTAACAATGACTGAATGAAATACCCGACTCGTGGCGCAGCAGAAATCAGGAATGGCGTCGCGATCATCGAAATGATCGATGCGGCCAGAAAGCTTTGGTAATCCGAATCCGGCAACAAACCCGCGCCGCGTCCCATTTTCGCAAGCACGAATGAAAATTCTCCGATCTGTGCAAGACCTAGCGCGGTCATCGTCGCTATACGCTGCGGATAGCCAAGAATGCGTACGATCGCCCAAACGATCAATGCCTTGGCTGTAATCAATCCAATAACCAAAAGAACGACCAACCATATGTTTTGAGCCAGCAACGAAAGCGACAGCAGCAATCCGATTGAAACGAAGAACAGGCTGTTGAACACATCCCGAAACGGCAATACCTCGGTTGTTACCTGATGGTTGTAATCGGTATCGGCCAAAACCATTCCAGCAATAAACCCGCCGAGCGCGAGCGACAACCCGAAATGCGATGTCACCCACGACATGCCGAGGCAAAACAAAACAATTGTCAAAAGAAATAACTCCGCGCTCTTTAGACTGACGATTTGCTTCAATAGTTTCGGCAGGAAAAACCAGGCGCCCAGAACGATCAAAACCAATGCAAGAAGCGAGCCGCCGAGGCTCAGCACGATTGTCGTAAAGCTGACGATGTCCTTTCCGCCCAGCAACGGAACGAAAAGCAGCATGAAAACAATGCTGATATCCTGAAACAGCAAGATGCCGACACCCGCACGGCCATGCGGCGCGTCAACTTCGTTTCTTTCGACATACATCTTGAGGACGATCGCCGTGCTGGACAACGCAACGAGAAATCCGAAAAATATCGCCTGATTGATCGAGCGACCAAAAGTTGTAGCAATAGCGGCAACGGCAGCGATGGTCAGAAGAACTTGCAATCCGCCTCCGATCAGAACCAGCCGCTTCATCTCCCGCAGACGAGAAAGCGAGAATTCGAGACCAATAGTGAAAAGCAGCAGAGTTACGCCGATCTCCGCGAGAATCTCGATTCCCTCGAGTTCCTTTATAAGCCCGAACCCGTATGGCCCGATCGCCATTCCGGTAAGCATCAGTCCTACAAGCAACGGCAGTTTTAGCCGCAGACAAAGATATGCCACCGGCACAGATGCCAGCAGAATAATGAGAAGATCGGCAAAAAGCTGTGGTGTGTGCATTATTAACGGTCATTTCAGTATAGCAAATGCTCAACTACAGTCTTAGCAGGTTGATTTTCATCTAATTTGAAGTAACAATGGGGTCGTTTTTCAATTCAAAGCGGAGGCCATTAAATGAAAACACTTTTCTCGATAGGGTTGATCTTTTTCGCATTGACATTTTGCGGAATCGGCGACCAGTTAAAGCAGATGAGCGGTTCCAGCGGAGGCAGCAAAGGAGGTGACCCGACAACGGCCGGTTCGAACGAAGGCGACGTTGAAACGCCAAAACTAACCGCCGCTCAACAAGCTATCTCGGATGCGGCTACAGAAACAAAATGGGACGAGCAGGGCATGTCGTGGCGGCTGCCTTCGGGCTGGCCGAAAATGGACGCACGGAAAGAATCTTTCAACTACGGCTCGCCGGCAAACGGGTTTCTGATCGCATCGATCTCAACCATGCCTGACACTTTTCCGGCAGACGTGAGCATGAAGGCTACATACGAAAGCGCGTTGGAACAGTTGAAACAGGGCAAATATGAAAAGGTTCGCTGGCTGGAGATCGACGGTGTGAAAGGCGTTGAATGGGTCGAGGCCGTGCCCGAGGACAAAGACGGAATCCGGCGACACCAATGGATCGCCTTTCGTAATTACCAAGGGCAAAATCAGCAAATTAACATCATAATTTCGACAAACGGAACTAAATTCGAAAAGCAGCGTGACACATTCGCCGCAATAATGTACTCGATGAAAATTCCGAAGGCATAAAGAAGGCCCGGCTCTTCGGACCTTCTTTTTTTGCGAACTAAGCGGCGGCGGTTTTCTGGAACGCCCGGGTCGCGGCGGCGTTATCGAAGAACTCGTGAAAACCGGCTATCTTTCCGTCACGCAGATGGAAAACATGGACCCAATCGGTCTCATATTCTTTTCCGGTCTCCCTGACGGTCGCGGCGGATTCTCCAAGCACGACTACTTTGTCGCCCTCAGCAATAAACTCAAGCGGTTCAAATCGGGTAATATCCTCGGCTGCATCAAGCTGAGTAAAAAATTCACTGACCGAAGCGATTCCGGTGCGGCTGCCGGCAAATTGCGCATTTTCGATTTCGGGAATCTCCCATTCTATGTCATCCGAAAACAATGCCAGCAAGCTGGGAATATCACCTGTTCCGAAATACTCGTAGCCCTTTTGTACAATTTCAGTGTTGTTCATAACGTGGTATTAACTCCTTGCATATAGCCTTTTGAAAGGCTCACGGAAAAAAACCGAAGGAGGGGATTTCTGTTTGCGCAAATTGTAGCGCCGATTAGAAGAAATTGCACCGTCACGGATGAAGAGTCGGCGCATCGGCATGAGGAACAAAACACTTACGGCAGCGTGCCTCGTATTTATCGCTTGCGCCGACCTCGACGCGCTCCTCCGATTCGACGGTCCGCTGAGAATAATTCGCCGTGCTTCCGCATTTTACGCAGATAGCGTGTGTTTTCGTAATGAACTCTGCAACGGAAAGCAACTGCGGCATCGGCTCGAACGGCTTGCCCGTGTAGTCCTGATCCAGCCCGGCGATTATCACGCGTTTGCCTTCGGCGGCAAGGCGGTTCACGACGTCGACAAGTTCCATATTGAAGAACTGCCCCTCATCGATGCCGATCACTTGCGTGTCTTCTTCGACGTCGGCCATTAATTCGGCAGCAGATGTTACTGGCTTTGAATCGTGCTTCTGACCCGAATGCGACGCGATCTCATCGATCGAAAACCGTGCGTCGATCTTCGGTTTAAAAACTTGAACCTTCTGCCGGGCAATACGTGCACGATTCAATCGCCGAATAAGTTCTTCAGACTTTCCCGAAAACATAGAACCGACGATCACTTCTATCCAGCCGGTTCCGTTTAACCTGTTCTTGCGGCGTTCTTCCGTGTTGTCGAACGCAAATTCTTCAACCATTATCGAGCAAATTTACCGAACTTATGATTATTTCAATGGGGTAAGTAAGATTATCACGAAAAAAGACCAAAGCACGAACCAAGCCCAAAACTGTTAGGCGATCCACTTCTTCTGCGTCATTTTGAGGTTTCTATTTAGCTGATCCTAAGGTCGGTTCCGCTCATTTCGGATGGTTTATCTATGCCGAGCAGACCGAGTATTGTCGGGGCAACATCGCTCAACGCTCCATCCTGCCGCAATCGAGTTTGCTCAAGGCCCTCACCGATTATGTGAAAAGGCACTGAATTCGAAGTTGCCGAGCGATCCGGTTGATTCGTAAATTTGTCGATCATAGATTCGCAATTGCCATGCGTCGAAGTAACGATTGCAATGCCGTTTGCAGATCGAATCTTGTTTACGATCCCGCTGAGACAAGTGTCAACATACTGAACTGCTTCAACTGCACGTTCCAGATTTCCCGTTTCGGCAACCAGCCCCGGTGCAGGAATATTGACCACAAAAATACCGTTTTCGTCTATGTCCATTCCGTGAAGAAGCTTGTCCGTGATCTTGAAACTCTTCATTTCCGGCTCAGCCTCGCGATCATTGCTGCTGCCCGACGGCACGATCACATGCTGTTCGTAAAAGCTTCCCACGTCAGTGTTTCCGTTAAAAAAATCAGTAACATGCGGAAACCTGTCCGGCTCCGAAATGCGGTAGTTGGGCACGTGAAAATCAGCAAAAACATGCGCGAGTCCGGCTCCGCCCGTCGATGAGCTGAACGCCACGGGAAGCTCGAAACTGCGGTCGTATTCCGTCAGACAAACAGCTTCGATCCTTGGCTTTCCGGTCTCGGCGATCTGGCCGCGGTCGGGCACCGCAAGCGAACGAGCGAGCTGGCGCATCGTGTCCGAACGGTGATTGAAGAAAACGACTACATCGCCAGTCTTTATCGTCGCAACAGGAACACCTTCTTCGCGTTCGAGCACTACCGGCGCTACAAACTCGTCCGATATTCCGCGAAGGAACGAACTACGAATGGCCGTTCCTGCATCGAATGCCCTTTCGCCTTCGGCGTGGACGAGCATTGTAAACGCCCGGGCCGTCCGTTCCCAATTCTCGCTGCTATCCATTGCAAAAAAGCGGCCGCATAGCGTCGCGATTCGTCCGACGCCAATGTCCGCCATTTTTATTTCGAGGGCCTCGACGTAAATATCGGCGGAACGCGGCGGAACGTCACGCCCGTCAAGAATGCAGTGGACAAACACTTCTTGAACGCTCAACTTCCTTGCCATTCGAAGTAAAGCGTAAAGCGTTTCTGATGATGAATGGACATCGCCATCGCTTAACAGCCCGATGAGATGAACCGGAGCATTTCTCGACGCGGCCGAACCGAACGCCGAACTCAGTGCCGGGTTCTCAAAAAAATCGCCCGATTTGATCGCGCTGGAAATCCTCGAAGTATCGGTCTTGACAACCCGACCGGCACCAATATGCATATGTCCTAACTCGGCATTTCCTGCAACACCGTCCGGCAACCCGACTAATTGCCCCGATGCTGCGATAGGCACCCATGGATATTTTGAGCAGATTTCATCGTAGTTAGGCGTATGCGCCAAAGCAATAGCATTGTCGGTATTCAGCTCGGAAATTCCCCAACCATCCAGTATCACCAGTGCAAGCGGTCGATTATTTTGCGGTTTCATATAAGTGTGTTGATTAAGGTCTTACGCGGGAATGAACAAAGGCAGCAGTCGTCAGGAGATCGGCCGGAAACTATCCGGATAATTAATTATATCCGAATCATCCAGTGAAATTGCAATATTTTGTTTAGTAAGCATCCGGAGCGGTCCGTTCCATCCATCGTTCCGGAAACCGAAGCGGCGAGAATTCGAATTGTTCATAAAGGCCATGGGCATCACGAGTGGCGAGTACCCATCGACGAAGGCCCTGCAGATCGGGATAAGCGATAATGGTTTCAATAAGCCATTTGCTTAATCCGCGACCGCGAAATTCCTCAATCACGAACACATCGCCAACATAGGCAAACGTGGCGCGATCACTCACGACACGGGCAAAACCTATCTGACGTTCGCCTGAATAAAGGCCGAAGCAAATTGAATTTTCGATCGCCGTTTTTGTTTGTTTGAGAGTTCGTTCCCGTGCCCAATAGGATTCATTGGCAAGGAAATCGTGTATCCGATCAGTCTGTAAACGTTCCGGATTGGTGTCAATTTCTAATTCACCGAGAATGGACCTCATCGTTAAAAAAGCTGATAAAACGCCTTCCTTCCGGGATACTTTGCAGAATCGCCGAGATCTTCCTCGATTCGCAGTAGTTGGTTGTATTTAGCGATCCTGTCAGAACGGCAAAGGCTGCCGGTTTTAATCTGCCCGGCGTTTGTTGCAACCGCAAGATCGGCGATGAACGTATCTTCGGTTTCACCAGATCGGTGTGAAATCACAGCGGTCATATTGTTTGTGCGTGCAAGCTCGATTGCGTCAAGCGTTTCAGTAAGCGTACCGATTTGGTTCACTTTGATAAGAATCGAATTCGCCGCACCTTCCTCGATTCCACGTTCGAGAAACTTAACATTTGTGACGAAAAGGTCGTCACCTACAAGCTGAACTCGGTCGCCTACGGATTCTGTCAGGCGTTTCCAGCCGTCCCAGTCATTCTCAGCCATTCCGTCCTCGATTGAAATGATAGGGTACTTGTCGCACCAATCCGTCCAATACGCTGCCATTTCATCGGACGAAAGCTTTCGGTCGTCGCTTTTCTTGAAAATGTAATTGCCGTCCTTATAAAACTCGCTCGATGCCGGATCGAGAGCGAGCATTACATTTTCACCAGCCTTGTAACCGGCCTTTTCTATCGCCTCGAGAATCGTCTCGACAGCTTCTTCGTTCGATTTCAGGTTCGGCGCGAATCCACCTTCGTCGCCGACCCCAGTTGAATAGCCGCGAAATTTCAACACCGATTTGAGGTTGTGAAATATCTCGGCCCCCATCCGTAGAGCCTCGGCGAAAGTCTTGGCGCCGACCGGCATCACCATAAACTCCTGGAAATCGACGTTGTTATCCGCGTGGGCACCGCCGTTGAGGATGGTCATCATCGGCACCGGAAGAGTTTTGGCATTCGCTCCGCCGATATACCGGTAAAGCGGCAGTTCCATCTCCGCCGCGGCAGCACGAGCCGTCGCCAAAGAAACGGCAAGCATGGCGTTTGCACCAAGATTTGATTTATTCGACGTTCCGTCAAGCCCGATCATCGTCTCATCGACCAATGTCTGATCAAGAGCATCCAAACCCTGAATCTCCGCATTGATCTTGTTGTTTACGTTGCCGACTGCTTTTTGGACACCTTTGCCCAGGTATCGCAGATCGTCGCCGTCGCGAAGTTCGACCGCTTCATTCTCGCCGGTCGAGGCCCCGCTCGGCACGGCAGCACGGCCCGTCGTGCCGTCTTCCAAAATAACTTCTGCCTCAATTGTTGGATTGCCGCGGGAATCCATTATCTCCCGCGCCCAGACTTGTTCAATAAAGCTCATTTTCTTAAATGCTGCTCCAGTAGTAATTTAGTATTTGTTATCGAAATTAATGTAGCGTGAAATGCAGATAAAAACAAAAATGCAGTAATCAAAATACTACTGTGTTGATTTCGCCATTTTTACCTTTAGGATGCGCCGCTTGGCCGCCTTTTCGATGGTGAAAACGTGCCCGTTGAACGGGACCGTGTCACCCTCGGCCAGCACTTGCCCGGCTTCTGACATCAGGAATCCGGCGACTGTCGTATAACCTTCAGAAACGGGCAGATTCAAACCGAGACGCTTGTTCAGATCGCGCACGGCCAAACCGCCGTCGAGCGTAAAGCTGCCGTCGTCTTGCTCGCGAATCTGGTCGTTTACTTCTTCGTCGTGCTCGTCAGAAATGTCGCCGACTATCTCTTCGAGCAGATCTTCGAGCGTGATAATGCCCTCGACACCTCCGTGTTCGTCAACCACGAATCCAAAGTGAAACTTCTCACGCTGCATCTGCCGAAGAACATCCTCGAGCCGCGCCGTATCGACGACGTATGTCGGCTTTTGCACCATTCTTGCGATGTTGAATGATCTCGGTCTTTCAACATATGCAAGCACATCTTTTACATGAACAAAGCCCATCACGTCGTCCAGTGACTCCCGATAAACAGGCAGACGTGAATACCCGTGTTGGCGAAACGCCGCGACTATTTCCTCCAGCGAGCTTTTCTCCGGCACGGCAACGATCTCAGTACGCGGTATCATCGCTTCCTTTACAGTCGTCTCGGAAAACTCGAAGACCTGGTCTATCAAACGCCGCTCTTCTTCGTTTAAATGCCCCGTTTTCTGTGAAGCAGTTATCAACTGACGTATCTCGTCTTCGGTATAGCTTGAACCGTGTTCGCCCGACGGATGAAGGCCAAAAAGACGGACGGTTCTTGTGCCCGCCCAATCGAGAAGTCGTATCGGATAATTAAAAACCTTATAAAAAATCTGCAGCGGGAACGCAATAATGTACGAGACTTTCTCGGAAAGTTCCAGAGCAGCGGTCTTTGGCGCAAGTTCGCCATAAACGATGTGCAGGAATGTAATGATAGAAAAAGCAATTGCGAATGAAATTGTGTGAAGAACAGGCCCGGAAGCCAGAAACACAGCGCCGGTAACTTCACCGATCCAAATCAAAAACGGTTCGAGCAAAGACGCTACCGCCGGTTCGCCTATCCAACCCAGTCCGAGGGACGACAAGGTAATTCCGAGCTGTGTCGCCGAAATATAAGCGTTCAGATTGTTCAGCATCCCGAGCAGACGCTCGGCTGCCTTGTTGCCCTCGGCGGCGGTAGCCTCGATACGGGATTTGCGGACCGCGACCAATGCAAATTCGCTGGCAACAAAAAAACCGTTTGCCAATACAAGAAAAATCACCAAAAAAATGTTGAAGGCTGACCAGAAAAAGTCTGGCGTTTCTATTGAAGCCGAAACATCGGCAAAAAGAAACAAGAGTAAACTAGCGGTATCGTCCATTACTGAATGTGGAAGTAACCAAAAACGGCTCCCTTTTCATGGAACCTCAAAAAATCTCCTTACTGCAAAGTTCTACCGTTCCGGAACGGTTTTAATGGTGTATTGTAACATAATCGGGAATACTCGGAAAAACGCTGTTTTATAATCTATCTTCTGCTGAATAGATCAATTCGCGAATCAACATTTGGCATGAACCGCACCCCGAACCGGCATTACATTGGGCTGACACTTCATCAATGTTGGTAGCATGTGTCTCATTTATTACGTTTATGATAGTTTCTTCGGTAACACCAAAACACGTACATATAAGAGCCTTTTCACCGGTAAATTCCTCGATAACGCGTGCTCTGTATTCCGCAAAAGTCGAACGAAGAGCATCGAGGACTAGATTGCGGCATTGCGTTCGGCCAGATGGGAAGCTGTCCAGTTCGTCCGCAACAATGTTTCCAAGCTCGCTGTTGCTCAGGCCGTGCAGGTCGCTCAGACGCTTTCCCTTCAAATAATCTGCGATAACATCTGCCGCGGCGATCATAAATCCACAGCCGTTTGTTAGAAACCGGACATTCGCGATCCCTTTTGACTCGGCATCGACCCAGAGAAAAATTCTTACAAACGAACCGCATTCAAAACTTGCCGCCGTACCGGCCGCATCGGAGCTTTCCGTCTTGCCAGTGTTCACTGGCGAAAGAAACCGTTGGTGTATCTTTAAGGGGTAAAATGACACAGATAGAAAGTAGAGAGTAAAAAAGAAAAACGCAAAAGCAAAATGGGGAAATTTAAGAACTTGTGAAATGATACGGCGACAGTTTAAGGCATTTGAACCATTGTCGTGTAAAATAAGGATGATGAAGTACGTCTTTTTTTTGCTTTTTACCTTTTACTTTTTACTTACTATTGGCTGCCGTTCGGCCGCTACGCCGGTAGCCGTCGGGAACAAGCCTGTTTCGATCAATGATGTTCCATCGAAAGATGCACCGGGACGCCCGCTAAAGCCGGTTGCGGAGATGAGTTGGACGAGTTTTGACGGAAATGTCAGTAAATTAAAAGATTTTCAGGACAAGGTTGTGATACTGGATTTTTGGGCAACCTACTGCCCGCCGTGTATCGAAGAAATCCCCCATCTGCTCGAACTTCAGGCAAAATACGGCGGTGATCTGCAAGTAATCGGGCTTCATGTCGGCGGTGAAGATGATCGCCCCAAGGTTCCTGAGTTTGTCGAAAAACTAAATATGACATATCAGTTAGCATACCCCGAGGAACTGTTGACCTCTTACGTTTTCGGGCAGGAATCCGCTATTCCGCAAACAGCTATTTTCGATAGGAATGGACAGATGATAAAGAAAATTGTCGGATTTAACGCGGCCATCAAAAAAGATCTTGACGAAACTGTTGATAAGGCGATTCGCGGAAAGGAATAACTCCAGACAACCACATATGCAAGTTCGGGAACAAATTTCCGCGGGTGGCGTCGCATTTCGCGTGATAAACTGCGAGATTGTGGCCGCGATCGTGCTGATGATTCCAGAAATGCGCTGGCAGCTTCCCAAGGGCATTATCGATCCGGGTGAAACGCCCGAACAAGCTGCGCTTCGCGAAGTTCGTGAAGAAGCTGGAATCGATTGCGAGTTAATTGCTCCGATCGACATTATTGAATACTGGTTCGTTGACAGGCGTTCTGACGAACCCGTTCGCATTCACAAATTCGTGCATTTCTTTTTGATGGAATACCGATCAGGCGATGTTTCGGATTATGACGACGAAATTGCGGAAGCTCGTTGGGCAAGTTTGGATGAAGCATTTTCTATGCTCGCATTTGAAAGTGAACGTGACGTGTTACGTAAGGCATTTGAAATTAGGGCTGCATCGACACAAACTTGAACTCTAAATAATGAGAGACATCCCTGTAGGCAACGGCTCACTGCTGGTCAATTTCGACGATAAATATCAGATACGCGACGTTTACTTTCCTCACGTCGGGCAGGAAAACCATACCGAAGGTTTTCCGTGCCGCTT
>JBQTJB010000130.1:0-7706 GCA_052387555.1 Blastocatellia bacterium | reverse complement strand
TCTTTCTCGAATTCACGCTCATTCGATTTTTGATCGTCTTCAATCTGGACTACACATTCGTTGGAATGGCGCAGGTTATTTGGGTGATCGGCGTTTCGATGATCGCTATGGCGGCCTTAATCTATCTGCCGCTGAAGGTAGTCGGTCTGGCGGGCATCTTGATGATCGTTTTGCATAACCTTCTTGACCCGATCCAGGTTCCGCCGCAGATCGCGTTTCTCGGTACGCCACCGCCTGATTTCGCGCAAGCCATCTGGATCGCTCTTCATCAGCCGGGCGTTATCCCTTTGTTCGGTGGTACTTCTCAGATTTTGTCGATTTATCCGCTCGTACCGTGGATAGGCGTGATGATGGCCGGATATGCCCTCGGCGCACTTTACGATTGGGAGAGCGGGGAACGGCGGAAACTGCTGTTGAAGCTCGGTCTGGCAGGTACCGTTCTGTTTGTAATAGTTCGCGTCATAAATGTTTACGGCGACCCGGCGCCGTGGCGGTATTTCGAAACGTCCTCCTCCACGATACTGTCGTTCTTTAACACGACCAAATATCCGCCGTCACTCCTTTTCCTTTTAATGACTCTCGGTCCGGCACTGCTGATTCTTGCTTTATCCGATCGTATCGACGGCAACGCGGTGTGGCAACGCGTCTGCATTACATTCGGTCGCGTACCGATGTTCTTTTATATCCTGCAATGGATCTTCGCTCACGGCTCCGGCGTAATCTTAGCCTGGCTGGCCGGTTTCGATACCAACTACCTTTTCTTTGACCCGTTTAAAATGAGCCAGGCCGCGCCTTCCGGCCACGGTTTTTCGTTGTTGGTCGTTTATGCGGTTTGGATAGGCGGCCTGTTCGCCATATATCCTCTTTGCTCGTGGTTCGCAGGATTAAAGAAGCGAAACAGACATTGGGCTCTTAGCTACCTGTAGTCGCTTTGCCGTCTGGAAGATGAAAACACTTTTGAAGATATATTCTGCAAGTTGTCTTATTTTCGTTGGGTTCGTTCTGTTCTTTTCAATTCCATTCGAGTCTTTGCCGCTATCCGGCACATCGACCGCGATGCTAACGGGCGGAGCTTTCGCAGCGGTAGTCGTGGCCTATATTTTTAGGCTGCACCGTCGCGAAGGATTTGAGTTCGGGTGGTTTCTGGCTAACAAGGGCGGGTTTTGGTTCGTTACAGCCGCATGTTTCGGGCTTTTTCTTTTCCTGAGCGGTTTGCTGATCCGCATAGCTCCGCAAGCGGTCGAGCCGGCGTTCGAACGCGGCGCGTGGCCGGTTGCGGGCGGTCTCGTGGTCTTATTCTGGCTTGCCATTATTTATATGTTCGGGTTCCTTTCGTTTGGATTGGTCGGACGCGCGACTGCATTTGCCCGGATCGCGCAGGTCAAAAAGGCGCTCAGCACGTTAGCGTTGACCGCGCTCTGCCTATTGTTGGCAAGCCTTTTCTTTTCACTTTTTCTCGAAGTAATAAACGACATTTTTTTTCGTGTCTCCGTCGATGCTCAATGGATAGCGATATGGATATTTGCTGGGGCCCTGGTCGCGGGCGGCATTTTTCATGCGTTTTGGAAAGATGAATCCTACTATCTCGAAGCTGATGACATCGACGGAACTGCTAATAATCAGGATTAATAAAATGGAAAGACACATCATATATACACGCCACGTCCTGGCAGTGAAAAATCTTTCGGTTTCAGCCGCCTATTTTGTCGATAAGCTCGGCTTCGAGCGCGATTTCACCGCTCCCGGCTGGGAGTTTCTTTCTTTCGGTGAATTCAAGGTAATGCTCGGCGAATGCACGGACGCATTGTGGGCACACGAGACCGGCGACCATTCGTATTTCGGTTATGCTTTGGTAGAAAATGTCGATGAAGTATTCGAGGAATTCATATCCCGCGGTGCCGAGTTTACCCAGCAACCACCCGCCAATAAACCATGGGGTCTCAGAGAATTCGGCGTGCGGACGCCCGACGGCCACCGCATAATGTTCGGGCAGGAAATTGCTTAAAATTCTGTGTTATGATTTTGGTGAGGAATATTTAGCTATGAATCAAACTGTCGAGGCAATTGTTGATGCACATGGCAAGGTTAGACTACTAAAGGAAATTAGATTGCCGGAAGACCGTAAAGCCATAGTCACAATATTTGGCGAAAAACCGGAGACCAAGGTTTCGGAAACGGCTCTGTTGAGTGAAAAGTCGTTAGCGGAAGATTGGCTAAGACCTGAGGAGGATGAAGCTTGGTCACATCTGCAGTTGGAGCCGTAGTGGTAGTCAGCTTTTCTTACTCCGACCTAACGAACGCCAAACTTCCCCGGCGATTGTACTCGCTCACGCCGGGCGAAACGATTGGGTTTTATGTCAGATTACAAGTAAGCCTTATGCTGATTCTTCTGCGATAAAGATCGAATCAGCCGATTTTTCGAGCGGCTCGTTACACAAGACGAGTTTTGCTCGTCCAACCAAAATCTTTACTGCCAATTCGGGGATAATGACGAAGCACATAGGCTATCTTAGCCATGACAAGTTTAATGAGATCGTTCGCTCGGTTTTGTCACTATTTGAGGCTAGTCTCACGCTGTAATAGTTCAACTTCGTAGCGCCCGACGGCCATCGGATTATATTCAGACACTAGATCGTTCGAACCTAACCTCGTCGGTGTGAAATCTAATTCATGCTAGAATTCTCTGGCAGGAGTTTTGCATAATGAATATTTCTTTTACCGCAGTATTTCAAAAAGTTCCTGAAGGCTATATCGGTTACGTCGAGGAACTTCCGGGAGCAAACACACAGGGCAATACCCTTGAAGAAGCGCGCGAAAATTTGAAAGAGGCCGTCGAGTTAGTTATTGAAGCAAATCGCCAACTTGCCGAAGAAGCTATAAACGGCGATGAGGTTATCCGCGAACCATTCCTGCTGAATGCCGTATAAAGCTCCGCGACCTTATCCGTCATCTGGAGCGGCACGGCTGCGAAAAACTCCGCGAAGGTGGAAACCATACGGTTTACGTTAACCGTGCTAGGCAACGGGCAACTGCAGTTCCGAGACATCGGGAAATAAACGAATTCCTGGCGAAAAAATATGTCAGGATTTGGATGTTCCAAAACCCTAATTGGTTTTTCGAAGATCCGACAAGCGAAGCCTGGCGTATTCAACCGCTCCAAGTAGGCCCGAAAGGCTCATGCTTGCCGGGAATCCTCGGATATCTTCGTCGAAATCCACTTCCGCATCATTAAGTCCATTTTCTTGACTAATCACGAACACTAATCTGACCTTGTAATACACCTCAGCGATGAAGTCCGAATTATCGTCCGGGAAAAGTAAATCGACATGGAACCCAGGAGCTAATTCTTTCATTTACTCCATTTCACTCTCGTCTATATCAAAATTGGCATAGACTTTTTGGACGTCGTCGTTGTCGTCGATGGCGTCGTAGAGTTTTAGCATCTGTTTGGCGTCTGCGCCATTGAGGGCGATGTAGTTTTGCGGAATCATTGAGACTTCGGCGGCCTGTGGTTCGATGCCGGCTTTTTTGATAGCTTCGCTGACTGCTTCGAAATTGTCGGGCGTTGTGAAGATCTCAAAAACGTCGCCTTCGTCCTGCATATCGTCGGCTCCGGCCTCGATAGCGATCTCGAATAGCTCGTCTTCGCTTTTGGCGGACTTATCGACGACTATATAACCCTTCTTGTCGAACATCCACGCGACCGAACCAGCCTCGCCCAAGTTCCCGCCGTTTTTAGAAAAGATGTGCCGAAGTTCGGCGACCGTTCGGTTGCGGTTGTCGGTCATCGTTTCGACCAGCACGGCTACCCCGTTCGGGCCGTAGCCTTCGTAAGTGATTTCGTCGTAATTTACGCCTTCAAGCTCGCCCATGCCTCGTTTTATCGCGCGGTCGATGGTGTCGTTAGGCATATTTACCGCTTTTGCATCGTTCACCGCTTTTCTCAAACGCGCATTTGAATCAACATCGCCGCTGCCGCCGGTGCGTGCCGCGACAGTGATCTCCTTGATCATCTTGGTGAAGATCTTTCCGCGCTTGGCATCGAGCGCGCCCTTTTTATGCTTAATTGTGTGCCACTTGGAGTGTCCTGACATGAATAACGATTTCCTTTATTGCTGACTACTTTAGCTTCAACCACCCGCTACCGCTTGCGGTTCTGATAGGAATCTACCCGCATGGGCAGGTGTTTTGATGTGTGTCTGTCGAAATTGCAAATATATCATGCCGATTTTTCTTTGACCAAATCTTAAAGTTTTACATTAAGTTTACGTCGTTGTCATAGCGAGTTTACTTGCGACGGATTTAATCAAACTCGTATGAGAAGAAACACGACCGTTTTGATCTTGTGCGGACTGTTCGTTTTGGCGGTTATCCTCTGTCTGAAGCAGACTATCGAATTTCGGGGATCGCTCAGCTACGCGTCTCTGACTTCTATAATGACGAGCCAAGCCTTAGCTGCATCCTTGATAGGCTGGCTTGGATTTAGCGTCTTTCGCAAGGGCTATTTGCGGCAGAAGAAACCCGCTAACCGAGTACGCTTTGCATTTGCAGGGCAGTTACGCCGGTTATTCGTATCCGTTTGGTCCTAGAGGTTTTGCCGGAGACGATCTCGACCGACGATTTGGAAACGCCAAAAACCTTGGCGAAAAGTTTTACCACCTCCGCATTTGCCGCTCCATCCACCGGTGGCGCTGAGATTTTGACCCTTATAATTCCACCTGTCTCGCCGATTATCTCGCTCTTAGAAGCCCGCGGAACGACACTGATCGTGAACGTGATCGAGTTTTCTTTTTCGAATGCCTCGATCAAATTAGTTCTCCGAATTTCAAATCAATTCCAACTACGCTCACAAGGTTCGGTGCCTTCTGTACTTTCCGTGATTCAAAAAAGAAAACCTCAGAAAGCACGGAATACACGGAATGTTACACTCTAACAAAGATATTCAGCACGACAGATTGCAGCAACCCGATAAGCAACAACACGACCATTGCCGAGATGTCGAACATGCCGATCGGCGGAATCAGTTTTTGCACGGGAATCATTATCGGATTCGTTACCTTCATCACGAAGCCGAGAAACGTCTTACGTGTAAACACAAACCATTGCGATATAAAACGTATAAAAATGAATAGCACAAGTACGCTGAGGAGGCCGTAAAGAATGAAGCCGATAAACATTTTCGGATTGCCGGTGGCGATGCCGGCCGTTAAGCCATCAATTACAAAGAAAGTGTTCCCGATGATTTGCGACGCAAAATAGGTCAGAACCAGCCCGATGAAAAGCGACACAAGCGGAGCAAGCCGCGTATCGACGCGAAACGTCGCCAGAAATCTTGCCGCCGGATAAACCCACTTTTCGGTGTGTTTTCTTATCCAGAAGCCGAATCGGCCTATTACGCCGAACGGATTCGGGTCGGCATAATTAAAGATCAGCCGCAGTACCATAAACGCGAGGAACGCCAAAAAAGCCCCCCACAGAATCATCCAAACTATCGGGTAAACCGTTGCAGTTAGCATATGTTCGAAATCAATCTTAACCGCCTTAACCGCAGATTAAAACTGATTGAGGCAAATGTTTACTAAACGATAGCAAACCAATGCATCAGTGTTTATCTGTTTTATCTGCGGTTAATTACTCTTTTCCCTTTCTCCAAAGATCGCCGTGCCTACGCGGACAAGTGTCGCCCCTTCTTCGATCGCGACCACAAAATCATTGCTCATTCCCATTGAAAGTTCGCCGCGTCCGTCAGCAAAAGCATTTTCCAGAAGTAATCGGTCCCGCAATTCCCTGAGCCTTTTGAAAAAGGGGCGTGTCGCTTCAGCGTCGTTAAAGAACGGCGGCAGAATCATCAACCCATTAAATCTCAATCGCTCGCACGTCTTCAAATACTCCACCAACTTCGGCAATTCGCTTTCAGCGATGCCGGATTTAGTTTCCTCACCGGCAAGATCAACCTCAACGAAAACTGAAAGTTCCGAGCGTCCTTCTTCATTACAAATACGCTCGAGCCGCGTCGCAAGTTCGACGGAATCGACGGAATGAATGACATCAAAAAGCTGTACGGCCTTTCTCGCCTTGTTTGATTGCAGGTGCCCGATCAGGTGCCATTCCGCCGCATCGCGGCCTAATTCGAGAATCTTCGATTCGGCCTCCTGAACTTTATTTTCGCCAAATATCATTACATCGGCCGAGATCGCTTCACGCAACACTTCGACCGTATGCGTCTTGCTGACGGCAACTAACTTGATCTCTCCAGGAACGCGGCCAACGCGAGACGCAGCCATTTCGATCTGTTTCCGTACTTCATCGAGATTAACTTCAATATCGCCCTGCACACCTTCAAATATAGCAAACAGACGGCGCAATCTTGAATTTTGCCAGTCGAATTAGTATTCTCAAGGTTCGCTTCGACTCGCGGACGTGGCGGAACTGGTAGACGCGCAGGTCTCAGAAGCCTGTGGGAGCGATCCCGTGGAAGTTCGATTCTTCTCGTCCGCACCACCTAATTAGTTTCGAGTTCGGAGTTCCGAGTCGATGGTCCATAAATTCGGACGCATTTTTCGGCTCAACCATGCGATCCGATTTCATACAATCTCTCGAATTGAGCCGCGAACAATTTGGTTTAGCTCTTGCCGACCCGCAAATAGAAAAACTTGCGGATTATTTCGAGCTTGTTCAGGAACATAATCCTCTTCTCCATCTCGTCGGGCCGTGTAAGCCGGGAGAATTTGCGACGCGGCATATTCTTGAATCGCTGACGCTAATAAACCATCTGCGGAATAATGCGCGTTTCGCAGATGTCGGAACCGGTGCGGGACTGCCGTCGATTCCATGTTTGATTGTTCGTGAAGATCTAAGCGCGGTTTTGATCGAATCGAAGGAAAAGAAAGCAAGATTCCTCACACTTGCCGTCGAACGGCTGGGTATTTCCAGCCGCATTGAGATTGTAAATCAACAGTTTTCCGAAACTATATTACCTGATGTTTCCCATGTGACTTGCCGCGCGCTCGATAGGTTTGCGCAAAAACTACCTGTGCTCCTGAAATGGTCGGGCGGCAGCAATTTGCTTTTATTCGGCGGGCCGGCACTGCGCCGAGAAATGGAAAATCGGGGTCTAATAATCGAAGAGCACCTAATGCCGATGTCCGAGCAAAGATTTCTGTTCATTTGCCGGAACGCGGGTAAGGGTGCATTCATTTCAGCGTCTAATTTGTAGAGGCAAGAAGTTGTCTCATCAGATCCTGCGAATCGGAGTTCATCTCCCCTGAAAAGCCCCCAAGCGTAACGGAAATCCGCGAGGCGTTCGCGATCTTATTCAGCGAGGATTTGCTGACGCGGTACCACAACAATTCCTGCGCGCCGCTGTGGGCCGCCGCCGCAAAACGTTTTGCTTTACCGAGCGCAAACTTCTGGCCGTCGGCGGTGACGATCAGGTTGTTGGTTTTTGAGAATCTGTAATTGTTGGCAGTTGCGAGAAAGCCGATCAGATAAGCGCTTCGCCGCTGGCCGAATTGACTGTCCTGATAAACGTAGTAGACACGATATTCCAGGCTCTGCTTTACCTTGCCGCCTGTAAGGTTCAAGAAAGTTCCCGAGGTTCGTATGTGCCCGAACATCATCGCCGGTTCATACCCTGTGTGCAGCCCGAAGCGTTCGTGGCTCGCACCTCCAACATTGAAATCAGACCACGGGCCGATGTTCGTAAA
>JBQTJB010000129.1:0-15489 GCA_052387555.1 Blastocatellia bacterium | reverse complement strand
GAGGAACTACTTCAAGCGGCCGGCGGATTTCTCCGCGGACATCATCCGCAAATCGGTATTCGACCGGCTGCGTGAATGCGACTTCGACGCCGTGAATAACGAATGTCACCTTTGCCGACGCCACAGGAGGCTGGAACGGGAGCGTTTGGTTATCGTCATTTTTCCATCGGAACATATCGCCTTCGCGTTGCTGTTCCAGCCAATAAGGCTGTGCCGGTTTAGCATCATCGGCGACCTTTAAGGTGTAGGATGCCGTATGTTTTGCCGTCTCGCGCCGGAAAGCTCCTTGCGGCGTAACGGCCTGTGGTTCGGTCGGGGAAACAGTCCACCCTTGCGGAACGTTAAGCACAACATCATTAACTTTTACCGAATCAGACAGCGGGAAAAAGAGACGGACTACCGTTCCAAACTGTTCGCTTGGAATAACCGTTTCCTTGTCCGCAATGGCGTCGATCTGAATTCCGGCCGCGAGTCGGATCGCATCGAGAAATTGTTTGCTCTTAGTTTCTAAAAAAGCCTTTGAAGCCGGAGTTCGCGTTGAGGCCTCGGCGGTTTCGGAAAGTTTATAGCCCTCGGTAAGCATCGGCAGGATCGACGCCGGATTTCGGACATCGTATTCCGACAAGACTCGATTAGCAATTGCCTGCAAAGTTTCCAGCTTTTCGATAAACGAGCCCTCCACATTGTTAGTGTTCTCTGCAATTCCTTTGATCGAGATATTCAGACCGTCAAATACACCGGTTTCTTTTGTCTCGCTTCCGACAAGATTCAGGCCGGAAAAAGCGTCACCCTTGAGTTCCAGAACACCTTGTTCCTGCGATTTGTGTTGGCTGCGAGCCTCCATCGCGATCTCGAAATAGGAGCGGCCAAGGACCGGGTCATACTTGCCGGTGTTGACTCGCAAACGCGGTTCTGTCGTTGCGCGAAAACCATGACGAACGTATAGCTTTCTAACGTTCCAAGCTGGGCCGGCGTCGCGGCATTGCGTCGAATCGGCTGCAGCCTTGATGGCCAGCGGCGTAATGTAACCGGAAAATTGATGCTGGCCATGCCCGTCGGCCGCGGTTCCTGAAAATTGCGAAACAACGACAAGCGGGCGAAATTCGCGGATGACTCGGACAACATCGCAAAGAATGATCTTCTCGTCCCATTTTTGCTTTGCTTCGTCGAGAGTTTTCGAGAATCCGTAATCGTATGCCCGCGTAAAATACTGCTCCGCTCCATCAAGTCGGCGAGCCTGTAGTAATTCTTCGGTCCTGATCACGCCCAGCGCTTCGCCCAATTCCGGGCCTATTATGTTCTGGCCGCCGTCACCGCGAGTGAGTGAAAGATAGGCGGTGCGTGCATTCTCCCCGCGTGCCAGATACGCGAGCAGAGCCGTGTCTTCGTCGTCGGGATGCGCGCCAATCATCATCACGCTCGCAGACGTGTTCAGCCGCTTCAGCAACTGCACCAACCCGGTCGTCCCGCGATCGTAAACCGGCCTGACCTGTGCAGTAGCATCGGCTGAAAAGCTAAAAAGACAAAAAGAAATTAACCACAGATGAATACAGACGGGCACAAATAAGGTTTGCGAAATTTTCCATGACCTTCCGTGCGGCTGTATAAATTGCAATCCAATGCCAATCAATCCTGATCCGTGTTTATCTGTGTTCATCTGTGGATTATTCCTCTACTCTTACGGTCAAACTTACTAAATATCCCGCGATCACGGTTACGAGACAGCCGATCACGTTAAACCAAAGAAACTCTATGTTTGTATAAAAACTGGCGATCCAAACCGATGTGATGCCGAACAACAAACCAAAGAACGCGCCTCTTGCTCTTGCTCGTTTTACGACAAATGCAAGAACGAAAACGCCGAGCAGCGATCCGTAAAAGAACGAGCCGAATTTATTTACAACCTCGATCAACGAGCCAAGATTCGTCGCAAAGATGGCTACGATGCAGGCAAAGATCCCCCAGATGAATGTAGAGATTCGGCCAACGGCAACGAAATGAGCATCTGTGGCGTCCGGCTTTATAAGGCGCCGGTAGAAATCGATTGTTGTCGCGGTTGCGAGAGCATTAAGTTCGGCTGAGATAGACGACATTGCCGCTGCAAAGATCGCCGCGATCAGCAGTCCGATAACGCCCATCGGCATGTTTTGGACGACAAATGTCGGGAAAACGTAATTAACGTCGTTGAAAGTCGGATTGCTGCTGGCCCTTACGAAATCTACGGCCTGTTTACGGGTTTCGTTAAACCTCTTGTCCGAATCGACATAAGCTTGCCTTGCATCACCGCCTTCGGCCCCAAATCTGATAGCGGCCTCGCGTCGCTCGGAATGAGCCTGATCATATTTTGATTGTATGTTGCGAAATTGTTCGCTTTGCTCAGCCTTTGCCACTTCGTAGGAATTGAAAACGATCGGCGGCGGCGTGAACTGATAAAAAATAAATACCATTATTCCGATCAGCAAAATAAAGAACTGCATTGGTATCTTCAAAAATGCGCTCATCAGCAGCGAGGTTCGACCTTCGTCAACCGATTTTGCCGTGAGGAAACGCTGTACCTGACTTTGGTCGCAACCGAAATAGCCGAGCATTAAGAAAAGGCCGCCGATCAATCCCGACCAGATCGTGTATTTTTCCTGCAAATTGAATGAGGTATCGACGGTATTCAGCTTTCCTAAGCTGCCGGCAAGATGGAGTCCGTCAAAAAACGACACGCCGCTCGGAAAGCTTGATAGAATAACTACAAAGCAGACGCCGAGCCCGACGAAAATGACGATCATCTGCTTAACATCCGTCCACGTAACCGCCTGAACGCCGCCGAATACTGTGTAGATCGTCGTCGAAAGCCCGATCGCAAAAATAGTTGCGATCAAATTCCAGCCAAACACGATAGACAACACTATCGCCGGAGCCGATATAATAGTGCCTACACCCAAACCGCGTGAGATCAGAAAGAAAAAGCTTGTCAAGGTTCGAACCTTCACGTCGAAGCGTTTTTCAAGATATTCGTATGCTGTGAATACGTTTGCGCGGTGAAAAAACGGCACTACCGTAACGCACAGAATTATCATCGCGAACGGAAGCCCGTAATAGAATTGGATGAACCGCATTCCATCGCTGTAAGCCTGTCCGGTTGTGCCGACTAAAGTAATTGCCGAAAGCTGTGTCGCCATCACGGACAAACCGACCGCCCACCATGGCAGACCGCGATCCGCAAGGAAATAACCTTCCTTGGTGCCGCTGTGTTTGGTCATTCGGATCCCGTCCCAGATCACGTAGGCCAAGTATGCGAAAACTATCGCCCAATCAAGAAATTTCATGGATATAACACAATTAGGAGAAGTACCGGGAAAATGCCCAAAGGGAAGTAATAACCACGACCGTGATTACGATCACGGCCAGATAAACTTTTCGCCAAAACATATCAGATCGTTGTTCGTTTTCCATCTCTTTACGTTCGGTGAAATCCCCGCTCGATGTCCTTCATCGTCAGCCGCAGAATAACCGGACGGCCGTGCGGGCATGTCGTCGGCGAAGACGTCAAAAGCAGCCGGTCGATCAGCCACTGCATCTTTTCATTAGTGAGTTTCATATTGATCTTTATTGCTGCTTTACAAGCCAACGATGCCGCAATGTCGTCGCGAATCGAAGATTTAGCGTTACCTCGTTTTTCAAGGTCGATCGTGTCCAGTATTTCGGCGAAAAGATTTCTTGCTTCCGAAGCGGGAAGATCGGTCGGGACGGACTTTATTGCAACAGTACGGCCTGAGAGTTTCATCAAACCGAAGCCGAGCGAGATAAGGTCTCCTTCGATCAATTGATAAGCTTCGGCCTGAGCCGGAGAAAGATCGAGTGTTTCGGGAAGCAGCAAATTCTGTGATTCTATCGACCGCTCCGTTTCCTGGCAGCGAAACTTGTCGAACAGAATTCGCTCATGCGCGACATGCTGGTCGATCAAAAGAAGGCCTTCGTCGTCGACGGCAATAATAAAACTATCGTGCAGCTGTGCTATGGGGCGTATCTTCGCCGCCGTGATCGTATCGACTTCAACAGTCCTCACTACACGTTCTGCGGAATTAACGGGCGGCAAGATCGGATAGCTCGTAGGCGTTAGGGTATCAAAAATTATATCTTCACTGATTCCGACCGCAGCGACTTTGCGGATTTCTGCCGATTGTTCAAATTCGGTTAAGAAGACCGGTTCGTCCGGACCGATTTCGAACCGTTCAGTTTCCGGCACGCTTATGTCCGATTGTTCCAATGAGATCGAAACATGGTTTACCGGCTGTTCGGACATTGGACTAAACGACTGAGGTTCGAATGCGATTGACGCCTGTTCCGGAAACGGTTCTGTTTGAACGTGAATGCTATCATCAGATTCTTCGAACGGTTCTTCATATCGCTGAGGAGATTCGGCGACGATGCCTGCTTTTGCCAATGCTTCGCGAATCGCTTCGGCAATTACATCCTTCACGGCTTCGCTGCGTCGAAACCTGATCTCCGTTTTAGCCGGGTGAACATTAACGTCGATCTCTTCGAGCGGCACGTTGAGAAAAAGAAACGCGACCGGATATACGCCGTGCGGAAGCACCGAGCGGTAGCCTTCGAGCAATCCACCGGCAATCGTTTTATCACGAACGAATCGCTGGTTGACAAAAAAATATTGAGCATCGCGTGTGGTTCGGCGTTCGCGCGGCGCCGAAATAAATCCAGAGACTTTGGCGACATATTCGCGGCCACCGGCCACCGGCAGCAAACTATCCAGCAATCCGCCGCCAAATATTTGAAACGCACGCTCGCGCAGATCTTTCGCCGGTGAAACCCGCAAAACCTCCCGGCCATTGTTCGTAAGCGTGAAAGAAATTTCCGGACGGGCGAGCGCGTAATGCGTGACGATAGACGTAAGGTGATAATTCTCTGTCGCCTCCGAACGCATAAATTTACGGCGTGCGGGCGTGTTGAAAAATAAATCGCGTACCGAGGTCGTCGTGCCGGCGCCGCGTGCCGCGTCCTTAACGTCGATCAGTCGGCCGCCCTCGACAATAACACGAGTTGCCGCAAGTTCTTCTTCGATCTTCGTGATCAATTCTACCTTTGCAACTGATGCGATCGAGGCCAATGCCTCGCCTCGAAATCCGAGCGTTTCGATCTTTGCCAGGTCATCGAGTTGGCGGATCTTTGATGTCGCGTGCCGTTCAAATGCGAGAATTGCGTCGTCTCGAACCATTCCTTCGCCGTCGTCTGAAACACGCATAAGACGCCGCCCGCCGAGTTCTATGTCGATCTGGATTCGTTTTGCCCCGGCATCGATGGAGTTTTCAACCAGTTCTTTTATAACGGACGCGGGCCGTTCGACCACCTCGCCGGCGGCTATCTGGTTTGCAAGATTGTCCGAAAGAATCCTGATCTTGTTCATCTTATAAATGGACGACGCGGTGGCCGCGGTCGTCGAGATCAATGCTGTCGTAAATCCAATCAATAAAATAAGGTCCGTAGAGGTTTAGAAAAGTCACGATATTCAACGTTCGTTCCTGCAAACTGCCATGAGGCAGGAGCGAGGTAAATGCACTATTGATCTGTCGATTTATCGTCTCGTCTTTTTCAAGGCGGACGCGTCGAAACTTATTCCTTAAGGCTCCGATATGGTACATGATCTTTCGCCGCCGAGTAGCCAGGTTTACTGCGAGCGTCGGGTCGATAGCGGACAAAGCCTGATCCAACCGATTGAGTTCGGTGTTTATTTTTTCTTCGGCTTCGGCGAACAATTGCGGGGTTGTCGGATCGATAAACTCCTCTACAATTCGCGGAAGCAAGGCATCGATCCCGGAAAAAAGATCATTGAAATTCATCCGGTATTTTTCCAGCGTCCGTGCGTGTTTTGACTCGACGAAAGTAAAGCTCTGCCGATAGAGTATCGTTGTGACAGGACGTTCAAGAATGCGATAAACCTCGCTGTTTTGTGCAAAATAAGCTATCTCGGCACCGCCGCCGAAATAACAAACAGTTGGCAACAGATAATCCTGCACAACCGAACGCAGCATTACGCCGGGGCTAAAACGCTGCGGTTCGGATTCGGCAAACCCAGCCAATTGCTCAAGCGAAAACTCTGCCTTCTCTCCGCTAAGGCGAAAAACGCCATCATCGATCTTTTTGAGCGACTTCCGTTTGCCTTCATTGGTGTGCCAGAAAAGCGGAAAGTAATTTTCGTCGATCAAAACCTGAGCTTGATAACCTGAACTGACAATATCCTCACTGCGTGCGACCAACGATCTAACTATCTCAGCCGAATTTTCGATCGCGTTTTTGTAGATCGGCGACGCCATTTGCTTTAGCCGATTGTCCAGCGGATCTATAATTATAAGCCCATGGCCGCGGAAAAGATAAGCCAGCATCTTGCCGAAGCCATCGGCGAAAGTTGATCCGGGAGCCCAGGCATCTTTTAACATTTCGCTGACCAGCGACGAGAATTCGGTTTTTGGCAATTGCAAACACAAGTCGTCTATAACTTCGTTTATGGAATTATTGAACACGATGGAGCCAACGGGATGATCGACAAAGTTTTTATCAACTTCGACCTTTGCTTCGAACAACTCAATTGATCTGGAAAGACCGAACGTTTTCGATACCTCGTCGAAATCGTGATCTTCGGTCGCCACCCAGAATATAGGGACAGCGTTTATTCCCTTGCCGCGAAGCCGTTCAACCGATTTTACTGCCGACAACGCCTTGTAAATCGTATAGAGCGGTCCGGTAAAGAGACCTGCCTGTTGTCCAGTTACGACCGCTACGGTGTCAGCTTTTCGCAGCAGCCCGATATGTGAAAATGTCTTCTCACCGGCATTGCAATGCGTGTTTTGTTCCGTCAGAACATCGCAAAGTGCAGCCCGATCAGTTTGGTAATTCGCTAAAACGTTCGGTAATTGCTTTTCAAGCTCATCGTGTAAAGCCACAGCCGAAGGATAAAACTTTGATAATGAAATCGGGTCTTTTTGGTATTGAATGAAGAGGTTGGATTGACCGGGAATATCCGCGAAAGAAAGGCTTTCTATCTTTTTGTCTATCGTACCGCGTTCGTCGCGACAGGCACTTTCCCGCATTTGAATCCACTCTCTCCCGGTAGTTAAGATTATAGAATTCTATTACTTAACTTCCAAGTACAAATAAAAAGACGGCCCTCGAAAAGACCGTCATTTTAATCGCTGGATGTACAATTAGTTGCCGTTAATCGTCGCGGGCGCGTCCGTTTTCGGAGCTGCCACGGTTTCCGGCTTGCGATGAATGACGTAAACACCCGAAGAGTGAGTCCCTGCGTAAATACGGTTCGGATCGCTTGGGTCGAAGGCCATCGACCACACGCGGCGGCTCGGTAGCGGCATATCCTTCGAATCGACACGCTTCCATTTCATTCCCGCATCGTCCGAGAAATAAATGCCACCGTCGTTTTCAAGGGCGCTCGAAAGAAATATCTCGTCGGTATTATTCGGATTGATCAAAATGCTCGTGTAATTGCCAAGCGGCAAGTTGCCACCGCGCCGGTTCCAGGTGCGTCCGCCATCACGGCTGAGGTAGAGCGATTGGGTTGTTCCGACGTAGATATAATTTGGACGCTTTGGATCGCCGGCTATCGAGCTGACCGGAATTCCTTCCGGGGAGCCGCCGGCCTTAGCCCATGTTTTGCCGTCATCGTTGGACACGATAATGCCCGATGTCGCCGTTCCGACCCATATCGTTCCGGGAACCAGAGGGGAAGCGAATATAGCAAAAATGCTTTCGTTAATGCCTTCGCCGAACGGGAGTTTTTCCCACCCTTTTGCAAGATCGTACGAGCGATAGAGTCCGTTGTCAGTTCCGGCGAGAATGCCGTTCTTTTCGTCTTCAGTAAAGGCTAAAACCTTAACCTTTTCGGTGATCACCGGGATCATTGTTGGCCCAGGTGGTAACGCAGGCGTCTTCGAAGCAATGGGTTTCTTTCCACGCACTGGTTTTGCCATTACTCTCTTTACGGGCTTCTTTACTGGTTTCGGCGCGGTTAAGGCCGCCCAAGACGCTCCGCGATCCAGAGACCTGAAAATGCCGGAATTCGTGCCAATGAACATCCGGTTCGGTTCGGTTCTGTCCTGTAGAACCGCATAAACCGACGTGTTGTTTATGTCCAGGTTCTTTGCATGTGTCCAGGTTTTTCCAGCGTCGCTGCTTGTAAAGAAAAATCCGCCGCTTGATGCCGTATTCTTTGTGGTGGCGTATAGGCGGTTAGGCTGAGCAACGTCGGGCGTTACCGAATAGGTAAATCGACTCGTGAATTTATGATTTGTCTGCGTAAAGTTCTTGCCGCCGTCGTTCGAGACCATAACGCCGAAGTTATTTGTACCGATAAAAACTCGATTCGGTTCGTCGGGATGAACGGCGATCGAATTGACCTCAAGCTTTCGCTGCGTTGTCATGCTCCAATTCTTGCCGCCGTTTGCGGACATCCAGAAACCTTCGGTCGTTCCGGCGTAAATCGTGCCGGGAACCGACGGATGCTGAACTATATCCCGCGTTCGGCGCGATGTGGAAGGTATGCCCTGTATCTTTTTCCAGTTGGCGCCGCCGTTGAGCGATTCGTAAATACCGCTGCATGCTGAGGCGATAATGTGCTCGGCGTTTCTCGGGCTGATATTGATCGCGAAAATGTCGGAATCGTCGATCATTCCCGTTTTGATCAGGCTCCAGTTCTGCCCGCCGTCTGTCGATTTATAAGGACGCCACGTTGAACCGGCATATATCGTTTCGGTGTTTCGCGGGTCGATTGCAATTGAATTAATGTCCAGCGGCATCGAGGATGAAGAAATCTGCTTCCAGTCGTCACCGGAATCTTTTGACATCCAAACGCCTTTCTTTGTGCCGACGAGAAGCAGATTCGGGTCGTCCTTTGACTGCGTCATTGCGTGGATCGCTTCGTTTCGCAGGTCCTTTGCTTTTTTCCACGTAACGCCGCCGTCTGTGCTCTTGAAAAAGCCGCCTGCCAAGTTTCCGCGATGCCCGGAAGTGTAGATAACCTTGGAATCGCGGCTGTCAACGAATAATTGATCGAGCACCAATTGCGGTTCGTTCAATATCGCAAGCAACAGCCATGATTTGCCGCCGTCGGCAGATGTGTACAATTGGCCGTCGAGAGTGCTTATATACAGCCTGTTCTTGTCCCTCGGATCGATGGCAACCGACCGCACATCGCCGCCGTCCGGCCCGACAACTTCCCAGCCCGAAAGATTTGCAGGGTTATTAACATTACTTCCGCCTGCAATTGCAAGGCCATTCAAAAGCAGGCAAAACAGGGTCGAAACAACGACGAGCTTATTGATACCGAAAATCTTCATAACTTTGCTGAACATATCACAAATCCGCGAATATTAACACGATTTCTCAGGCTGGGAAATAGCAGGAAAGGAAACTCCCTTACTACAGATGATTAAATTAATCGCTGCGTTTGCAGCTATTTGATGGGACGAGAACATTAGCAAATGAAATAATACCAAATCTGAATACATATATTCCACATATTTGATGAGGCAGCGAACCAACATTCCCAATGCAAAAAGCGAACGAGGCTCATTAAAACCTCGTTCGCTTTTGAATGTTCACATCAAACTTCGATGTAAAGCTTACGTTTACGGATTCGGGTTGTCGGCACCCGGCGGTACACGATAAAGCTTCGTGTTTACTCCCGCGCCTGTGTCACCGCCGCGTACCATGGTGATGCGGCTGGCATCAAAGTTACGGAATTTGATGTGGTTGTTTATCAACTTCTCGCGAGCAGTAACGTCGCGATCAGTTCCGTAGTTGATGATGTAACCCTGATTGTTCGGGTTGTTGGCCAACTCGGCAAAGAAAGTATCCAGACGTCCTCTGATCACGTCGTTAGCTAATTTACCGAATTCATCAACCAGTGGAGCAGTCGGCCTGGGATCTACCGGGCCTCTTTCAGAGGCCGTGGTCGGACATCCACATGCCGGATCTAGTCCACCGAGATCGACAGTTGCCGTAATATTTGAACCTGCATCGGCAACCGTCGTCCTAACTAAGATACTACGCGTACCCTGTCCGGATTCGATCGTGCCGCCTGAAACCGTCCAGTTGTAGGTCAGATCGGCGCCGCCGCTGACGTTAGCCGTAAAGGTCATGGCATCGCCGGGGTTCGTTATGCCGGCCGGTCCGGTAACAGATAGCGACGGGCAGGCACAACGCGGTATGCAGTCAATGCAGCCTTCTATCGTTACGGTTTTAGTTTCGGTCTTGCCGCAGATTCCGCAGCCGTCATCGACAGCTGCCGTGATCGTATAGGTTCCCGGAGCAGCTCCGCTAAGATCCCACGATACGTTCGCTCCCTGTCCGACAATGCGTCCGCCGGAAACAGTGTAGTTGTATACAAGCACATCGTTATCCGGATCGACAGCGGTTGTCGTTACATTGACCGAGGTGCTGTCGTTACAAGCTGCACCGCTGCGCGAAACAGTCCCTGGGCCGCATGGAAGCGTGATTCTGTCATCGCTGACCGTTAACGCGGTTACATTTGCCGGCGGGTTTATAATGTCGCCCTGACGCGGATTGCGTCGTCCGATCCATGTCTGAACGATGTATCCGTGCGGATCGGAAGAAGTATTGAATCCGTTCGGTGCACCGCGGAACGAACTTGAGACAACCTGGGGTACGCAACCCGTCTGTCCTACCGGACACGGAATCGTCGCAAAGGAAGTAAATGTCTCGTCCTCGTCAAAGCTGTCTCTGTCCTGCTGATTTACGTGCAAGCGATACGCGAAGCCAAATCCGAACCAGCGAGCCGGGAAAATACGTACGCCGGCAAGGCCGTCGATCGGATGATTCTCAAACGCATTAGGCGTTCTGCCGCCCATATAGCGTGTAGAACGGAATTCGAATATCGGCTGAAACCACTTGTTGACAGGTAAGTCGACGCCGACCGATGTAAGGAGTTCATCCGGACGGTCAAGAAGCGTAAATTGGCCGCCGGGAAAATCACCCTTAACGCTTGCGTTGTAGTGATAGCCGACGTTGGCCGAAAGATTTGCCCACGGCCGCAGGCGAGCATCTACAAATAATGTTGTAAGAATGTCGCCGCGGTTTCCACCGGGGCTGGCACCACGTTGGAGCTGGTTGAATCCCGTAAAGTCGTCGGCGTTGTCCAGGTAGCCGCGATAAGCAACTATCACGCCGGCGCCAACCGGATTGTCATTACCCGTCCAACGCCATTTGCCGCCAACCGTCCATGTGCTGAACGCCGACTCGCCGAATGTGCGGTTAATAAACGGGGCATCCGGAAGATATGAAGGAGCAAGGGTAAATATTCCCGGAAGTTCAATTGATTGACCGGCGGTCGTGATCGTGCTTGTAGTCAATACAAGGCCGGGAAGGATACTTCCAAAAACAGACCCTATTCCGGGGAAGTTGTCGGCACCATTACCTCCTGGCGTCGGCGGTCCGAGCGTTGGCCCGCCAGCTCCAAATCCGAAGAGCGGCCCAGCGACAGCAGCGGTTGTGCCAAAGTTGCCGGCGGCTCCGCCGATGTATGGAAATTGAACGAATGGTGCTGAACCGGTTGGCCGGAATACCGCACGATTTTCGAGCGGGCCGGCACCCGGGCCGGATGGCGCAAGAATGATGGCCGGAGCGCTTCGGATAATACCGCCAATGTTCAGCCTTGAGTTCGGCAGATAGAAGCCCGAAAGGTTTCGAGGTGAATTAACTTTAACTGCGCGGTAGCCGTCGATGTTGAAGAACAATTCAAAATTGTTCGTCAAGCCGATCTGGAAACTGAGCGGTACCTCGGTAATATCAGCATTTCCCGGATCCCGGTCGAAATTGCTGTAAGCCGCGCTGAAGGTGTATTCACCCTTTCTCAGGGTAGAACCGTCATACACGGTGAAAAGACCAGTCGGACCGCCCATCGGGCCGCCTGTTCCGACAGTTGGTGCCGTGTTTCTATCGTCTTTCTCCGACCGCTTATTTGGATCTGTCTGAGCAATCGCTGCAAACGACAGAAAACAAAGGGTCAGGGTAACAATAAACACTCTGTAAGCGAGTTTCATCATAATCCTCCGCCGAAAAAATAAAGGGTTAAATTTCAATTTAGTAGCTACAAAATATAAGTAAAGCAATATTTCGGTAGGCTACATAATTATTGCACACGCAAACAATCTTGCCAAATTCAATGGCCTAAAATGTTTAGCCCATGGCGCAAACCAAAACTTTATCTTACAAAACTTACAAATTTGACTTAAGAGAATAGATCGAAAGCCGACAAAATCCCTCGACGCGCGTGCTCTCTCCTATTTTTGACGATATTACAACTCTGACCGAAAATCAAGCATTTTTAATGAATTACGCAAATTTTCTTCATGCGTAAATGCCTCTCATTCGGGTGTCGTAGGCTACACGGTCGATGGCCAACATATAGGCCGCGGTGCGGGTATCGACAGCATGTTTATCGGCGTAATGACACAATTCGTTAAAACTCGCGACCATTTTTTCTTCAAGCCTTTGATTTACCTGGGCTTCGGGCCAAAAGTATCCCATTCGGTCCTGAACCCATTCAAAATAAGAAACCGTGACGCCGCCGGCGTTTGCAAGAATGTCCGGAATAACGAATATCCCTTTCTCGTGCAATATCTTATCGGCCTTTGGCGTTGTCGGGCCGTTTGCACCCTCTGCAAGAATTTTACAGCGAACGCGGTCCGCGTTTTCCGACGTGATCTGGTTCTCCGTGGCGCATGGGGCGAGTACGTCGCATTCGATCTCAAGCAGTTCCTTATTGCCGACACGATCTGCCTCGGTAAATCCATCGAAAGAACGATTGTTCTGCCAATAAGCCAAAACTTCGGGAATGTTTAGGCCGTTCGAATTGTATATGCCGCCTGCCACATCCGAGATAGCGGTGACCTTATAACCTTTTTCGTACATCAATTGGGCACCGATTCCGCCAACGTTGCCCGAACCCTGTACGACGACAGTTGTCTGTTCCGGCGTAAGATTGTAGCGTTTGATCGCTTCGTTGACGCAGAAAAGAACCCCGCGTCCGGTTGCCTCGCGCCGCCCGAGCGAACCGCCGAGCGCGACCGGTTTGCCGGTGACGACCGCCGTCACCGTGTGCCGCGCGTGCATGGAAAATGTATCCATGATCCACGCCATCGTCTGCTCGTTTGTGTTCATGTCGGGAGCGGGCACGTCCTTGTCCGGCCCTATGAAGTCGATAAGTTCGGCGGTGTACCTCCGCGTCATTCGCTCCAATTCGCCGAGCGACATTTGCTGCGGGTTGCAAATGATTCCGCCTTTGCCGCCGCCGAACGGAACGTTAACTACGGCACATTTCCATGTCATCCATGCCGATAGCGCTTTTACTTCGTCCAGGGTTACATCCGGTGCATAACGTATTCCGCCTTTCGCGGGCCCGCGCGCAAAATTGTGCTGTACGCGAAACCCTTCGAACACTTGTATATGTCCGGTGTCCATCCTGACAGGAATGTACACCTTGATCTCGCGGCTGGGCACACGCATGACCGCATACAGGTCGGCGTCAAGTCCCAGAAGTTGCGCGGCACGGTCGAAGCGTTCGCTCATCGCCTCAAAGGGATTTTTTTCATCGCTCCCCTTGAATCGCCTCATCTCATCTGCCATCGGATTTGCCATTTCTAAAAGTTCTCCAAAATGATGTAAATAAATTGCTTGTTACAAAAAACTGCATTGACCGGCGCTCGTCTATCGGCGGAGACGAACCAGGAAATTTGTCGCCCCACACACTGCGACGTGCTCAATTTAATATGATTGTCTTCGACTTGGCCGATCATTCTCCGGAAGAGCGTATGCAGTTTTGGACGTTTCCAAGAATTCAAAATATTAACTTAGCTCAAACTTATAAAGCAAACCACTCAAGGTAAAACATTACACTTTTTTCTCGGGAATTTTCTGGCAATCGAACTGGTTCGGTGTTATCATCCAAGCCATATATTTCTCTCGACGTTCGCCTGCATGAGTGTTACTTTCAAACACAGATTTTCAATATGGTATTACGTTGTTCTTGCAGCAGCAGTCATAGTGATTTCTCCTGCCATTGTGTGTACGCAAACTGAAGAGGAAACCGCCGCCAAAGCTCTGCAACTATTCAATAAAGGGCAGGATGCCCACGAGAAAGGCGATCTTAAGCTGGCGGTCAAGTTGTACGGCGAGGCTCTCGGTGTAATGCCGGAGTTTCCCGAGGCCGAGTACCAGCGTGGATCTGCCTATCGATCTTTGGGAGACATCGATGAAGCTGAAAAGTCGTTCCGAAGAGCAGTGGAACTTCGCGGCGATTGGAGCCTTGCTCTCGCAGGTTTGGGTTCGGTCCTTGTCGATAAACGCGATTATGCAAATGCAGAAAGCATGCTAATTAAGGCAATAGAGCTTGACGAACAGAACTTTCCCGCTTTCACCGCGCTTACCGATCTTCGAATCGCTACTAAGGCAAAACCGGAAATATTGAACGGTTTGCTGAAAACGGTCACCGCTCTTTCTTCAAAAGCTAAACCGACGGCGGCGATACTGGTTTCGCGAGGCCTTTTGGAGAAAGAACTCGGACATTTGCCCGCCGCAAAAAAAAGTTTTCAGAAAGCTCTGACGCTCGAAACGGCTAATCTGGGAGCGAATGCTGAACTTGCGTTTATCGCCATCAGCGAAGGCGACACAGCAACGGCCGAAGAGTATGCGAAAAAAGTTGAAACCCTGGCACCCGCTGCAGAGGGAACAAAACTCCTTCGTTCTCGCATATTAGTTTTGAAGGGTGAACTTGACTCCGCGTTGAAGGTATTGAATTCGGTCGAAAAACCGTCACCCGAGCTGATTGCGTTGCGTGAGAAGATCGAATCCGGGAAATCGACCGACGCGGCTGGTCTTGAAAAGCAGCTTGAGGGCGATCCGGCGAACGCCACGGTGCTTGGGCGGCTTTGCTCGTTGTATCGCATTGAAAATCCGGGAAAATCGCTCGAATACTGCCGCCGAGCCTCGGAAGCCGATCCCAACAACATAAATCACGCAGTCGGGTACGGGGCGGCTCTTGTTCAAGCTAAAAGTTATTTGTCGGCCGTTGACCTTTTTAAGAAACTGACGGTGGTTGCGCCGGACAATTCGACAATTCGCGCAAATCTTGCTACCGCGCTTTTTCAGTTAAAAAGATTTGCCGAAGCGAAAACGGAATATCAATGGCTGGTGGAAAAACAGCCGGGACTAGCGGCAGCCTATTATTTTTTGGCCGTGACCCACGACCAGCTTGGCGAATTTTTGGATGCCATGGCAAATTATCAGCAATACATTCGGCTGGCGGACGCGACCGCGAACAAACTCGAGATCGAAAAAGTGAATTTGCGTTTGCCGATATTGCAAAAACAGATAAAAGATGGAAAGGGAAAAAAGAACAACAGGTAAAACTGGCAGTAATAAGTTCTTGGGAAATGTCAACCGATCTGGGCTGCC
>JBQTJB010000128.1:0-4760 GCA_052387555.1 Blastocatellia bacterium | reverse complement strand
GTCAGTTTTTTATTTATCTTTTAATTTGAGGCTCTATTTATCTTTTAATTTGAGGCTCTAGGAAAAGAACCCGTTTGGTTCACAAAGATCAATCAGGTGAAACTTCTTTCCGATACCTATTAAGACGTAATTCGTATTTTTGGTACGCCACTTAATAGCGATAGAGAAGGAAGAAGCTTTGGCGAGTATTTTGACATTGACGGCGGAAGAGTTTTCGTAGGTTTTGAGTCAGGATGTGTTGTTACTCCGTGTAGCGACGGCAGCCTGAATGGCTGGAAGGTACCCAAATGGACGGTCATAAGCGTTTCGTTTAGCCCGAATAAACCGCTTTCTCGAAAAAAGTTAAAGTTAGATACCACGGGTTTTCGAAAATACGAGATAAAAGATGTTCCCGGTGCTTATGTCTATGAAAACGATGAAATCAGCATGGACTTCTCTGTGACTCATGAGAACAAGATCGAGAGCGTAGGCTTCTATCCGGCCAAGAAATTCCAGCATCTTCACAGCGATTGAATTGCCTAAGCAAAAAGTCACAATCTCCCGCCAGCCAGACCGACTGTCCGAGATTTACGTAGACAAATTCCTTTGTCGAGAACTTCAACGGCGGGGCGGACGTGACGATAAATAATTCGGCACCGGCGAGCGGGAGCTATTCGCTGCCCGGCAGCCTGACAGGAGACGCTGCGGTGATTGTTCCGTCGTCGTCGATCTTTGGGGCAGATGGGCCGAAGTCGGTCTCGGAGAGGGTGCGGACCTTGCGGATGGCGTCGCCGGTTGGGTCGAGAATCGGAATTCCCCGGCCTTCCTGTTTGCCCGCGTAAATCTTTCCGCTGATAAATTTCCCGTCGGTGTTGAGCTTAACCTCAAGAATCATCGTCAACGCGGTTTCCGCTTCGAGCCGGAACCAGCCGTAGGTGGCAAAGTTTCCGAGCGAATAGGCGATCAGACGATCTTTGTATATTTCCATTCCGCGAAGCACGTGCGGCCCGTGGCCGAGAACGAGATCGGCACCAGCATCGATAACGGTCCGTGAAAATAACGGGAGGTTGCCGCGTTTCTCGCCAAAGTAAATCTCGGTCGATTTCGGCACGTTTTGCGCGCCCGTGCCCTCGGCACCGCCATGAAAGGACACGACGACGATGTCCGCCTTCTTGTCGGCTTCTTGAACGAGCTGACGAGCAGACGCAAGGTCGTTCACGTTCGGAACGATGTTGTTATGGGCAAAGCCGATGAATGCGACATTGATTCCTTTTACGTCGAGATAGGTGGTCGAGAATGTTGTCCGGTCGCTGCCGGCGTGTTTGATGCCGAGTTCGTCTAGCGTCCGCCGCGTGCTGGTGCTTCCAGCCGAACCGAAATCGAGCGCGTGGTTATTCGCCAGGCTCATTACGTCGAACCCGGCCGCCTTTAGATATTTTGCATACCGCGCCGGCATCCGAAACGCAAAACACCGCACTGGCTGTCCCGGTTTCGGCGTCCCGCATTTTTCCGAGACGCCGACATCGGTGATCGGCCCTTCCATATTTCCGAAAGCAATGTCAGCTGCTGAAAGAACAGGAGTTACATCCTTCAAAAGGTCTGCGCCGTCGTTCGGCGGCATCCTGGTATCGTTTGGAAACGGCGACCCGAGCATGATGTCTCCGACCGCCGCGATGGTAATCAGCTCTTTATTCACGGACTCTTGGATTGTCGACTCGGCGGCTGGCTGCTCGTCAATGAGCGAGCTTTCGCTGTTGACGATCTTTGTCTGACACGCGAGCAGCACAAAACAAATCAACGGAACCGCAAGCAATATCGAGCAAATCTTCGGGTACTTCATAAACAGCCTTTTCATCGAGAAATTAGATGCAAAAAGATGGACACATTAGAGCAAATATTGCTCTAGCGTGTCCAATATGGTTGAAATGTAAACACTTGGCCTATGGAATGTAAGCACTTGGAACAGGCCTGTCTCCGGTTAAGCCAAAATTTACGATCGATATGCCATCACTCGATTGGTTAAGAAACCAAGTCGCGCTTGACGGACGAAAGACGGCTGTGTCTATCCTGGAATCGCCATCGTAATCGCTTGGCGCTGGAATGTCGCCGTTTGCTCCCCACGGGAATGCAAAGAATGAACTGTCTTCCGAGCGGAGAATAAACCAAAACCCTGTCGAAGGTCGCCAGAAAGCGATGTCGGCTTTGCCATCGCCAGTGTAATCACCCTGCACAGGAATATCGGTTGACGAGCCGAACTGAACCGCCGAAGCGCCGCCATCGGAACTTCTGCGATACCACCATTCGCCCACATTCGGGCGGAAAATGGCAATATCATCCAAACCATCGCCGTCATAGTCGGCAACTATCGGTCTATCTTGAGTGAGTCCGAAAGGCGTGATTGTCGTCTGTGCATCACTCGAACGAAGAATAAACCACGTTGTCGTTGCCGGACGAAAAACCGCCGCATCAAATTTGCCATCGCCGTCAAAATCACCGGGTGCGGGAATATCGCCGTTTGCGCCGAATGGAAACGCGAAAAACGAAAAATCTTCCGAGCGCAAAATAAACCATTGTCCGGTCGAAGGCCGCCAAAAGGCCAGATCGGATATGCCGTCGCCTGTCCAATCGCCCGGTGTGATCCTGTCCGTTGATACCCCGAAAGTTGCAGCATTAACTACGCCATCGGCACTTCTCAAATACCACCATTCACCGTTCGACGGGCGAAAGATCGAAACATCCGCCCTGCCGTCGTTGTCAAAACTATTTGCTACGGTTCTGATCGGGGCGCACCGTGAAAACTCAGAAGTGTTTCCGTCTGTATCTGTCGCGGTTGCCGAAACGCATCGAGCCGATGACAGAGTGGCCGGCACGGTAGCGGTGAAAGTCATCTGACAACCGGCGGGAACCGCTACGTTGTTAATTTGTCCGAAGCTTCTCTGCCCTTCGCCGAAACCGGACGGGTCAGCCGCGTCGTTGCCGTAGAATTGCAGAACGTAATTCGGATTAACCGCGCTGTTGAACGTGCCGGAGATGCGGATGTTGTTTCCCCGGCGAGTGGCGATGGAGATGACCGGATAATTTTGTAAATTATTCGTGCCGTTTTCCGCGTCGCAGTGGTCATTGGGTGTTACGCCGTCGCCGCCCAAATCAATTCCCAAACCGCCATTGTCCCAAATCCGATTGTGGGCGATGAAGTTGTTCACCGAAAAGATGTTTCCGGTTGCCAGATTAACGCCTTTTCCGGCGTTGCGCGTAATTCGATTGAAAGTAACATTGTTATTGCTGAAAGCATTGGCAAAACGGATTCCGTCGCCGCCATTGCCCAAGTTCAGACTTCCGCCCACGTTTGTGCCGATGAAATTGTCCTGAAAATTCAGATTAAATCCGCCGTCAACCAAAACCCCGTGACTGCCGTTTGCAGCGATGGTATTGTTCGTGATGCTGCCGTTTCCCACCGCACCGCCGCAAGCGGTGGACAAACCAACACCGCCGTTGCCGAGCGGATTGTTGCCCGTTGCATCCGTTCCGATTAGATTCTGTGTTACGACATTGTTGTTTCCGAAAATGCTATTGCAGAATTGAATGCCGCCGCCCGTGTTGCCGGAAACTAGATTATTGCTAACCGGTGTTGTGATTGAACCGCCAAAAGAAATTCCGAAACCGCCGTTTGGAATTGCCCCGCTTCCCGCCGCGTTTGTGCCGACAAAGTTTCCGGCAATTATCGGGTTTAAGGCACTTCCGCCCGTTGTGCTTACTTGGATTCCCGCCAAGCCATTGCCGGAAATGATATTTCGCGCCGCCGGATTTACGCCGCCGATGGTGTCAAACGGCGTTCCGGTAGATCCCTCGATGCCGAAACGCGCATTGCCGAGCGCGGCTGTTCCGGCGGCATTCGTGCCGATACGGTTGCCTTGAATCAATCTTCCGATCCCGCCGCCGTCACCGCCCGATCCACTAATACCACTCGCGCCGAAAAAGGCATCGCCCGTGGTCGCGCAAATAACATTGCCCGCGCCTGCCGTCGTTCCCCCGACTGTCAGATTTTCGCCTTGAATTCTGACACCGTTGCCGAAATTTCCCAGAGCAACCGTGCCGGTAATGTCCGTTCCGATAAAATTGCCTTCCATACGGTTCGGATTTCCCGTAGCCCGACCGTAAATAGCCACTCCTTCACCGGTGCCCGTAGAGATTATGTTCCGGGCTGCGGCGGTCGTGCCACCAATCAAATTTGCTCCCTGGGCGGCTATCCCCCCGGTGTTGTTGACCGGACTGCCGGACGCAGCAGTTCCGGCGGCATTCGTACCGACTCGATTGCCTTCAAAGATGTTGTTTATTCCTTGCGGATTCATATAGTAATTTCCGCCCACGCCGTTGATCACCAAGCCGCGAAAAACGCAGTTGTCGGTTTGAGAGCCGGTAAAAATATTGACGGGCAAAGCATTCGTGCCTGTAATCTCGACTAAACCTCCGGGTTGAGATGCCCCGTTAATTACTGCCGTAACGCCAATGCTGTATGTGCCGCCGGGAATCGTCGGTACACCAGCGACTTGAATATTAAAATTTATCTGCTGGGCACCGCCCAAAAAGTTTCCTTGTTCGACTGCCGCCCGCAGACTGCACGCACCAACCGGGCAGGCTCCCATAAACAGCGGAATGAGAGGGTCTAATGAAATGACACGAAAAAGTCTCTTATAATGGAGGGATTATGAAGAGATATGATGAGGAGTTCAAGAGAGGGGTGGTGAAGCGGTTTTTGGCAGGGGAGACGATGGCTTCGCTGG
>JBQTJB010000127.1:0-6916 GCA_052387555.1 Blastocatellia bacterium | reverse complement strand
AGATTATTGACTCTCCTCTATATAAACAAATCTGTATTGCGTTCTTACAATACTTCCCGGCACCTTGACCCGAACCTTTATCCGGCGTTTTTCTTTTTTCAAACCTTCGACCTTTGGGTAGTAACCTAAACTATACTGTTGCCTTAATTCATCGGCAACTTGTGCGAAAGACTGTTGAAGGTTTTTCAGGCTGTCGGCGTGATAGAAACGTCCACCAGACGCGTGAGACAACAGGCGCAAATATCTACTGCCGCGCTCAAACGCAGACCTTATAGATTCTCCACTCGGTGTCGTAGGTATTGTCGCGCCCATATGGCTGTTGTCGGCGGAAAACTGCTTGGCCAACACGTCTTCCGGGTAGAATTGACTCGGGTATATGGATGCATACTGTTCTGCCGCCAATCTAATTGTGCTATCGAATGTCGCACTGGCGCTGGAAGTATCGATCCCATCGGTTAGAACCACAATTGCCTTTCGTCCACTTATCTGTTTCAAATAAGAACCGATCACAGTTTCAATTGCATCATAAAGATTCGTGCCGCCGCCAGTCCTGACTCGTTGAATTGCCGTGATGAGCACTTTCCGGTCGATAGTTGCTTCAGTCAACTTTAAGACTTGTCTGTCAAATACAACGATCAAAGCCTTGTCATCTGGCTTCAGTTGATTAAGGAAAGAAATGGCAGCATTTTGAATATCTACCAAATTGACCTTTGTTGAATCGCTTACGTCCATGACGAACGCAACCGTAATGGGTTTGTCGGAACTTTCAAAATGTGCAATCTCTTGTTCGACATCATCTTCCATTATTGTGAAATCTTTAGTGCCAAGTCCTTGGGCATATCCCCCATTTTGAGTTCTTACGCTGACCGGAACCCAAACGAGTATGCTGTCCACTTTCACAACATCGTCTTGGGTTTCAGGTTTATTTGCAGCTGACGATTTGCGTTCCTGAGCCTGAATCGCAAAAGAAAACCCAAACAGTAAACAGATGACAGCAATAGTAGAAACCGAATAATTTCTCATTATTTTCCGCAGACAGAGAACTGAAAATTAACCGCCTAGAAATTTGATTTACTATCTAGACTGCTTCGGACTGCGAAGTAAAGTTGAAGGCTTTCAACTTCAAAGCCGGCAGCAACGATGCGCTGGCGCCGCCGCCCTCAGATCCGCCGACGCGTTCCGATTGCCCGACAAGCATAACGTTCCCTGGTCCGAGCATCTGCGTCACCGATTGGTTGAATCGGAAATTTTTAACCGGAAAAGCTATTTTTCCGTTTTCTATGAACCAAACGCCGTCGCGTGTCAGGCCGGTCGAGCTTGCGGTGCGCGGATCGGTTCCGCGAATGTACCAAAACCGGCTGACAAGAATACCTCGCTCGGTCGATTTGATCATGTCCTCAACGTTCGAGCCCGAACCGCTGGTCTCCATTATAGTATTTACCGGGCCGGGCGTCGGCTCGTTGCCTTTCTGCTTAGCCCAATAACGGTTATAAACAAGATTTTCAAGCACGCCGTTTTTTACCATGACCAGCCGCTGCGCGGGAATACCGCCTTGCGCCGACTGAGAACCGGGAAGTTCCGGGTGCCACGGATCGCTATAGATCGTCACCTTGTCGTCGAACATTTTTTCGCCGATCCGCGTTTTACCTCCCGGTGAGGAATAAACGCTGCGGCCTTCTTCGGCGTTTCGCGCATTGAATGTAAAACCAAGGTTGCCGAGCAGATCGGCGACGGCCTGCGGTTCCAGAACAACTGTGTAAACACCGGGCTCTATCGTCCGGGCGTTTGTGCCTTCGAGAGCTTTGCGGACCGACTCGCGAGCTATCCGTTTCGTATCAAGTTTAGCAATATCGAAATGGCTGCGCAGAAAATATCCCGAACTCGTTCCGTCAGGAGTTCTCGCAGTAACGGATAAGCTTACATTGGTGGACCGTTCGAACTCGAAATTACCGTTCTTTGTGGCTGTCGCCCCAGCCTGGGCACGAGCGGAATGAAAACCTGCTCCTATCACTTTATTTTTCTCACAATCAGCGAGAATTTCGCTGATGCTTTTCGCTCGGTCGGTTAAAGAAAGATTGGCGGTCGATTCGACGTAGCCTTTAACAGGTTTGTAAGTTTGTTTGCTTAGCGTAGGCACATATTCGCGATCGACCGGCGCGTTACGGGCGATCTTCTCTGCCTGCTCGACCATTGCCTTCAGGCTTGCGTCGTCTGTATCGTTCGTCGATGCCGAACCGCGTTTTGCATCGAGCCACACTGTTACGTTTGCTCCCCGTCCAAGACGCGTACCGCTGGTCAAGAAATTGTTATTGGCAAATCGAAGATGCGAAAGCTTATCGCTGCCGACCGTTGCGGTAGCGTCGCCTGCAGTTACGTATGAAAGAATTTTGTCGGTCAAAGATTTCGCGTCGGTTTCATTCAAAAGCATTATTCATCCTCCATTTGACCGGCATTAGTTGATGACGCGGTGTTTAGCACATTGATCTGACGGAAACGGGCAACCGGACAACCGTGTGAAACTGCGTTAGATTGTCCCGGTTCACCTTTTCCGTCGTTGAACGATCCGGGAATCTCGTACGTCGCTTGTCCGCCAAGTCCGTCGCACGCACCCCAGAAATCGGTTGTCCGCGATTGATAAGCCACATCGCGAAGCATTCCGGTGACCTTGCCGTTCTTGATCTCCCAAAAGGTCTGCCCGCCAAACTGGAAATTGTATCTTTGCTGGTCGATCGAGTAACTTCCGCGGCCGTAAATCATAATTCCGTTTTCGACGCCACCGATAAGATCTTCCTGCGACACATTTTCCTTTGCCGGTTCCAACGACACATTAGGCATTCGCGGGAACGGAACGCTGCCCCAACTATCAGCGTGCAGGCAACCGTATGATTTATCGCGGCCAACCAGTTTTGCCGTGTCTCGAGTCGTCTGCCAATCGACGAATGTGCCGTCCTTTACCAAATGCCATTTCTGTCCGGGTACTCCTTCATCATCAAAGCCTACCGACGCCAGCCCAAGCGGCTGGGTTCGATCGGCAACAAAATTCACGATCTTCGATCCGAATTGCAGCTTGCCCGTTTTGTCCGGCGTCAAGAACGAGGTTCCGGCATAATTCGCTTCCCACAACATAGCGCGGTCGAGCTCAGTCGGGTGGCCGACGGATTCGTGAATAGTTAGGAACAGGTGCGACGGATGCAGCACGAGATCATATTTGCCCGGTACGACCGTCTTGGCTTTCAGCTTCATCACCGCGTGTTCCGCCGCCTGTTTGGCCTCAGCTGCCCAGTCGTGTTTCGACATATATTCGTAGCCGATCGACTGGGCCTCACGTGGCGTGTTTACCGACTGAAAATCAGCCGTCAAGCGATCAACCGCTGTCACCGTAAAGCTTGGGTTTCCACGAATCAAGTATTGTTCAATGCGAGACCCATCTGATGTAGCAAGATACTTTTGTTCGTTCACCCACGCCATGGACGAATTCACAAAACTAAGGCCTTTCACGCCAAGAGCGGCTTCGTTGAGCTTAAGGAGAAATTGAGTTTTCTCTTCGGTTGGCACATCGAACGGATCTCTTTCGAAAGAGCTTTTCCAGGTCGTTACTACCTTCGGAGTCGGGACAAGTTCTATCTTACGCCGTTGAAACGCCGAATTTGCCTTGGCAATCTCTACAGCTTCGTTGGTGACACGTTTTACCTCGTCGGCCGTAACGAGCGGACTTGCGGCAAATCCCCAGGTGCCTTTTACCAGCACACGAACCCCGAAGCCGAAATTCTGGCCGCTTGAAACGTTCAAAACCTGCCGCTCGCGGGTGTTTATTGCTTCCAAACGGTAGCGGTTATCCGAATATCGGCGTACGAAGCGCCAAGTTTTTTTGCTGTCGCAAGCGCGGCGTCGGCCAGACTGTCCTTGTTCACATTGAGATAGAAAGCTGTGGCCGCTTGTGCGTCATAAACCCAGCTTGAGAGTGTAGCAACCCCAAGAACAACACCAGCTGTTTTTATAAATTCTCGTCGAGAAAAGGTCATTTTTCCCTCACTTAAAAGAAATGATTTTTGAATTACCGAGAGAACATTACTCTAATGAAAATCGATATGGTATGTCAACAAAACAGGTATCGGTCTTTTCGGAACCGCATTTAAGTCTTTGGTCTTAGTAGTTAAAATGTTACAAAATTCTTAACAAGAGGTTGGCGTGAAACTGCCAAGCAATGGAAATCGTATTTTTCTTAAAATTGTAAGCTTTAAATTAGGAGATACTGAATGTCAGATTTCTTGATCGTTGATTCGAGCGGCGGAAACCCCTATCAGACTACCGAACATTACCTAAGACGTGTTTTGGTCGGCGACATGGAAAGCGTTCGGGCGAGGATAGTTTCGGTGCTGGAACGGCTTGGGTATGACGTAATAGATGATGACAATGCGATCGTTCGCGGCCGACGCGGTGCAGCGGGATGGGGCATATATTATTCATCCGCCGACGTGCTTGATTATCCGCGAACTTTGGTCGTGAAGTTAAAGCCATCCGGAGATCACGCTACGCGGGTGACTTTCGATTACGTTATAAAACATCCTTCGCTGTCAAAGGGCGAGAAAGAAATCCTGACTCGCGAGGCCGAGGCAATTTCTTCACTCGCTAACGTAAGAAAACGCGAAAAAATTTGCGCGGCGTGTGGAACGGAAAGCACCGACGATTCGCGGTTTTGCCGTCGCTGCGGAACGCCGATGACGGTTCAGAGCGTCGAACTGGAGCTTCTTAATATGGCTGCTGAAATTAGAGCCGGTTACACTTCGGTTGTGGCAAGCGAGATTGTAATGGTTGCCTCAATAGCCATCACTGGTGCTGCACTAATTGCTGCTTTAGCAACCGGAGTAGATTTTGGAAAGGGACTCGGAACGCTCTTGATTATCGGAATGGCATTGGCCGTGCTAAATATCTTCTTTATTGCTTTTGGCTGGAACAGAATGAGCCGGTCGTTGAAATCAAAACCGAAAGCAGAAACCGGAGCGTCAGAACAGCATTTTCACTTACCACCGACCTCAGATAAATTTCTATCGGATTCGCCTGTCATGCCTCATTCCGTGATCGAGGGTACAACATCCTTATTAGAACAAGATTTTCGTCGTACTGCCACGATCGAACTTATAAAACAAAAGCCCGGCAAGGACACTCTTAGCTAGAGTTTTTGGGAGGTTGTATCTCCAACTATGCCCAGCTAGTCGGTTAAAATGCTTACAGGCAGCTCTTCCAAAAAACTATGTCCAAATCTTCTGTTGGCAAGATTTACAACTTCATTTAGAATTGTGCTGTTAAAGTAATGCTTTAATAGTATTTTCTACTTAAGGAAAGACCCGATTGAAACCGACAAATATTAACGATCCCGAGTATTTTCACAAGGTAGTTGACTGCCAGTACGCCTGCCCCGCGCACACGCCTGTACCGGAATATATCCGCCTGATCGCCGAGGGAAAATACACCGAGGCCTATATGATCAACTGGGATTCAAACGTGTTTCCCGGCATCCTAGGGCGCACGTGCGACCGTCCGTGCGAACCGGCCTGCCGTCGCGGCCGTATCGACGAAGAGCCGGTCGCGATCTGCCGCTTGAAACGCGTCGCCGCGGATAACAAGGACGAAGTAAAGCAGCTGATGCCGCAGGCTCCTTTCAAACCGAACGGGAAGAAAGTCGCGCTGATCGGTGCCGGACCGGCTTCGTTAACAGTTGCACGTGATCTTGCTCCACTGGGCTACGAAATACATCTCTTTGACGAACAGATCAAAGGCGGCGGCTTTATGCGTTCGCAGATCCCATCGTTTAGGTTGCCGGAGAGCGTTTTAGAGGAAGAGGTCAATTACATCCTCGATCTCGGAATTCATACGCATTTCAAGCATTACGTTTCGTCGCTCAAAGACATTCTCGAAGAGGATTACGACGCGGTCTTCGTCGGAACCGGAGCACCACGTGGACGCGATCTGCCCGATCTTCCGGGACGTCAAGAGGGAGACGCGAATATTCACATCGGCATCAACTGGCTCGGCTCGGTCGCGTTCGAGCACACCGACAAGATCGGCAAAACCGTCATCGTCCTCGGCGGCGGCAACACCGCCATGGACTGCTGCCGCACGGCGCGTCGTCTTGGCGGCGAAGACGTAAAAGTAATCGTCCGCTCGCCGTTTGCGACGATGAAAGCCAGCCCGTGGGAAAAAGAAGACGCCCAGCACGAAGACATCCCGATCATCGACAATCATGTACCCAAGAGCTTTGTGATCGGGTCAGAACCCCCTGCGTTAGCGGGGGGACAGACCGTCGATCCTAATTCAAGTAACTGGCCGCCCCCTAACGGAGGCGGTTCCGACAAGCTTCGCCTCGTCGGCATGACCTTTGAAAAGGTCGAGGCAGTTTACGATGAGAACGGCAAGCGCTCACTTGTACCGACCGGCGAGCCTGACGTGTTTTATCCCGCGGATGACGTTCTGATCGCTGTCGGTCAGGAAAATGCCTTTCCGTGGATCGAACGTGACTGCGGTATTGAGTTCGACAAATGGGAGATGCCTGTTGTCGATAAAACGACCTTCCAATCCACGCACCCGAAAGTTTTCTTCGGCGGGGATGCGGCATTCGGACCTGAGAATGTCATCACCGCAGTCGCTCACGGGCATCAGGCGGCAGTCTCGATTGATCTGCTTTGCAACGGCAAGAATTTATTTACCGAGCGGCTTCACCCGATGGTGAATCTCGTCTCGCAGAAGATGGGCATCCACGAATGGGCGTACGATAGCGCGATCGACGAATACGACCGCCTCGTCGTGCCTCAGGCGGATAAGAGCCTGACGCTCAAAGATCGCAAGCGCGAAGTCGAGCTCGGATTCGATCCGCTCGCCGGTTATAAAGAGGCCCAACGCTGCCTTAACTGCGACGTCC
>JBQTJB010000126.1:0-11504 GCA_052387555.1 Blastocatellia bacterium | reverse complement strand
AAGATAATTTGATGGTCGCGAGTTTTTACTAATAAAGGCGGGTTTCTAATATTAACGCGAGATTGAGTTGCCGGACTAAAAAGCTAGCCTCTCGACTACGGCCTGAAACCGAGGATCGTCGCGGACGAAATCGAATTTGGCAAGAAATTTGACTTGCTGAATTGTCGGGTCACCTTCCTGCAAGGATTTTTCGACCCAAAACAATGTCTGCTCGCGGTTTTTTATCGTTGCAGCACGCATGGCTATTACAATGGCCGGGATCGATTCTTGTCGTGACTGCCAGGCTTTTACGGTTTCGTCAAACCAAAAAAGGTTTGCCGCTTCGATCCCGTCGGCATCCTTTAATTTTTTCAGTTTCAGGTCAATGTTTTCACTGTTTCCTTCACCTTCAATACTCAACGCGGCAAGGTTCGCATCAAAAGACTTTTCCAAGTCGCCCGATTCTTCATACGCGGTGCCCAATAGCCACCTAGGCAGTGGAAATTTTGGATTTTCAGCCGCCACCTTTTCGAGCTGATCTATCGCTTCTTTATAACGTCTTGCCGAAAGATACGCCAAACCTATGTTTGTCTGCGTTATCGAGGAAAGAGGGTTGAGTTCGCGTGCCTTCGACAGTTTTTCAAGCGCATCGTCAAATCTGCCCACATTAATGAGGAAATATCCATAACGCAAAAACGCATCAGCATTATTTGGGTTTAGTTCTATTGCGCGCTGCAATGATTCTTCAGCCGCAGGCCAATCCCTGTCTGACACAAATTGAATCAAAGCAAGTGAAGTGCGGGCATTCGATAGATCGGGATTTAATTTCAGAGCGTTTGCTATCGCTTGACGCGCCTCTGGGATCGTTTCGGATGCCGGACGAATGGCGAAATTGAACATTATCACGTTCGAATCGGCAAGACCCGCGTAAGCTTCGGCAAAATTTGGATCGAGAGCAATGGCCTGCTGATAAAGTTCGATGCTGCGATTGAGTCCATCGGGGGTATTTTGGCTCTGATAAAAGCGGCCCCGGAGATATTTATCGTAAGCCTCGGCGTTTTCGGTGCCACGACGGATTAGTTGGTCCGTGTCTGATTTTGAAAGCTCGAAGGCAAGCACTTTTGCAATGTTCGACGAAAGAGCGTCCTGCAAAGCAAAAATACCCGCCGCCGGCTGTTCGAAACTGTCACCCCAGATCTGTTCGCCCGTCGCGGTCCTTATCAGCCTTGCATTTACGCGAAGGCGGCCTTCGGCCTGCTGAATTGTACCTTCCAAAATAGCATCGACATTTAGCCTGCGGGCGGCATCATTAGAACTATTCTCAGCCGGAATTGACGTAACTGCATTGGTCGGGCGAACGACCACCCGACGAAGGCTCCCAAGTTTTGTTATGAGCGCGTCAGTTAGTCCAAGGCCGAGCGCCTTAGTGTCCTCGTCACCGCTTAGCGGTTGCAGGGGCAGCACCGCCAAAGTCTCTATCTTCGGAGTTGGGTTGCGTGCCGGTTGAATCCAGAGTATGACCACTGCTGCCGCAAAAATGGCTGCGACTCCGATTAGCGCGACCCGCAATAATTTAAAACCTGATTTGGCCGGCAGTGCTTTGTGTTCACCGGGAAATATGGCCGCGACCGCTCCTCTTTCTGACAAGATGGCTGTCGCGCCCTCGCTTAGGGAAGACCCGCCAATCAGCCATTCGCCATCGTCAAGACAAAAGTTAAGGGTCTCATCCGAATAGCCTCGTCTGCATTTTGGACAATGTTTTATGAGTTTTGTGCTCTCAAGCCCAAAATCCGAACTCGCGTCCGGCCCTGTCTCATTCTCCAAGGCAAAAGTAACACGCTTAATCGTCCGCTTTTCCAGGATAACCGGCACCTCCGCCTTGATTATCGTCCGGCGAATATCTGCCGAGAAACGATAGCCGTGTTTTGGAAGCGTTTCAATAAATTGTTCGCCATTTGTATTAAAAATCTTCCGCAGCCGGGAGATCTGTTTTGCCAGATTGCCTTCCTCTACATAGGCATCCTGCCAGATAGCGGCGATCATTTCTTCCTTGCTCAAAGCCCGGCCATTATTTTCCACAAGAAGCAGTAGCGTCTCGAATTCCTTTGCCGGCATATGCAGCGGAATTCCCTCGGCAAAAAGTGTCCGCTCACTCGGGTCAAGCACAAACTTCCCGAACTCATAAACAAACTCTTTGTTTTCAGCCGTTTCCATCTAATTAAAAAAGAAGGCAGCAACGCGGGAACTGGCGATTTGTCCGGAGCGAAGTAAAAGCCGCCTGGTCATGATTGCCTAAGGCACGTCAACTTCGTAAATAGCAAACTTGCCGCCGCGATTGCTAATGAACATTAATTTACTGCCGTCCGACGACCATTCAGGAACTTGGTCGTCTGCGGAATTTCGCGTTAATCGCAAGAGACCCGTGCCGTCCGCATTTACTAAGTAAATCTCGTTGTTGCCGTCGGAGCTGGCCGTAAAAGCGATGCGGCTTCCGTCCGGAGACACCGCGGGCTGTCCATCGTGACCGGGGTGAAAGAGAATTCGTTTTTCATCGCTTCCGTCCAAATTGATCTGGCATACATCAAGCAGATTGCCCGGAGAATCGTTGCGGTCGCAGACAAAAACCGTTCCGCCTCCGTCCGGCAGCCAAACCGGACTGCCCTCCCATCCCTTTCGCGGCGTTATCGGCCGCGGATCGCTGCCATCGGCATTCATTGTGTAAAGCTGCGGTATATTGACAGGAGTATTCCTATGAGCTACGAAAACGATTCGTCTTCCGTCCGGCGACCACGAAGCTCCTGCGTCACTGGCAGGGTCGTTTGTGAGGTTCAGAAAATCGCTGCCGTCTGGTTTTACCACGCATACCTCAGAGTTCCCATCGATGCGATCATGAAAGGCGATAAGATCACCTCCCGGCGACCAGTCGGCCGAGACGTTTGGTAATTCGGTTTTTCTAACGAGCTGCATTTGTTGAGCTTCGACATCGAAAATTTTCAATTCGCCTGACTTGTCTTCCAACTCCTTGCTGTAAACTATTTTTTTTTGATCAGGCGAATACGAAAAACTTCCGATATCGTGCTCCGGCTCCGACAACACGAGCTTTGCTCTGACCATTTCGGCGCTCATAACGTAAATATCGTCTTTACCGTTGCGATCCGAGAAAAACGCGATCTTTGTCCCGTCTCGCGACCAACCGCCGAGACCGAGGGTTTCGTTTGACTTGTCGAAATTCGTCAGTTTTGTCACGTTGCTACCGTCAGCATTCATGAAATAAACGTCACTATTTTCATTCTCGCGATCCGAATTAAATGATATTTGAGTGCCGTCAGGTGAAAACACCGGGTGAGCGTCTATTGTAGGATTAAACGTCAGCCGACGCAGATTGCCGCCGTCAATATCGATCGAATAAATCTCGCCGTTTCCGTCGCGGATGCTGGCAAAAACCACTTGCTTTCCATCCGGCGAGAACGAAGGGTCGGCATCGAAGGCTTCATTGTTTGTAATGTTTCGGCTCTTGCCGGTCTCGACCGAATAGACGAAAATATCCCAATTATGCTCCGTGACCTTTTGATGATAAACAAGCATCTTGGAATCGGCTGACCAATTACCTCCTCGGAACTGTAAAAGCACCTCGCCAGAGCCATCGGCATTTGAAAGGTAGGCCTCCGGTTTACCATCTTTCTGAAACAGCACCTTTTTCTCGTCAGGCGACCAGCTGAAAATCCGCTTGCCTTGGGGCATGGGTATCGCCGTCTGGCCGGTTCCGTCGGCGTTCATTATCCAAGTCTCGAAGCGTTTATCTGCCAGGATTCGCGTAAATCGAATTCGTCCGTCGTTTGTCCACATCGGGCCGGTGTCGTCGAGCGGATTGTCGGTCAAGCGTATCGGGGCGTACGGGTCTATCTGCTCAACATTATTTCTACCAAAGTGCCATGCCAAATAGACAAGGCCGATGATAGCGATAACCGGCAAGACTATGCCAAACCATCTGTAACGCGGCCGCTTCGCAGATGGCAATGCTGAAGGCTCCGCTTCCTTTTCGACAGACACGGTGAGGCGCTTTACGGTACGTCTTTCAAGAATCACCGGCTTGTCTAAGGTTTGAGCGATCAGCCGCAGATCGGCCGAAAATCGATAGCCGTGTTTTGGAAGCGTTTCAATAAATTGTTCGCCGTTGGTGTTGAAGATTTTGCGGAGTCGCGAGATCTGTTTGGCAAGATTGCTCTCTTCTACAAATGCGTCCTGCCAGATCGCAGACATCATTTCTTCCTTGCTCAGAGCGCGGCCATTATTTTCCACAAGAAGCAGTAGCGTCTCGAATTCCCTTGCCGGAAGATGCGTCTTTTCGCCGTCTGCGAACAAAGTCTTCTCCTTCGGATCAAGCAAGAACTTTCCGAATTCATAGACAAACTCTTTGTTTTCAACTCTTTCCATCAAGTAAGAAAAAAGTCAAGTAAAAGCCAGAAAAAAGCGAAAAAACCCGCAAGACTTTTTTTCGCTATACCGAGCATGATGATGCCGCATACAAAATTGCCAATGTTTTTGTCGTGTAATCAGGACGATTCTAACCCGTTTATTTCGCAGGAACAAGACATTTATTGAATTGAAGCAACGTCTTGATTTACCTGAAATCGATAAATGATTTTTTTAGAGGAATTGAAGTTATGAAAAAGATTCAATTTTCTGCACCGATTTCGATTGCGTTACCCAAGCGAGGGCGCCTCATAATCCTCATCCTTGTGAGCATCTGGGTATCCGCGGGTGCTCTGACGATGACATGGAACGGCGGTGAAACTAAAGCCCAGACAATCGCGTGCAGTATCAGTCAACTAACGTCAGGGCAATCATCGACAGCGAGTATCAATGCAGTAATCAGCGACGACGGGAGCCGTGTCGCAATTGCGGCCACCCGTAACCCGACCGGCGGTAATGCGGACATCAACCAGGAAGTTTTTATCTACACCATTGCGACGGGCACCTTCACGCAGGTTACAAACAGCACGGGAGGTTTTAACCGACATGTATCTATCAATGCCAACGGTTCGAGGATCGCTTTTACGTCCAATCGCGATCTGACCGGAGGCAACGCCGATCTTAATGTGGAGATATTCTTCTACGACGTCGGAACAGCCGCGATAACGCAGGTCACGAACACCACTCTTGACGTTCCTCCCGGCTCCGGCCGGCAGTATTGGCCGAACATCAGTGGAGACGGCTCGCGCATTGCCTTTCTTTCAACCAGCAATTTCACCGGCAACAACAGCGATCAGAACGACGAATATTTTCTCTACGAAATCCTGTCGGGCAATTTTACACAGTTAACCAGTTCAAGCTTTGCCCATCCAGCCCCCTTTACGCCGCCGGGCATGAACTTCACGGGATCCGAGATCAACTTCCTGCACCACGGCAATATGGTTGGTACCAATGCGGACGGCAATCTCGAACTGTGGCGTCGGAATATCAACGATCTTGTAGGTTTACATCAGGTCACGAACACGACCAGCACGGGCTTCGAATCGTTCACATCCCCGACAATGACCAGCGGCGGAGTGCTTTATTCGTTCAGCTCGGTCGCCAACTTGGGCGGAACAAATCCGGGCGGCGATCATGAGATCTTTATTAACAACGGCGGTGGAAGCTCGTTCACGGCGATCACCGAAGGAAACGGCACATGGATAAGAAAGACCTGGCCGGACATAAGCGCGGCCGGGACGCACATTGCATTCAAGGGCGATCGCCATATCGTGCGGTACGACATTGCGGCGAGCAGCTTTACGCTTATTCCCGAAACATCTCCGGGCGGTCCCGGCGGCATAAATGGCGGCAGTCAAAGACCGTCGATCAGCGCCGACGGCTCGCGAATCGCGTTTTATTCGAACGACAACCTCACCGGCGGCAACCCATTCAATCATGAAGAAATTTTCCTGGCGACCTGCGCGGCTCCGACGCCGACGCCGCCTCTGCTTGTCGTCAATCGACCGGACGATTCAGGCGATGGAATCTGCGACGGCACGTGCACGCTGCGCGATGCGGTCACCGCGGCAAACACGGTACCGGGTGACGACACGATCACCTTCGCCGCCTTTTTGACCAACGTTACGCTGGCGAACGAAATCACGATAAACGGCAACAACGGATCCACTCAGATTAAAGGTCTCGGAGCGGACAAGCTGACCATCAATGGCGGTCCGGGATTGAATCGCATCTTCTACCTAAACCTCGCCAACGCAACCATCTCGGACCTCACTCTTACCGGCGGTGACGGCGAGGGTACTCCTATAATCGGCGTCAACGGAACGGGCGGGGCAATCGGAGCTAACGGCGGCAGCCTGCGGCTTGATCGCGTCCACGTCACCGGAAATACAGCGGCCATAATCGGCGGCGGCATAAACCATCAAAACGGAGCCCTTCGGATAACCAACTCGACGATCTCGGGCAACAGCTCTTCGACCTGCGGCGGTTTGACGGCCGGAGGCGTTACCAGCACCTTAAATGTGGCGAACTCAACAGTTTCGGGCAACACCGCAACCTTGCACGGCGGCGGAATTTGCTCGGCGGGCGCCGCCAATTTCAGGAATGTGACCATCACGGAAAACTCGGCGGATCAGGGCGGCGGAATTAGAAGTACAGGCCAGGTAAATCTCGGGAACACCATCGTCGCGGGAAACACTGCCGCGACCGCCTACCCCGAGATGGACATTCAAAGCGGGGCATCGGCATCTTCCATAGGTTTCAACCTGGTCGGCGATTCGGCTGGTGATGCGCAAGCTACAAACACGCCGGTAAACTATGACCCAATGGTGGACATCCTCGATACGCCACCACAGCTCATAGCTCTGGGAAACTACGGCGGAACGACGCCGACTCATGCGGTCCAATTCGGTTCTCCCGCCATCGACAATGGTAGTCAAGGAGTAGCTTTCGATCCGGCCGATGGTACAACCTTGCTTACGGATCAGCGTGGAAACGGTTTTGACCGTGAAGTTGGTAACGTAGACATCGGAGCGTTCGAGGTGCAGTCCGCCCGCACGTATGTCACGCAAACGGCCGACGCGAACGGCGCATGCGATGCAAACTGCTCTCTCCGCGAGGCGATCGCCGTCGTCCCGATCGGCGGAACGGTGGAGTTCGCCGGCGGCTTTACGACGGCTACGCCGATCATCGTCGAGAGCGAGATTTTCATCGACAAGAACATAACGATCTCCGGTCCGGGAGCGGACAAGATTGTCATCAGCACGGACATAACAAATCACCGCATTTTTTATTCAAACACGCTGTTACTCACGATTTCGGGTGTGACTTTGACGGGAGGAGCCGGAGCGCCGGGCGGAGCGATTTATGCAAACGGCGGCTCCCTGGCCATTGACGGAGTTCATTTTCTTGGCAACACGGGGTCAGGAGGCGGAGGAGGGATTTATTTCAACTCCGGTTTCAACGATTCGATAATCCGAAACTCGACCTTCTCTCAGAACGACGCTCGAGGCGGCGGATTCCTGTGTCGCGGCATCGGCAGCAGTTTCACAGAACAAGTAACCATTATCAATTCGACTTTCACTTCAAACTTCTCCGTCTCGGACGGACCGGCGTTCGCCAGTGAGGAATGCAATATCATCGCGAGGAATATTACCGTTTCGGGAAACACCGGAATAAACAATGGCGGCATATTCATTACGAGCGGCGGGACGCTGAATATCGGAAACAGCATTGTCTCAGGCAATACGGCAACCACAACAGACCCGCAGTTCCTTCGGCCCGAGATCAGTCTCTTTCAGGGCGCGTCGGCAACTTCGGCGGGAAACAACCTGATCGGCGATTCCCCAGGCGAAGCGGCGAATACGTTTATCCCGATCGCGTATCAACCGTCCGACATCCTCGACACGCCGCCGATGCTGGGGCCTCTGCAATACAACGGCGGCACGACACCGACGATGGAGCTGCTTTCCGGCAGTTTCGCCATCAATTCAGGCAGCAATGCGCTTGCGGTCGATCCATTTAACAATACACCGTTGTTGACCGATCAACGCGGCTTTGTGCGGTTCATCGGCTCGCCGTCCGCGATTGTTGACATCGGCGCGTTTGAGTTCGGCTCTGCCGCAAGCTGGTCATCACCGACCCCACCCGGAGCGAATGTAAACGTAACCGCAGGACCGGTGTCGGTCAATTTTGCCGGCGTAACTGGGTCGGGAAATACGACGGTCTCTCCTATCGACCCGGCAACAGCCGGACAATTGCCGACGGGTTTCACTTTGGGTGCGGGTTATCCGGCCTACGAGATTTCTACCACCGCCGTTTTCACCGCGCCACTTATAGTTTGCATTCAGGCTCCTGCCGTATTAAACGCAGGCGCTTTTAATGCTCTCAATGTATTCCATTACGAGAACGGGATTTTGGTCGACCGCACGGTTTCGCGCGACTTTCCGACAAAGACGATCTGTGCAAGCGTTACAAGCCTTTCGCCGTTTGTCGTTGCGGCAAGCCTTGCTCCTAGCTCGGCCGATGTTTCGGTAAGCGGGCGCGTTGTGTCACCGAATGGCAGGGCAATTGCGAATGCAAGGGTTTCGATCACAAACGCCGTCAGCGGCGTAACACTTGCGGCCCGTTCAAACTCATTTGGCAATTACCGAATTACCGAGGTTGAGTCGGGACAAACATATTTGCTTTCTGCACTGCACAAAGCTCATCAGTTCGCTCCGCGGATCATAACAGTCAACGAAGATTTGGTCGATGCCGATCTGGTTGCTGAACCCGGTGAAGAATCAGAATCGGACAAGAAAAAATAATGGCTTCGTAAAAACGGAAATTTTCGATGATTTTAGCAACGCATGATTATTCGATGAATGAGGTTAAACAAATCGTTTTCGAGGTCGAGGAAACAGTTGTATTGCGAAGCGGCGAAGTGACGATCGCAGGTTTCTGTCCTATGTGCTGCCAAACAGTGGGGATGGCGACGCCCTGGATCGCGGCGGCAATCCACGAGTCGAGCGAACGCGAGATATTCCGCATGGTCGAATTAGGTTTGGTTCATTTTATCGAGTTAGACAGGGTGCTTGTCTGCCTGAACTCATTAAACACAATTGAAGGAGAAATAAAGCAATGAAAAAACTAATAATCACATCGATTCTGATAAATCTGTTCGCCATTTGCGCTCTTGCGCAAACGACAGAGTTCACATTCCAAGGCAGCCTGAATGTCGGAACGCCGAGCGTACCGGCGAACACGCCGCATGATTTCGAATTTCGGCTTTTCTCCATCGAATCCGGCGGCACCGCGATCGGAACGTTGCAGCGGCTCGCCGTTCCCGTGACGAACGGCGTTTTCAGCGTAAAGCTAGATTTCGGCGCGCAGTTCCCCGGCGCGAATCGATTTCTTGAAATCTCCGTCAGGCCGGCCGGCGGCGGAGGTTTCGTACCGCTTTCACCTCGGCAGCCCGTCTCGAACACGCCGTACGCCGTCCGCAGCCTGAATTCCGCAAACGCCGACACTGCAACAACAGCAACCAATGCCGCCAACGCTACTAATGCGACTAACGCAGTAAACGCAACGAATGCTACCAACGCGACAAACGCAGCGACAGCGACCAATGCCCTGCAACTGGGCGGTGTGGCGGCAAATCAATTCGTGCTCACGACCGACCCTCGAATGAGCGATGCCCGCCCCGCAAGCAGCGTCAATTTTGGGACGGCAGCCCTTACCGGTGTTGTCCCCATCGCCAACGGCGGCACGGGCAGCGGAACCCAGAATTTCGTTGATCTCTCGACAAATCAGGCGAGCATCGGCGGGAATAAAACCTTTACGGGTAACCTGACCGTAAATGGCACGTTCACCGCCACCCTGCCGAGTGGAAGCGGGAACTATATCCAAAACACTACGACCCAACAAACATCGAGCAACTTCAACATCAGCGGCAACGGCTTTATCGGCGGACGATTAGGCATCGGCACGACGAACCCGGCAAACAAGGTTGACGCCGTGACGACGACGAATGCGTATGGCTTTGTGCACTCCGACGGTACACGTGTGCTGGGCACGTATGTGAATTCGGTAGAAAACTCCGGGATGATCGGAACAAATTCCGCTCATCCCTTCCAGATTTTTACGTCGAATGCCGGACCGGTGGCGACGTTCAGCACAGGCGGCTCAGCCAGCGGGAAAGTCGGCATCGGCTTAAGCAATCCGACCTTTAAGCTGCATGTCATTGATCCCACGGCCAACGGACTACGGGTGCAGGCGAATACCGCCGGGGGTTATGTAGCTTCGTTCGGAGGCGTAGGCGAATTTGGTGTCGATGCGCCCGGCGTACCGGCCGGCAGATTCAGGATCACCGAGTTGGGCAACGTCGGTATCGGCGCCACTTTCTCGGATTCAAAGCTGACGGTATCTGGAGCGGGCATCGTTCGCGCTTCAATCAACTCGAACACAAACGCCGGTGTGAAGCTCGTTCTGAATAATCTTGCAAAATGGTCGGTTGCAACGGTAGATCCCGGGCAGTTTCAGATCTACAACGACGCGATCGGTGCCAACGCCTTTTGGATAGACGGGGCAACCAACAACGTCGGCATCGGCACGACGAACACCGGCATTGGAAAACTGAGCGTCCATGGGGGCACCTCCAACGGGATTTACGTGACTTCTGATAATCCCGGTGCCTATGTCGGCAAATTCGGCCCGACCGGTGTTTTTGGGATCGATAAAGGAGCCGTCGGCGGCGGGCGATTCTACGTTGACCAGGCCGGCTGGACCCAGATCAATGAAGACGGAACGACCGATACGAGCCTAAAGCTTTCGGTGAATGGCGTAATCAGAGCAAGGCTGGGCGGTTTCAATGCGGCCAATGTACCTGTCTGCTTCAACATCATAGATCGCTTTTTCGCCGTCTGCGCTCCTAGCAGCATCCGCTACAAGGAAAACGTCAACGATTACCTACAGGGCCTCGACCTTATTCGCCGCCTGCGGCCGGTGACTTACAACTGGAAAGCGGGCGGACAGGAAGATCTCGGTCTCATTGCCGAGGAGGTCGCAAAGGAAGAGCCGCAACTGGCAATGTACAACGAGAAGGGCGAGATCAACGGCGTCAGATACGACCGCGTCGGCGTCATTGCCGTCAATGCGATCAAGGAACAGCAGGCGCAGATCGAGGAGCAGGCAAAACAGATCGCCGAGCAGAAAGAGATCAACCGGAAGCTGCAAGCACAGATCGATTTGTTGACAAAGATCATCTGCAAATCCGATCCGACGGCAGAAATCTGCAAGGAGGAGAAATGAAGGCAAAAGTAAATGGTAAAAAGCCAAAAGGCAGAAGCAAGAGCAGCGGCAGAAACAGATTGACAATACTTGCCTGTTGCTTCCCTTATTTTATCTCTCTGTGCCTCTGCGTCTCTGCGGTAAAATTCACTGCGAGTGCCCAAACGGGCGGGACGTTTACGATCACGAAGTCGGTGATAGCTGGCGGCGGCGGACGGACGGCGGGCGGGGCGTTTACGGTCGACGGGACGATCGGGCAATCGGTCGCGGGGACGACCTCGACG
>JBQTJB010000125.1:0-18439 GCA_052387555.1 Blastocatellia bacterium | reverse complement strand
TTATAATATCGTTGACAGAGGTACCGAAGAAGATGGGAAAAGTTGTTAAGTATTGCAGTTCGTGTGATGAAGGATTTGCCGAGCGGTTCGGGTTTTGTCCTAATTGCGGAGCTTCACTGCAAGCTTTCGAATTGAACCCGCTCGCATCGGGCGAATCGCGGAACGAGGAACCAATTCACGCTGAAACGCCTGAAAATTTCGCGTCGGTGGCCGAGCCTGCGATCATTGCAGACGAAGTTGTAACCGAGGAGATCGAAATTCAGGCGGCAGCCGCATCCGATGCCGCTGAGGCCGAATTGGATGAGCCGGAGATCGTTGAACAGCCTGTGACGGTCGCCGCTATCGTGCCGCCGATCAGCAAAGATTATTATCGAATGCCGGAAGTTCACGCCGACGCGCCGCGTAGGAGCGTTGCCGCACCTGTTTATTCTAAAGCTGATGACGGCGGCTATTACGTAACCGTCATTCAGGAAAAGAATTCGAAACAGCGTAACGTGCTTCTACTCGGGGCAACGGTTTTTATGCTGACGCTGACGGTTGTCACAACTCTTGTTTCTCTGTTCCAAAAAGACCTTCGCGTCGGGGCGATCGACGAAGGCAAGTTGTTCTCGGCAGTTATCGTAGACGACGAGCCGATGACGCTAGAAGAAGAACAACAGAAAAAAGACGACGATGACGGCGGCGGTGGCGGTGGCGGTGGCAAAGACGAGGAAGAGCCTGTAAATAAGGGTGATTTGCCTGATCAGTCACGCACGCCGACACGTCCCCCAGACCCGAAGGTTCCAAGACTTGAGAACCCCTCGCTCGCATTGCCACCGCCTCAAACTGAAGGCGACCGAAAGTTTGAAAAGAAATACGTACAGTGGGGCGATCCGAATTCGCGTTTTGGAAACTTATCCAGCGGTCCCGGCACGGGCGGCGGAACGGGAACCGGAACAGGAACCGGTGCAGGCAGCGGCAGCGGAACGGGAGCCGGAAGTGGTACAGGTTCGGGCAGCGGCAGCGGGAATGGCGACGGTAATGGCAGCGGATCGGGTCCTGGCGGAGACGGTGCTCCTCCTCCTGTTCGGGCTGTGGTTACTTCTCCGTACAGAATTATTTCCAAGCCAAAGGCGACCTACACGGATGCCGCCCGGACGGCTAACGTTCAGGGTAATGTCCGGCTTAAGATCACGCTTCTTGCTTCGGGACAGGTCGGTTCGATCACGCCTGTCAGCCGCCTGCCTCACGGGTTGACCGAACAAGCTATCGCGGCCGCAAGGCAGATCAGATTTGAGCCAAAAAAAGTAAACGGCGTAGCGACCTCTGTGGTTGTGACGTTCGATTACGGCTTTAATATCTATTAACCGAATGCCAAACTAAGCAAGAAAGAGGATCGCGATGGTCCTCTTTTTTGTTTGAACTTGTCGTTTTTTAGATAGAGTCGGTGGATGTCTTTGACCGCTCATTCATCTCATATCTGTTTTTATCCCGTTTTTCCATCTTTGTGACAAAATCGAGCGGTTCGTTATCTTCGAAATCTATGCCCATTGCGTGGGCGTTATCCTCGACATCCGATTGATCCGGCGTGGGGTTGTGACCGAAGACGGCCTCGGAACCCGAGCTGTTGACCTCTTCCCAAAGTGCGTCGATGTCGCCGCCGGAATCGGCCGGTGACGACGAATGATGCTCCATCAGCCGTTCGGCGAGTTCGCTCGGAGCCTGCGGAACGTGGGCGATCTCATCTTCCATAAGCTCCGTGATCTCCTCGTTCGGGGGACGCTCTTTGCCGTAGAATTCCAGATCTTTGCCCGTCATAGCCGATCTCCTTTTTGTCCGATTGAATGACTTAAGGATAGCATAACGAAGCCTCGTCCGCGCCATTGTATTTTTAGATGAATACTACGGACTGAGAGGAAGGAATCTCGAAGCGCTTGCGGCAGCGCATATTCTTGCACATCAACTGATCGTCGATGCGCACCATATAATCGCGCGATTTATCGATACGGGCACGGTCGCCTTCGTTCATATGACGCGGCAACTGCTTTTTCTTTGTCCGCTTCATCCATCGGACATCGTAGTCGTGCCGTTCGCGGCAGTGCGGACAGGCGTAATTTGCCTTCTTAACTTCTTGTCTTTCGTCAAAAATATCTCGTTCGTGCATCAATAACAGTTTACAACAAAAGTCAGTGCCACCTGCTAACGTATTTGGTGTTAGCTTGTCAGACTGTTACTTTTTCGTGAGTTTCCTAAGCAAGGCAAAGCTGAATATTCCGGTGTCGTGGCCGTCGGAAAAATGAAAGTTCAGAGCATAGCGGCCGACTATCGAAATATGCCGGAACGACAGGTCATCGGGAATTTCGATGTCGGAAAGTAACTTTTCGCCCGTCCATTCGTTCATACAGCCGGCACACGGGCACGCACGACGCAGACTCTGAGCGTCGTATCGCATCTCCGTATCATCCGACCATTTTATCGAGACCTCGGAGTCGTTTTCCTCGATAATTTGCAAAGGCTCGATCATAGCTAAAAACTAAAAACTAAAAACGATCAACCACATTTACTGCATCGTACTCAACTTTTCACTTTTCACTTTTCACTATTCACTATTCTCCCGATCTCTTTCGGGTCTATTCCGTAATGCGTTGCGTGATAGATGGGCTTGCCGTCTTTGATGACAAATGCCTGGGGAGATTGGTGGCGGTGTCCGGTGCGTTCGGCGATCTCGTCGGAGATGTGACGGTGTTCCTGTATAACGACGACGTTTATATCCGTTTGGACATCGGAGGCCATTTCCAAAACGTGCGAGCTTATGCCGCAGCTGTTGCTGTGTTTGAAAAGCACGACCGGACGCTCCGACGATCTTTCAAAAAGCTCGTTCAGATCGCCGAGCGATTCCACCTTGATAAAATTTGCAGGCATGTTTACAACCCCTGATAAGCGTTTGGCGGCGGTGGAGCGAATTGCGATGACGGAACCGGCGGAAATATCTTGCGGTACGCCACGGCCGTCGCCATAAGGATGATCGGTAACGCCAGATAAATACCAATGCACAGCAAAAGATAGCCGCCGAGACAGACAAGCATTCCCACGCCGAAAAGTCCGGCGACGCCGGCAAGGTTTCCCCAAACGGCTTTTGCACTCAGCACAACCGCCTGCCAACCGCTCAGCTTTCGATCCACGATAAGCGGGAAGGCGAATATTATCAGCGAATGGATGCAGATCATTATTATGGCGACGATCAATTCAAATACAATTACGCCCGCAAAGAACGCGATCATCTCACCTTCGCTCATTCGCGGACCGGCGAGAGCCATGCCGATCATTGGAATATAGATAGTGATTATGAAGGCAAATGTCGGCACCATTATGATCAGAGCAACGATGAGACCCGGCACGAAATAATCAAAACCCTTGAACAGCCTGTCAAAGCTCAACGTGCGTCCGTCTACTTTATCCAAGAGGCACATATAAATTCCGCACATCATTGGGCCAAGGATCACAATGGGAATGAAGCTTCCGACGAGCAGTCCGACGAGCGTGACAGCAAAGATCATCCAATACTCGTTCTTCATTATTTCCCAAGCTTCTTTGTAGATTTCGACAGGCTTTAGCACGCCTGTCCGGAATTGGAGGTTTTGCATGATTTTATGTATTGCTACCGTAGGTGTTGATGACTTGAGTATATCCGTTCTAAATAATCTTTCACCATTCTATCACTTGAAAATTGAGGTGTAAGAGTCGCGATAGAGTTTTTCATCCGGCGTATCCATTCGGTCGGAAGGCCGGAATCGTCCGTTTTGTAAAAGGCCGGGATAAGTTCCTTTTCCAGCGTTGAGTAAAGAGCCTCGGCGTCGTCGGCATCCGTTTCGGCATCGGTTTCCGCGTCCGAAAGTTCACCGATAGCGAAGCCGTTTATGCCGTTATAGCCTTCGATCCACCATCCGTCGAGTATCGAAAAATTCAAGGCTCCGTTCATTGCGGCCTTCATGCCGCTTGTCCCGCTGGCTTCGAGCGGACGCCTCGGCACGTTCATCCAAACGTCAACGCCCTGTACCAGATAACGAGCCACTTCCTGATCGTAATTCTCAATGAAAACCGCACGTTTCTGCCATTTAGAATCGTGATTTATGCTCATCAACTGCTGCAATATCTGCTTTGCCGTGCGGTCCTGCGGATGTGCTTTTCCCGCAAATACGAACTGCACCGGCATCACCGGATCATCCACCATCTTGAGCAGCCTGTCGAGATCGGAAAGTATCAAATTCCAACGCTTATAGGCCGCCACGCGTCTTGCAAAGCCTATTGTCAGCACATTCGGCGAGCAAAGATTTCGCGTGTCCTGACGCTCGTTGATCGTTTCCTGCGTACCGGTTTCTTTTGCCTTTGTACGTTGGCGAATGAAGGCGATGAGCAGATTCTTGAACGTTTGGTGAACATTCCAGAGATCGGCGTCCGGTATGCTGTCGATAGCCGCCGCCCATGCGTTCGGGTCATTGACGAGTTTCGGCCAATCCGGTCCGATCCTGCTTTCGTACAGCGATTGAAAGCCCGGAGCGATCCATGTCGGCGGATGAACTCCGTTGGTTATATGCGTTATCGGAACGTCGTTCGGCTCGGCGTTTTCCGAGAACATGTCCAGCCAAAGCTCACGCGAAACCTCGCCGTGTTTTTCGCTGACGCCATTTGCCGAACGGCACATTCGCAGAGCGAACGGCGTCATCCCGAATTGCTCGGTTTCGTCGCCGGGATCGATGCGTCCCAGGCCGAAAAACTCCTGTTCGGTCAGCTTCAATCCGGCAATAAAATTCTTGTCGAAACACGCGTACAATTCGGCGGTTGAAAACGCATCATTTCCCGCCGCGACCGGCGTGTGAGTCGTGAAAACGCATTGCTTGCGAACGGCTTCCTGTGCTTCATCGAAAGATGCGTTCGGATTTGCCGTCAGATATTCGTGTGCAAGCTCTAGGGTCAGAAATGCGGAATGTCCTTCGTTCAGATGGAAAACTGAAGGCGTTATGCCCAGCATTCGCAACAACCTGATGCCGCCGATGCCGAGCACTTTTTCCTGCACGATCCGCGTTTCCGTATTGCCGCCGTAGAGGTGGCCGGTTATCATCCGGTCGACCTCGGCATTTTGCTGTATGTTCGTGTCGAGCAGATAAAGCGAAATGCGTCCGACCTTTACGAGCCACGCTTGTGCATAGACCTCGCGTCCGCGAATGTGAACCATTACCGTAACGCGGTCTCCAGAAGCGTTCACGACGGGTTCTATCGAAAGACCAAGCCCGAAGATGTTCGCATAATGCTCTTCCTGCCAACCGTCATGTGCAATGTCCTGACGGAAATAACCGTATCGGTACAGCAAACCGACTGCCACAAGCGGCAGATTGAGGTCGCTGGCCGATTTAAGATGATCGCCGGCCAGAATGCCAAGCCCGCCGGAGTATATAGGAAGGGAATTATGAATACCGTACTCCGCACAGAAATAAGCGATCTCTTTTCTGTGGTTTTCAGTGCCTTCCCTGTGTTCTGTGATTTCGGATTTATCCACCACGGAAGTAACAGAAGGCTCGGAAAGATAATCGCCGAGCTTTTTTGTAAACCGCTCAAGCTTTGCGAGATAGCTGGCGTCAGCCGCCTTTTGCCACAGGCGTACCTCCGACACCTCGCTCAATAACTTTTGCGGATGCTGTTCGCATTTGTCCCACAGAACAGGGTCGAGTTCGCGAAAAAGCTCGACGCCTTCGGGGTGCCAAGACCAGTAAAAGTTCTTCGAAATACGTTCGAGAGCCTTTAGCGGTTCGGGAAGTTCGATACCCAGAGGACTAAATGTGTGAAAAGTTAAGTCCATCCTTTCAGACGCTGCATCGTTCATTTATACCTGCAAATTTTAAGCGTTAAAACTTTGTTGTGGTCCTGAGCAAAGTATTTTAGACTATAAAACATCTGATAGCCGAGTATCAAACGCGGTCAGCAGGACAATTGAATTCTAATCAAACAGGGAAAGGTGTTTGGAACTGTTTAGATGTTAAGGCTGTTGGTGTTTAAAGCCTGCACCTTGTTAGCTGTCCGATTTTTCCGTAAGATTTCCTTTTGCGAAAGCCGTTAGCGATCAGCCAGAGGGCTGCTGTAATTACGAACGCGGTCGAAGACTGTTTGCTTAACTGACAACCGCTTATGAATCTAAACATCATTCCCGTTAAATGGACTGACGAGGGCGTTGCGATGCTCGACCAGCGTTTGCTTCCTACGGAAGAGAAATGGCTGATGCTCAAGACTTACAGCGAAGTGGCGGCTGGCATCAGGGACATGGTCGTGCGGGGTGCTCCCGCGATAGGCGTTTCGGCGGCTTATGGGATCGCTTTGGGTGCGAAGCAATTTGTCGGCACGACGGTCGCCGATCTTGAAGAGGAGCTTGAGTACATCTGCGACGTGCTCGGAGCGACGCGGCCAACAGCCGTGAATTTGTTTTGGGCGATTGACCGCATGAAACGCACGTTCCAGAAAGCGAAAGCAGAGGGTAAATCCGTCAGCGAGATCAAGGAAATCTTAAAAACGGATGCCAAAGCGATTCACGACGAAGATATTGAATCACAGAGACTTATCGCGAAGTTCGGCGGCGAGTTGATCGAAGATAATTCCACCGTTTTGACGCATTGCAACGCCGGAGCTTTGGCAACCGGCGGTGTCTGGGGAACTGCGTTAGGCGTTATTCGCGGAGCGGTCGATGCTGGCAAGTATATCTCGGTGATAGCCGACGAAACGCGGCCTTATCTGCAGGGTGCTCGTCTGACTGCGTGGGAACTGATGCAGGATGATATTCCGGTCACGCTTATCACCGACAACATGAGCGGCCATGTGATGAAGAAAGGCCGCGTTCAGGCCGTCGTCGTCGGCAGCGACCGCATTGCTGCAAATGGCGATGTCGCGAACAAGATAGGCACTTATATGGTCGCCGTTCTCGCAAACCGTCACGGCATTCCGTTCTATGTTGCGGCTCCGCTCTCCACGGTCGATCTTAACTGTCCGACAGGTGACGATATTCCCATAGAAGAACGCGACATCCGCGAAGTGACACACGTAAAGGACATCCAACTCGCACCCGACGACACGATTGTCAGCAACTACGCTTTCGACGTAACGCCGAACGATCTTGTCACCGCCATCATCACCGAAAAAGGCGTTGCCCGTGCTCCGTACTCCGAAAGCCTAAGAAAGCAGTTTGAAGACTGACCGCCGGGTCGAGATTCCAATCGAATATTGATATACTTTTTTGTTGAATGGCGATAAGCGATAAGCTGTCAGCGATCAGCCGGAGGATTGCTTATTGCTGACAGCTTGCTGCTTACTACTGAATTATGATCGAACGCGAACAGATAGAGATGGATGTGGTGTTTGTCGGTGCGGGACCGGCGAATCTGGCAGCGGCTCTGCATTTGAAGAGCGAGATCAAGCGGCACGACGAGTTTGTCGAAAAGGGGTTGAAGCCGGGCAACAAGATCGGCGAGATCGAGATCGCAATCGTCGAAAAAGGGCCGTTCGTCGGGGCACATATTTTGTCGGGAGCGGTTATGGACCCGATCGCGATCCGCGAACTGATGCCCGACTTTCTTGAGCAGGGTTGTCCGGTCGATTCGGTCGTCACCGACGATGCTTTCTGGTATCTGACTGAAAATAGGGGGATTAACGCTCCGATAGTTCCGCCGCCTCTCAAAAACAAAGGCAAGTACATCATCTGCCTTAGCAAAATGTGCGAATGGCTTGGTGAAAAATGCGAGGAAGCGGGAATCAACGTCTTTCCCGAATTTCCTGCCTCCGAAGTCTTGTACGACAGGAGTGACCGCGTGATCGGCATCCGCACGGGCGACAAGGGAATCGACAAGGAAGGCCATCTGAAAGCGAATTTCGAACCGGGCGTCGATCTGCTTGCAAAGGTTACCGTTCTCGGCGAAGGCTCTCGCGGCAGCTTGGCTAAACAGCTTACGGCACGGCTCGGCTTGAACGAAGGAAAAGAGCCGCAGGTTTTTTCGATAGGCGTCAAGGAGCTGTGGGAAGTGCCGGAAGGGAATTTTGAGCAGGGAAAGGTCGTGCATACGCTTGGCTTTCCATCGGACACGCGAACCTACGGCGGCGGTTGGATTTACGGGATGAAAGATAACGTTATCAGCATTGGGTACGTGACCGGACTCGATTATGAAGACCCGTTGATCGACCCGCAGCTTGAATTTCAGAAGTTCAAAACGCACCCGAAGGTCGCCGAAGTTCTGAAAGGCGGCAAGATGATAAAGTACGGTGCAAAATCGATCAACGCAGGCGGTTATTACACGATGCCGAAGCTTTACGCCGATGGCGTTCTGCTGGTCGGCGATTGTGCGTCTTTCCTGAACGGCCAGCGAATAAAGGGAATCCACACGGCGATGAAATCGGGAATGCTCGCCGCCGAAACTATTGTTGATGCACTGGGTCACGGCGATTGCTCGTCAAAACATCTGCGTCATTTCGAGGAGAAAGTTAACCTAAGCTGGATATACTACGAACTGCATCCGGTGAGAAATTTTCACGGTGCATTCCAAAAAGGCCGATGGTCGGCTCTCATAAACACCGGTTTGCAGTTTCTGACGAAAGGAATGGCGTGGGGCTTTATGCCGAAGGAACACCATGTCCCCGGACACGAGCGAATGCGGAAATTAATTGATAATGGAGAATTGAGAATTGATAATGGAAGATATGCGAACGTCAAATTCGACAAGGAACTGACGTTCGATAAGATCACCGACGTTTTTCACGCCGGCGTTGCTCACAACGAAGATCAACCGTCGCATCTGCACGTGCTGGACACCGAAATATGTGCAACACGCTGCGTGGTGGAATACGACAATCCGTGCCAGCGTTTCTGTCCGGCTGCGGTCTATGAAATGGAAGAACGCAACGGCCGCAAAGAGCTAAAGGTCAATTTCTCAAACTGCGTCCACTGCAAGACGTGCGACATCGCCGATCCGTACCAAATCATAAATTGGGTCACCCCCGAAGGCGGAGGCGGGCCAAATTATAAGGGAATGTGATCTGGAACGCGGGCAAAAGAAGGAGAGTATGTCTGAAAACTCAAAATTGTAAGAGATCAAACCACGAAATCACGCGAAACTAAACGAAAATTCTGGGATTATTGGCTTGTTTTGTGTTTTTTCGTGTGTTTTCGTGGTTAAAAAATTCTTCAAAATCTGCTTTTCGGACAGCCTCCTGCGAATTCTAAACACCATAAACTTCTAAACAGTTTGTAACAGGTAAAGATGTTTGATTAGAAAGAGAAAAGGCGGGCACGAGACCCGCCGCCTACGAATAATTGATCGTTGCGATCAGTTTTCGAGAATTTCGAAATTGATACGCTTTTCCCGAAGTTCCTTCATTGCAACTCGCGTTGCCTTATTCTTGCGAATATCAACGTCTGTACGAGAGATAGCACCGCGTTGAAGCTGTTTGCTTCGCTGTGCGGCGAGAATTATCATTCGGTACTTCGAATCGATTTCGGGCGGGTCAATTATCTCTTTAATTTCTTCCAAGTCTTCTTCGGTCGTATCGACGGCTTTTTCAACCATAAAGTGATTCAATCTCCGGTAATCTGGCTTTTCGATTGCTCGAAACTATCTAGAATACCCTGAACCGCAGCAGGTTGTCTATCTCGACGCTGCCGTTCGGCAAGTATTATTGACCCGAGTTTGCGGGCAGCCATCGGAACCTCGTCGTTTACGATGACATAATCGAACCGCATAAACTGCATTACTTCGTCGATTGAATTTCGCAGCCGCAATTCCAGATCGGCTGAATCTTCGGTTGCCCGTGCAGTCAACCGGGCTTTCAGCACTTCGAACGACGGCGGCAAAATGAAAATGCTCACCGTGCCGGGCATTTTTTCGCGAACTAGATTTGCACCCTGAACGTCGATCTCCAAAATCACATCGCGGCCTTCCTCCGTTATTCGCTCAGTCTGATTTTTCGATGTGCCGTAGAGATGTCCGTGAACCTCGGCGTATTCCAGAAATCCGCCCGAAGAAATCTCTTCCTCGAACGCTTCTTTAGTAACGAAATGATAGTGGCGTCCGTCTTCCTCGCCGAAACGCGGTTTGCGTGTGGTAAGCGAAACAGAATAGCCGATATCGGGAACGGTATCGAGAACCTCTTTTATAAGAGTTCCTTTCCCGCCGCCTGAGGGCGAGCTGATTATTATTAAGTTACCCGACATAGCAAGGAGCGAAAAACTAAAAGCGAAAAGCCAAAAAGTGAATTGAGAAACGAGCGTCAGTCTACCCCTTTTTACTTTTAGCTATTAGTTGTTAGCTTATAGTTATTCGATATTCTGTACCTGTTCGCGGATTTTCTCAATCTCGCTTTTTATCTGCAAAGCGTGCTCCTTCACGGTCATATTATTTGTCTTTGACGTGATGGTGTTTGCTTCGCGGTTTAGTTCCTGCGTAAGAAAGTCGAGGCGTTTCCCGACCTCTTTTTCCTCGGCCATTATGTTCCGAAAATGCTCGATGTGAGTTTTCAGTCGTGCGATCTCTTCGGAGATGTCGGCTCGGTCAACCAGATAAGCGATTTCCTGAGCAAGCCTTCCCTGATCCATTTCGATCTGGGCATCCGCTTTTGCAAGCATGTCGCCGATTCGTTTCATCAAACGCTGTGCGTATTCCTCGCCGACATTTACAGATTCCTTTTCTATCGGCTCAAGACGATTTTCGATCTCGTTCAGGCGTGTCGAAAGCTCTGCCGCAAGCAGCTCGCCTTCAACACCACGCATCTTCTCAAGATCGTCGAGAGCCAGATTCAAAGCCTTTTCGAATGTCGCACCGAAACTTTCATCGATCTCCGATTTCTTCTGTACCAGCAGATTCGGCAGTCGTGCGATCATATTCAGGTCGGGTTCGCCGGCGAGTTCAAAGTCGTTTTTTAGCTCCTTTATCGCCGAGATATAGCCTGCGATAACCGGACGGTTCAGTTGGTAATCGATCTCCTGAGAACGCTCGTACTGAATATTTACATCGACGCGTCCACGCGAGAGACGCTCGTTGATCAAACGCTTCGCACCGGCTTCGAGCGATTGGGTTTCGCCCGGCATTCGAAGCGAGATGTCAAGAAAGCGATTGTTCACGGTTTTCAATTCGATCGTAATCGAGTGATCGGTTTCCACTGCTGAACCACGGCCAAAGCCGGTCATTGATTTCATAAGTAAATGTTGCCTTCAGGGACAAATAAAAGCTGTATTATGCACCATTTGCGGTAAATGAGAGAAGCCGCAGAGAAAAAGGCTTTACAGAAAATCCGCCGGTTGCTATGATTTGGCTGGCTTTCTTGTAGTTCACACCTTCTTTCTGGAGCACAAAATCACATTATGTCCGTTGACGCAAAGGCCGAGATCCTTATCCAAAAACCGCGTGAAGAAGTTGCAGCCGTAATGTTCAATCCGAAATGCGACAAGCTTTGGATAGGCGGGCTGGTAAATGTCTTTCCCTTAACGCCGGGTCTTCTCGTAAAAGGAGCAAAGGTGGAACGCGTAGGCGATTTTCTCAGCCGACGCTATTCCGCGATGGTTATGGTGATGAAGGACGAGCCGAATACTTTCGTCGAGCTTTCCGCCAACGAGCCTTTTGAAATGAAGGTGCGTTATGATCTCGCCGATACGGACGGCGGCACAACGGCGAAAGTTCGGGTGCAAAGCATCGGCGAGAGTGTATATCAACTTCCGGCAGCTTTGTTCAATAAGGCCGTCAAGGAAGCGATTACCGACGACCTGAAACGCCTGAAACAGCACGTCGAAAAGCAGGAGTCCTAGTTTGGGGTTTCTGCTTCGATAAGTTCTTCGTCGGCGAATTGCAGTTCGTAAAGCCGTTTGTATTTCCCGTCTTTCTCCAGCAGCGTTTCGTGTGTTCCTTGTTCGACGATCCTGCCTCTTTCCATCACAACGATCGTATCCGCTCGTCGGACTGTTGAAAGCCTGTGAGCAATCACTATCGACGTCCGGTTCCTCATCAAATTAGCAAGAGCTTTTTGAACCAGACGTTCCGATTCGGCGTCGAGGGCGGATGTCGCTTCGTCGAGGATCAATACCGGAGCGTCCGTTAAAACCGCACGGGCAATTGCAATACGCTGTCGCTGTCCGCCGGAAAGAAAAACACCGCGTTCGCCGACGATGGTGTCGTATTTCTGTGGAAGCTCGTCGATAAAGTCGGCCGCAAACGCGATCTCAGCAGCTTCTTCCAATTCCGCTTGAGAGGCATCCGGTTTTCCGTAGGTTATGTTGTACCGGACAGTTTCGTTAAAGAGAACCGTCTCTTGCGTTACCAAAGCGATCTGATTTCGAAGGCTTTCAAGCTGAGCGTCTCGAAGATCGATGCCGTCCCAGAGAACGGCACCGCCCGACGGGTCGTAAAGCCTCTGAACCAGCCGTATCAAACTGGATTTGCCGCCACCGCTTTCACCGACAAGAGCGACCATTGCTCCTTTTGGAACATCCAGCGAAAGATCGTCGATGATTATCTTTTCGCCATTGCTGTACGAAAAAGAAAGATTCTTGATAGATATTTTATCTTTCAGAGGATGCAGAATTACAGCGTCTTTTTTTTCGTGAATCTCGTCGTATTCGTCCAAAACGTTCCAAACGTCCTTAGCCGCTGCAAAAGCTTTTGAAAGTTCGTTATGCTGACGAGATATCTTTCGCATCGGGTCATAGCTTCTGAACAGAAAGAACAGGAACGTAAAAAACTGAGCCGCGTCCATTCTGTTCGCATTTATTTCGCGTAGGCCAAAATAGAAAAGAACGACCATTGCAATCACGCCGATTATCTCAATGGTCGGCGGCGAAGTAGCCGCAATTCGTCCCGAACGAAGGTTTGCCTTCGCAATGACTTTTGCAACGCGGTCGAATCTCGTCATCTCACGATCTTCTGCCCGATAAGCAGCTACGATCGTATGGTTCGAAAGTGTTTCCTGAGCCGTGTCGGACAGCAATTTATTTCCTTCAAACGATTCTTCTGCATATCGTCGCAACGTCTTGCTGAATCGTGTTGTGAGGAACGCTATTATCGGGGCGATTATCAGTGCTCCCAACATCAGCCGCCAGTTGTAATAAAAAGCCGCTGCGAAGAAAAAAATGAGCATAAAGCTCTCGCGGAGAACGTCACGCAGATTACCGGAGACCGCATATTCAATGGCGGAACAGCTTACGACGAGCCTGGAAACAAGGTAATTCGTCCTGTGGTTTTCGTAGAATGTTGTCGATTGGCGAAGAAGATGGTCATATAGCTCTCGTCGGAGACTCAATACGGCGGATTGGCCGATCCTGGCCATAAGGTAAGACGAAAAAAATTCTGCTATGCCTTTACAGATGGTAAATCCAAGCAGCAGGAGCGAGATCGCGAGCCACGCCCTGTACCAGGGTTCTTTCGGAATGAGGCTGTGAAGATCGAAAAGTGTGGCAGATTCCGTCGAACCGGGAAGAAACTGGCCGAAGATCGGGACAAGCAATGCACCTGTCGCGGTTTCGAACAACGCCACAAAAACCATAGCGGCCAACGCGAAGACAAAGGTGAGCCAATGCGGCCGGACGTATTTTAAAAGGCGTTTGAATTCGTTCATCGCTGGGTAAAAACCCTGAATATACTGTAGATTTCCGTCGAAAGTCCAAGCCGTAAAATTTGCAACTTGCTGCATAATTATGGCATCTTTCTCTTAGCGTTGCTTTCCCGGAGTACAAAATATGTTCAAATCAAAAGCACTCATCAGATCGCTGTTCGTGTTTCTATTTGTTTTTGTTTCATCTGCAATTGCCTTCAGCCAGGCGGATATTTCGAGACGAACGACGGCCATTACGTACCCGCTCGATGAACTTGTGATCGTTCAGTTTCGCGGCACGACGCGGTTTCCTCGAATGAAGGGTGACGCGACCATCAAGCGGACGAGCCGAAACGGAACCGAGATAGAGCTTTCGGTTTCGCGAATGCCTCGGCCATTTGAGCTGGGAGCAGGATATGCGACTTATGTGCTGTGGGCGATATCGCCGGAAGGACAGATAGACAACCTCGGCGAAATAAAACGGCGTGGTTTTTTCGAGTTCGATTCACGGATAAGCGTGACTACGCCGCTGCAAACCTTTGCGCTCATCATCACAGCAGAACCACATTTTCTTGTCCGCAGGCCGAGCCAGGAAATAATGCTGGAAAATCTCAGCCCTTACACGCGTACCGGACGCAAGATCGACACTATTGCCGCGGTGCAGTATTTTGGAAATTCGAGCGATTATTTTAAGGATTCCCGAACGCCGGAGATAGCGGAACTGGATTATTCGAAAACGCCGTCGACGATCTTGCAGGCAAAGCAAGCCGTGGCCCTTGCAAGGTTTGCCGGAGCCGACCGCGATGCCGCCGATGAACTCCGTTCGGCGGAAACTCTTCTGACCAACGCCGAGGACGGATGGCGAGCCGGTCGGCCCGAAGAGACGGTCGATACTACGGCACGCCAATCTATAAGCACAGCCGTTAAGGCCGAGACTACCGCATTGACGCGCCGCGAGGCTCGTGAAAAACGTAATGAAAAAACGCGGTCGGATGCGGAAATGCAGCAGGTCGAAGACCGGCTTGGCGAGGCATTACGGCAGATCGAAGATCTGAAAGCGGAACTCGCAAGCGAAACCCGCAACCGTGAGCTTTCAGAACGCGACGTTACTAACTACAACAAGCAGATTAGAGATCTGCGTGAAGAAAACGGCAGGCTGCGAGAGGAACTGGGGCGTACAAAGGTTGAGGCAAACAACGCGAAAGCACGGCTTGTCGAAGTCGAAAACGAGAAAAAAGCGTCCGACGCACAGCGTGAACGCGAACAGCGTATCTACGTATTGGAGGCAAATCAGGCAGGATTCATGCAGTCGCTGCGAAAGTTTGGAACCGTTTCTAAAAGCGAACGCGGAATTATTTTGACGCTTCCCGAAAACCTCTGGGCATCGACACGTGTTTCGAATTTTGCTCCGACTATGGATTCGAAACTGGGATCGCTCGGTGAAATTCTTGCCAATAATCCTGACTACCGGATTATGATCGAATCGCACACGGACGATCGCGGTACTGCCGAAGAATTGGAAATTCTGACCAGCGAAAGATCGCGTGCGATAGCAGATAGATTGAGTGCATTCGGTGTTCCGGCAAATCGGATCGAAACCCGCGGCCTGGGCGCGAGTTTGCCCGTTTCCCCGAATACCACAAACGCATTGCGGGCAAAAAACAGGCGTGTTCAGGTGATCCTGGTGCCCTCTATCTAAAAATCTTCCGTCCCGAGTAAAAACCCCGACCCAGGCTGGCGAAGAGCTTAGGCCGGGATTTTTTATTTTCGCTGAGTGAAATGATCTCAATATACGGTTATGTTTAGGAAAAACCTCCGAAATAAGAGTCTAATATGTTAGTCTGTGTTTTTCCCGATTCCAAAATTTTTCCCAAAACTGGAGACATCTGTAATGGTTAGATCTAACGGAATTTATCGCATATTTATGGTTTTTATTGCGATTGTTGCAGCCTTCGCGTTTTTTCTTCTTGTGGGTTCTGAACGTCCGACTGCTCAGAAGAAAACGCCGAAAGGCTCAGCCTTTGATAAATTTTCGAGACAAGACGCTGTTACGGATGCTATCCGGGAGGGAAACGTCGAGATCGTTCGGGTGGCTACAAACAAGATCGGCGATCGCGATAAAGCTGCAAAACTTGGCCGCATTGTAGAAGATTACGGCTCGTTTGCTGTAATTGCGAAGAATAAGAAAGCCAGTCTATCTAAGTCCGGTCTGGACACACAAAAGATCGAAACGACGATCAACCTGCCGGGAGCAAAGTTTGAACCTGTAATTGACCCGCCGGTAGAAACAATAGCCACCGATTCCGGCGCGGTTCCGGCTCGCGGCTATTACGTGGTTCAGTTCGGTGGCATAGTAAAAGATGATTGGCTCGAAAGCCTTCGTGACGCCGGAGTCGAGGTGATTCAGTACGTTCCGCATCAGGCATTTTTTGTTTATGGCGATGGCGAGGCGATTAAGAAAGTTGCGTCGCATTCGCGGGTTCGCTGGGTCGGAGCGTACACGGCAGTACAGAAGCTTTCGCCGGAAGTTAACGATTTCGCCGGCTCCTCCGAATCCAAAACCGTCACTTTCGACATCGCCGTTTTTTCACGAGCCGAACTTCGCCGCGTCGCAAACGAATTCCGCAATCAGACCCAGGGACGGATTTTGCAGGAGAACTTACTTCCGTCCAATTTCTTCAACACGCTGCGGGTTGAAATGGATCGAGGCGAACTTACGAAAGTTGCTACGTTTCCCGATGTTTTTCGGATCGATCCATATATCAAACCTTCGATCGAAGATGAGCGGGCTGCACACATCATTTCCGGCAACTACTCAAGCACGACCACGATAAGCGCTCCCGGGTACGATCCGCTGACCCAATTCGGAGCCGACGGAACGGGCGTGACCGTGGCGGTCTCAGACGACGGCGTAAGCATTCCCGGAAATGGCGGATTTTACATTACTTCCGCTAATACCGTTGACGGCCCACTTCGTGGAGCAACATCGGGAGCAGATGGCGGCCATGGCCATATCAACGCCAGCATCATCGCGGGAAACACGCCGTTCGGAGCGCTCGACGGGCAAGGCTATAACTACGGCCTCGGTGTTGCGCCGAAGGCGAACATAATAAATATTCCATTTCTGAAGACGGGTAATACAACCAGCGACGCACAGTCGATGGACGACACTTTGAATACGCTTGGGCCAAACGGCGTTCGCGGAACTATTTCAAATAACAGTTGGGGCGCCGGACCCAACGGCAATGCTTATGATTCGCTTGCCGGAACGTACGACGGATTTGTACGTGATTCTTCATTTGCCGGAACGATCGACCCGATAAATATCATTTTCTCTGCCGGAAACTCCGGTGCCGCCGGCCTGACGCGGCCGAAAATGGCGAAGAATGTGATCGCAGTTGCCAACGCAGAAAACCTTCGTCCTGACCTTTCAACCGCCGCGAATAATATCGACGACATGAGCAACACGTCGAGCCGCGGCCCTGCAGGTGACGGGCGCATCAAACCCGATATCACCGCTCCCGGAACCGTAATAACCGGCAGCCGGGCGGGAAACTGCGGATCTGTGTCGTCGTGTTTCGACGCTAATCACGCTTACAGCAGCGGCACGTCGCACGCCGCTCCGCAGGTCGCCGGTGCCGCTGCCTTGTTTACGCAATATTGGAAAAATGCCAACGGCGGCGTGTACCCAAGCCCGGCGATGATAAAGGCCTCGATTCTGCTTTCCGGCCAGGAAATGAACGGCAATCTAACAAACTTTCCTATTCCGAACGGTAATGAAGGCTGGGGCCGGATGAACATGAAGCTGATGATGAATACCGGCGTTGCGATGAAATATATTGATCAGGCAACAAATTTCACAACAGTCGGCGAAAATATTGTTTATTCCGGTACTGTCGCTGATGCGACCAAACCCGTCCGCATTACAATTGTATGGACCGATCCTCCGGCGGCGGCCAATCCGGCTCTGATCAATAATCTTGACCTGACGGTAGCCGTCGGAGCGACGCTCTATCGCGGCAACATGTTTTCCGGCGGGCAATCCACTACCGGCGGAATCCTCGATCCGCTGAATAACGTCGAGCATGTATGGATTCCTGCGGGAACACCGGTTGGAACTCCGATAAACATCACGGTGCTTGCCACCGCACTGAACGGCGACGGAACGCTCGGAAATGCAGACGTTACCGATCAAAACTTTGCACTCGTCGCATATAATTTTTCGGAGGCGGTTTCGAATGCGAACGCACCGTTCGATTTCACCGGTGATAACAGGACCGATCTTTCGATATATCGACCCGCACAGGGTGAATGGTGGTACACATCGGCCGAAGCAGGCGGCAGCAGCGGCGCAGTGCAATTCGGCTCACCGACCGACACGATAGTTCCTGGCGATTTTACCGGCGACAGCAAAGCCGATTTTGCATTCTGGCGTCCTTCAACGGGCGAGTGGTTCGTTCTTAGAAGCGAGAACTTTACCTTTTTCGCCTTCCCGTTCGGGGCGACTGGTGACATTCCGGCTCCGGGCGATTTCGATAACGACGGTAAAGCGGACGCGGCAGTTTACCGCCCCGGATCGACTACATGGTTTATTTTGAATTCAGGCGGCGGCACGACGATCCAGCAGTTTGGTTTGCCTACCGATCTTCCCGCGGTTGCCGATTACGACGGCGACAGTAAAGCCGACATCGCCATTTACCGTCCTAATGGAGCGTCTGGCGGCGAATGGTGGATCAGCAGGAGCACAGGCGGAGTAAACGCATTCCAGTTCGGCTCAGCTACAGACAAGATCGTTCAGGGCGACTATACCGGCGACGGAAAAGCTGACGCCGCGTTTTGGCGTCCATCGACTGGG
>JBQTJB010000124.1:0-5749 GCA_052387555.1 Blastocatellia bacterium | reverse complement strand
AACGGAAAAGAGGCCTTCATCTCTTCACCAGACTCTGAACGTCTCAGGATGTCTACTGGCTCATCTTTTCCAGCAATCAATAAGCGTCCTAATTAATTGCTAAGCATTTGATTGTCAAGATACAAGGATGTCTGAAAACTCAAAATTGTAAGAGATCAAACCACGAAATCACACGAAACTAAACTTAAATTCTGGGAGTATTGGCTGGTGTTGTGTTTTTTCGCTGGATTTCGTGGTTAAAAAATTCTTCAAAATCTGCTTTTCGGGCAGCCTCTTCCAGGTCTGTATATTTCGTGAATTCAGCAGTGTAAGTGTTGTTTTCAAAAATTACGTTCAACCACCCGCTACCGCAGGTGGTTCTGACAAGTTATCGCGTCCGGGCTGTCATCGGGACGTGCCGTTCTATCGACTCGTAAATTTGCAGATAGATCTTCGTTTCTCTGGGAATCAAGTTAGTCCAGCCTTCGCCGCCGCGATTAATGTATCCTGCCAGCCTCGCAGGGTTTGAGTTATAACCCGCCGCCATAAGCTGTTCCTGGGTTGCGATGCCGCTCGAAAAGGCATCGGCCACGGTCGGGCTTGCTATCAAATCATTCCATGTACGTTGCATGTATAGCAGCATTGCCTGCGACGCATTAACGTGGTTTCGCATTCCCTCAACAAAATCAGGCATCAATCCGACATTCGGATGCCATGAGCGAACCATCCGATAGGTTGACGGGATCATCTGCACCATACCGCCCGCTCCGGCGGAGCTGACCGAATAACGGTATGTTTGGCCCTCGTTTAAAGCAAAAAGCGTGTAAATATCATTATAGATATTCACGTGTGGTTCGGTGCGAAAACGCATGTGATCCACGTGTTCGACCGCTGCCAGGCGTTCCGCAATATCCGCGATCTGCGGTTGAATTAAAATGCCTTTTTCATGCAAGCGTTCGCGGGCGAGATCTATAACATTACGCACGTAATACCTTCCCGCGTTGACTATCTCGGGTGTGACAAGACCGGGATGCGTCGACATATAGTATGCCGTTTCGATGAACTTTCCTCCGCGTATAACTGGGTATTGGACTATAAGCGGCAGATAGGCCTCGCCGTTTTCGTCGATCAAAATTATCGGCGTGTTCACTCCATTTCCGCGAATCGTTCGCGACCGGAGTTGACGTCCATTCTGCGAAACAAGCTGTTTTTCATCCGCTGTCGAGAGAAAAGCCTCTTTAGACATCACTGCGTAATCGATTTCGCCGGTTTTCCAGTCATGAAACGCAATGCGGACAAGCTCGTTATTCACAGACGTTCCTTCGCTCGAAGCAATGACGGTAGGGCGGCTCAACATCGACCGTTTCGCCTCGGCTATCTTGATTTTCAACTGACGAAAACCAAGTGAACGGTATGAAGAAGGGGTTGGCAAAGGCAATGGCCTTACAACCGATTCCGGATTTATACGCCCGACTATTATCGGCGTTGGCGAGGGCTTTAACGCCGGTATTGAATCGGTAACAACAACTTTCACGGGCGCGGGTGTCGGTTCGATTTGTGTTACCTGAGCATTGCCGATCAATACAAAAACAAAAAGGAAAAAAATGGCGCTGAAAATATTCAATTTCATAACAAACTTTTATTGGGTTTTACTACCGGGTGAAGGTTGTAAAGCAGGTTGCGAACGGCCCACTAAGATATAGATTCACCCAAGGCACGCGAGGTTGTCAAACAAAATCGAATAATTTATGGATTCTACAAATATTAGTTATAGCAATTTTGCACTTTGTAGAACCTTGCGGCTAAAGTATAACCTAGTGCTTCCTCGTAATTCGAACGGAAACTAAGCACTTAACAATGGACAAATTATTCGGCACTGACGGAATTCGCGGCAAAGCGGGTTCCTTTCCTTTGGACAAAGAGACGGTTAAAGCCATCGGCTGGTCGCTGGCGAAGAAGATAGCTGAAGATTTCGGACGCACGCCTAGTTTTATCACCGGCCGCGACACCCGCGAGTCGGGTGAATGGATAGAGCGGGCATTTCATAACGGGGCTCAAGCCGGCGGTGCCTTTTGCGAATCCGCATCGGTTATTACCACTCCCGGTGTCGCATTTCTGACGGGAAAGTTCGGCTTTGACGCTGGAATCGTCATCAGCGCGTCGCACAACTCGTTTGAGGACAACGGAATTAAAGTCTTCTCGCCGTCCGGCAAAAAAATGAGCGAAGAAACGGAATCGGCTATCGAAAACTTCATTCGTTCACAGATTCGGCCGGACGTTTCTGAAAACACGGAAATCGACACTAAACGTCAGGAAGATTTTCGTTCATCTTATCTCGCATATCTTCGCGAACATTTTCCAAAAATGGATTTGAGCGGAATGAAGATCGTTGCCGATTGTGCCAACGGTGCGGCATCTGATCTTGCCCCGGAACTATTCCGGAGTTTCGGTGCGGACGTGACAGTAATAAATGCCTCGCCCAACGGAAGAAACATAAACGAAAATTGCGGCTCGCTTCATCTGGAGCATTTGCAAACGAAGGTTGTTAAAGAGGGCGCGGATTTCGGCGTTGCATTTGATGGAGACGCTGATAGATCGTTGTTTGTTGACGAGAAAGGAGGCATTGTCGATGGCGACGCAACGCTCTGGATCATGGCGCAGTTCATGCAGGATCATGGCCGGTTAGCTAATCGAACTGTCGTCGCAACCGTGATGAGCAACATCGGGCTGGAACTTGCGCTGGAATCGCGCGGTCTAAAGCTGTTGCGGGCGTCGGTCGGCGACAAGTATGTTCTCGAAGATTTGCTGAAAACCGGATCGGATATCGGCGGGGAACAATCTGGACACATTATTTTTCCGGAAACGAGCCTCGTCGGCGACGGCATGATGACCGCTCTCCATTTGCTAGAAGCGAACGCCGAACGCCAAATATCATTTTCCAAAACCACAGATGGTTTTATCCGATACCCGCAAATACTTGTAAACGTGAGAGTAAAAGAAAAACGTCCTTTCGAATCAGTTCATGATATTTCGGTTGCCGCTAAGATAGTTGAAAAGGAACTCCATGGACACGGGCGTCTTTTGCTCAGATATTCGGGCACCGAAAATCTTGCCCGGGTTATGATAGAAGGAAAGGATCAAGCGACTATCGCAGAACAAGCCGGTCGTATTGCAAAGGTAATTACAGACACATTAGGTTAGGTAAGCATAGCTTTAAAAAAGCAAGATGAATCGGAAATCCGTCAAAATAAATATAGATTTACCGAGCACCGCATACAAGATAAGTTTCGGTGACGGATTTCTTGTCGGAATCGGTGATGAGATTGCCACGCTTACCAATCAGCGACGGCCTAAGATCGCGATCATATCGAATAAAAAGATTTTCGGCCTTTATGGCGGGCTTGTCTGCAAAAGTCTTTTGGGCAAAGGGTTCGAAGTAACTTCTTTTCTGATTGGAGACGGCGAGCAATTCAAGAGCCTGAGAACTTTCGAAAAAACACTCGAGTTTTTGAGTTTAAGCAAATTTTCACGGACAGACCTGATCGTGGCGCTTGGCGGAGGCGTGGTCGGAGATCTGGCCGGTTTTGCCGCATCAGTATATTTACGCGGGATCGATTTTATTCAAATCCCTACATCGCTTCTTTCGATGATAGATTCTTCGGTAGGCGGCAAGACCGCGGTAAATACAAAGTTCGGCAAGAATTTGATAGGGTCTTTCTATCAGCCAAAGGCAGTTTTTATTGACGTTTCGACGTTGAAGACTTTGCCTGATCGTGAATTAACAGCCGGACTTTGCGAAGCAGTAAAGCAGGGAGCAATCTCCGGCAAAAAGCTATTTGATCAAACCGCGAAAGTTATCGAAAAGATAGACGTGAGTTCCAGGTCATGGCAAAAAGGCTCGGACTTTTCGGAATTCATCTTGCCTTTAATCGTTAAACACGTTGAATTCAAAGCGAAGATAGTTCGCGGCGACGAGCGTGAATCGGTTAGCCGAAAAAGTGCAAGATCGCGAAAAATTCTCAATTTTGGGCATACATTTGCCCACGCAATCGAAAAAGTTACCGGATATACATATCTAAAACACGGCGAGGCCGTCGGATGGGGGATAATCTTTGCAGCAGAACTCTCAAAAAAACTTGGACTTTTGGACGAAATTCAAGTAAACTTGTTGAACGATGTTGTGCATCGTACTGGCGTGTTGCCGTCGATCAGTCACATCGAACCATCAAAAGCTCTTGAGGCTTTCAATAACGATAAAAAGGTTGTCAATGATTCGCTTCAATGGGTTTTGCTCGAGCGGATAGGCAAGCCCCGCATCGTCAGTCAAAAAATTATCCCACAGAAGGTTCTTATTAAAACACTGGAAAAAGTCATCCGTAGATGAGATGAACCTCGGTTTTTTTCATTGAGGAGTTTAAGAAAATGAAGAAATTGGCAGATCATCGCAATTCGGAACGCGGCAGTGCTGCAATCAAATTCATACTGATATTTGCCGTGATCATCCTGGTCGCGAACGCCGGGTATAATTATATTCCGGTCGCTTACGAAGGAGCGAGCTTCAGACAGGAAATGGACACGGCGGTCGTCAAGGGGCTCGCTGCTTCGGGTCAAATGAAGCCACTGGAAACAGTCAAGGCATCCGTCCAGAAAGCTGCACGCGACTACAATGTCCCAGCTGACGCCTTCATCGAGGTAAAACCGCAGGGCAATATTGTCTACGCTCATGTGGTTTATTCAAAACAGGTTAGCATGCTTCCATTCGGTCTTTACAATTACACATACCAATTCAATTATCGGGCTGTACCGTCAGGGTATTTGCTGAAGGAATAAGTATTTTGAATCAGACGGCAAGGGACGCACGAACTTTCGCCGGTTGGATTTGGATAAGTCCTTCGGGAGCGTCGGCAAGCCAGGTCGTCGGACAAACGCCGCAAGTTGTGCATTTTTCTACTGCGGGGCACGGGAGACTCGAAAGGGCTTCTCGTGCTTTTTCATGTTCAGTTTTTAGAAATTCGAAAGACAAACCCGAATCGACGATCGACCATGGAAGAAATTCGTCATAACTCCGGTCTCGAGAGGTGTGAAATGCTGGGTCGATGCCGGTTTCGCGCAATGCGCGGTCTATATTGCCATTAAGCATAGCAGCGCGATCGATAACTTTTGAAATGGTTCGGTCGCCGGACGAGAAAAGCGCCTGTTCGAGGGCGATGCGAGCGGACATAAACCGGACATCGACATTCGGAATTTTCGACAACCCCTTGCAAACGTATTTGATTCGTTTCTTAAGCTCGCGTTCATCGCAGATGGCGTCCCATTGTAGCGGGGTATTAGGTTTCGGGACGAATCCGTTCAATGAAGGAATGATTTTGCCCGCCCGGCCAAATTTCTTCCCTGCTTCGAGCATACGGTTCTTGATCCGCTCGACCAGCACGAACATTTCGTCGAGGTCATCCTGAGTTTCGGTCGGCAGGCCGACCATCATATATAGTTTTACGGTCAGCATTCCGCGGTCGAAAACCGCGCCGCAGATATCTACGATCTCGTCGTTAGTAAGATTTTTGTTTATTACGCGTCGAAGACGGTCGGAGCCGGTCTCCGGCGCGACGGCGATCTGCTGGTCGTTCGATTCGACAAGAGCATCGAGCAGTTCTTCGGAAATTTGATCGAGCCGCAGGGAAGACACTGAAATTCGATAATCCATAGCCCGCAGTTCACGAAGGATCGTTGAAATCTCCGGGTGATCGCAAACGGCGGTTGAAACAAGCCCGAT
>JBQTJB010000123.1:0-5649 GCA_052387555.1 Blastocatellia bacterium | reverse complement strand
GAATACAGGCCCGATATTGTCGTGGGATTGTCAGACGGTAAAGACGCGTACGATCTGCCGTTATTGAGGGACAGGGTGAAGACGGACGGGAAACCGACGGCGTATGTCTGTGAAAATTTTGTCTGCCAGCGGCCGGTGACAACGGTTGAAGAAATGCGTAAGCTGTTGGGATGACATGAAAAAGCACCTTGTCTAAAGACAAAGTGCTTTTCTAAATCCGTAAATAATTAAGCAAGGTTAATTATTTATTTGCGGCAGTGTTAGCAGCCGTAGGTTTCATTGTGTTTGCAGCGTTCGCCGCCGTATTAGCAGCATTTGCCATGGTGTTTGCAGCGTTTGACATGGTATTAGCCATAGTGTTTGCAGCATTCGCCATTGTGTTGGCTGCGTTTGCCATTGTGTTGGCTGCGTTTCTCGCCGTGTTAGCAGCAGTGTTTGTGTTGGTTGCGGTTTCACCGCAAGCCATACCAAGAGCACCCAAAGCCAAAACGGATGAAAGTGCAATAATTTTCTTCATTTAAATGATTCTCCTGTCTTCTTCAAAGATTAACGTTAACCTATTTTAACAACGGGCCGGTCAAGACCCGCCTGTCCCAACCTTAAGTTTTTGGAACAATCGACAATATAGTTATCAAACGGCGGTTAGTCAACTGGAAAATTACGAAAAAGTAACTTTTTTAAGATGATTTACGTCGCGTTTTACATATGCGCCGAAGCTTCAGCCTAAACAGCTAAGACTCTCAGGCTCACTCAGTTGGTTTTGTCTGAAAGAAAAAACACCCCGTCCGAAAACGAGGTGTCTTAGCAACTAATCTGAAAAATCAACCTATTTGTTTGCCGGTTTATTAGCAGCCATATTTGTGTTCGACGCCATATTTGCCGGTTTGTTGGCGGCCATATTTGTGTTCGAGGTGTTCGAAGCAGTCATGTTCGAAGCCGTCGTGTTTGAAGCCGTCGTGTTCGAAGCGGTCGTGTTCATCACCGACGTATTGTTGGCGGCCATGTTGGTGGTGTTAGCCGGTTTGTTTGTTGCGTTGTTGGCCGGAGCTGCGTCGCCGCAAGCCATACCAAGAGCACCCAGAGCCAAAACGGATGAAAGTGCAATTACTTTTTTCATATCTAAATCAAGTCTCCTGTCTTCTTCAAAGATTAAATTTACCTATATTTACTTAACAAACTGCGTTTCCACAGTTTTGCCCCAAACTCAAAGATTTTCAGAGCAAACGTCACTATAGAAATCGCTTCGAAGTTAGTCAACTCAAAAAATGCCTAAAACGTCACTTTTTCGAGTTTTTTTAATATTTTTTGATATTTTTCTTCTTTTTTTGCCAAAACGCTTGTATTTACTGGCTTCGAGACAATTTTTGTTGACTTTCCGGCAATATAACAAGTATCTTTTCATAGGAGCAATCGCTCTGTCCGTACGCCGGTTCCGGCCATATTCGTTTACACATCCATATGAATAACCAGGGAAGTTTGCACCAGCGAACCCAGCCGCAGCCATCACCATCTTCCGTGCATTTCGTATTTGGCGTATTCGGTTTTATTGCGCCGATAGTTACATATCTGATCGCTGTTTCGGACGTTAGCCGCTTTGCAAAGATCAGTGGGCTTGTTGCAATTTCCGCTGCCTATGCTTTTCTTTGCGGATTGTCTTTATACAAACTGCATGGTTCGTCCGGCACGGGCGAAGAGTTCGCGGACGAAGCGATTTCAAGTGAGTTGACCGACAAACTTCACGCGCTTGATGAGGCTCATCAGTTTTTCAGTTCATCGCTCAAACCGTCGGATATGTTCCGTCTGGTTTCGAATCGCGTTGCGGAGATATATCCACATTCGGCGAGTGCGCTTTTTGTCGTGGACGAAACGCATACCAGGCTTCAGATAGCCGAGGCTGACGGGCGCAATTCGCGCTCGATGATAGGGCTCGAGTTTGAAACCGATTGCGGGTTGGCAGGAATGGCTTTTCTGAGCGGTGAGGTTGAAACCGATTCGGATCTGCGGCTGGTGAAACATTCGATGCCGCCGTCGACTTTAACAGGATTTTTGTCGTCGGTTGCGATACCGCTTCATCACGATGGCCGAGTCTTCGGCGTTTATCAATTGTTTTCCGAAGAGGCGGACGCCGCTCCCAATGTTTCCGCGGCAGTTCTTGAAGCGGTCGGGAACCGTATAGCTCCGCTCTTTTTGGGATCGATCGCTTTTGCACGCTCGCTTTCGAATGCTTTAACGGATACGCTGACGCGGCTTCCGAACGAACGCGCATTTTTTATGGTGCTGGAAAATCAGCTTGCCGAATCGCTTCGTTTTCGCGACGAGCGGCCATTGACCGTTTTGTCGGTTGACATAAAAGCTTTTGCCGAGGCAAACGAGGCGTTCGGCCACGCCGTCGGCGACAAGATGCTTGAATTCGTTGCCGAAAATCTAAAGTCAGGCTTGCGGAAGATGGACTTTCTTGCCCGTGCCGTAAATGACGAATTCGTCATCATACTGCCGACCGCAGCCGAATCGACCGCAACGGAAATTATCGAACGCATTCAATCGATCTTCGCCGAAAATCCATTTCCGCTTTCGGAACACGAAAATCTTATGATACGGCTGAATGTCGGCTGGGCAACATTCTGGCGAGACGGCGACACCGCAAAACAGCTTTTGCAAAACGCACAGCTTCGCAAACAGCAGGCAAAATCCGAAGACCCAAGCAAGGTCCTGTGGTTTCCAAAGGAATATGTGAATTAGTGAACAGTGAATAGTGAATGGTTAAAGTAGCATTCAATTCTTCACTTTTCACTATTCACTTTTAGTTATTTACTTTACACTTAGTTATTTACTTTTCACTACCTTAAACGTTTGGCATAAAATCTAATCCGCCTTAAACTCTTTTCGGCACTCTAACTCAAGCGGAAAAGTGAATTAAGGCGGGTTTTTATGAAACGATGCCCTGAATGCAGGCGGGATTATTACGACGACACTCTGCTGTATTGTCTCGACGACGGCACCGCGCTTGTGCAGGGCACGGTCTCGGACGAGCCGGCGACGGCGATATTGTCAGGTGAGCGAGTTTCTAACGAGGGCGTGACCAAAGCTCTGACGGTTTCACATTCGAAGTCGTTTACCTTTAGTCTGCCCGGATTCCTTTCGTCGCCATGGCTGCCGTGGGCTGTCGCGGGTGCGCTTGTTGTGGTTACCGCGTTTTTTGCATATGGCTATTTCAACGGACGCTATGACGGTGACTCAAAGGTGGTTATGGCAGCGTTCGAGCCGCCGTCGGAACTGGCTTTCAACGACACTCAGCCGGATGTGGCGGTCATCTCTCCCGATGGTGAGAAGATCGCTTTTACGGCGACCTCGGGGGACGGAAAGAGCATGCTCTACGTTCGCAGCCTCGATTCGATGGAAGTAAAACTTCTGCCAGGTTCCGAGAATGCGTTAGAGCCATTCTGGTCGCCGGACAGCCGTTCTATCGCCTACGGCTCCAACGGGAAGCTGAAGCGCTCCGATCTTACGGGCGCTAACGCGCAGGTGTTGTGCGATTCCGCTCGCCTCATTGGAGGGTCGTGGAGCAAAGACGGGATCATCGTCTTTGCTCCCGACTATCGCACGACGCTGGTTCAGGTGTCAGCACAGGGCGGCGAGCCGAAGCCGGTAGACATGAAGCTCGAGAGCGATGATGTAGAGCGGCATCGTTTTCCATATTTTCTGCCGGATGGACGGCACTTTATTTTCTTCCGGGAACAGAAAGGCATCTGGGCAGGTTCGCTGGATTCGACGGAGGTCAAGCAAGTTTCCGATGTCAGGAGCGTGGCAGCTTACGCCGCGCCCGGATGGTTGATCTTTCTGCAGAATGACGCTTTGGTTGCTCAGGCATTCGACGTGGGAAAGCTCGCGTTGACGGGCGAACCGATAACGCTCATTACCGGCGCGAACAACCCTCCGACCGTTCGGCGATTCTCGGTTTCGGACAACGGCGTTCTCGTTTGGCAGGGACGCTGGCAGCGTGACTATCAGCTCGTCTGGTACGACCGCGAAGGAAAACAGACGGGAGCGATCGACGCTCCGGTGAGGGGCGCGGTCGGGCAAAGCCCGATGCTGTCACCTGATGGGAAACGCGTCGTTGTTAGAAGGTCGGCCGGATCGGGCGGAACAGGCGGGGCAGACTCAAATCTTTGGGTTGTTGATCTCGAAAAGGGGACCGGGCTGAGATTGACTTCGACGTTCAGTCAGACGCCGGTCTGGTCGCCGGATGGAAGCCGCATCGTTTATAACACCGGGAACGGCGTCGCCGTGAAAGCCGCTAACGGCTACGGGGATGCCGAGACCATTCTTCCGCGCACGGCATTTACAGCGGCCTGGTCTCCCGATGGGCGTTTCATTCTTTTTATGGAGCGGGGCGTCAAGACCCGCATGGATATCTGGGCGCTGCCGCTGTTCGGCGACAAGAAAGAGCATCTGTTGTTGAATTCGCCGTTCGACGAGCAGACCCCGCAGCTTTCGCCCGACGGACGCTGGCTCGCTTACACATCAGACGAAACGGGCAATTACGAAGTCTACGTCAAGTCGTTTTCGGCGGACGGCAAATTGGGTCCTGACAAAAAACTTATCTCATCAAAAGGCGGCAGGCTTCCAATCTGGCGGCGCGACGGCAGCGAACTCTTTTTTATTGCGTCGGACACCTCGATGATGGCAGCCGCGGTGAAGACCGGCGGGGCGAAATTTCAGTTCGAAGCGCCGAAACCGCTTTTCAAAACTCGAACACTAGCGTTGGAAGGCGCCATTTTTCACGAATACGACGTCGCACCCGACGGCCAACAGTTCCTGATAGGGACGCTCGTCGGCGATTCAAGATCCCCGAAGCCAACGCTGATCTTAAACTGGCCCGCGCTGCTGAAGAAATGAAGTTATGAAACGCTGCCCGGAATGCAGGCGGGATTATTACGACGACACGTTGCTGTATTGTCTGGATGACGGCAATCAGTTGCTCGAAGGCCCTGGCGTCTCGGTACCACCTGCGGTAGCGGGTAAGGCTTTTTCCTCGGACGAGGAGCCTCAGACAGCCATTTTGCACTCGACCGCTGCTCCGGGCGAGGCGGCGACTCGGGCACAGATAAATACGACCGACCAAACAGCTATCTTCCCGAACGGAGCGGAGGCGGAGCCTCGGGGAAGTTTGGGTGACTTGTCGGAAAGGCAGAGCCATTCCGCACATCGAGCGGCGGAGCCGAAGAGCTTTGACAAACGTTTGCTTCTTGCTCCGCTGGCTCTTGCTGTCATCGTCCTCGGCGGTTTCTTTGGATATCGATATTTGAACCAAGGCGGTTCGGTGGCGATCAATTCTATTGCGGTAATGCCGTTTGAGAATAGGAATTCGGATGCTGATACGGATTATTTGTCGGATGGTTTGGCGGAGTCGGTGATCTTTCGGCTGACGCAGATTCCTGATCTCAGGGTCAGCCCGACGAGTTCGGTGATGCGTTACAAGGGGAAGGAGACTGATATTGCCAAGATCGCGTCCGAACTTGGCGTAGATGCGGTGATGACCGGACGCCTGACCAAGCGGGGCGACAATCTGAACATCACGGTCGAGCTCGTGGATGCCCGAACCAACAAATCCCTGTGGGGCGAGCAGTATGAACGGAAACTCTCGGATCT
>JBQTJB010000122.1:0-10034 GCA_052387555.1 Blastocatellia bacterium | reverse complement strand
GTTTCAGCGGTGCGTTCGAGCAACACTGGATGTTTGAGAATTCCGGCCAGCATATCGGGCGGTTTCATCTGTTTTCGGATTTCCTGATGACAGCACGGAGCCGCGACAATGATCTCTGTCCTTGCGGCGATGCCCTTGAAAAGAGCATCATCGGTCGCCGTATCGCAGGCATGAAGAGCGATAAGGATGTCGACGTCGCCCGGATAGAAATCGGCTATCGTACCTTCCACAAAATCCAGTCCGTCAAAGCTTCCAGCACGCGCAATGTCATTGCATAGATCTATGAGTTCGCGGCGTGTGTCTATGCCGGTTACGGTTAGCGAAGCTGCCGCATCGCTCGGCAGAGAACCACCCCGACCTCGCAAAGTCTCGGCCACCCCTCCTTCATAAGGAGGAGAGTTTTTTAATGCAAGTTTGTTGGAGAAATAATCATAAGCGGCGAAGGTCAGATAGCCTTTGCCCGAGCCCATATCGACAATTTTTAATTTCGTCTTATTTTTCAATGCGGATTTTTCATAGAGACCGGCAAGAATCTCGACAAACTTGTTGATCTGCTTCCATTTATCGCGTTGGCCGGCGCGTATCTCGCCACCGTCGGTCGTTATGCCGAGGGATTTTAAGTAATAAGCGGACGAGTCGATCCGGTGCTTTTTTTCGCGGTCGTGCGATGAAGATGGCCTGGTTTTGAATGTCGGCTTGCCCGTCTTCAGCCTGGAATTCTTTTTGCCTATTTCAAGCTGAAAATCGCTTTCGGTCGTAAACAAATGTCCGCTGCGAAAACCGGATTCGAGATGCTTGCGAAGCATTTCCACACCTTCAGCAAAGTCGAAATTTTTTACAGAATCCCGATTATCGTACCGAAATTGAAATAAAAGCCGCACGCCCTTTTTGGTATCGACCAAACGGACGAAAATCTTTTGCAGATGTTCATCACTGCCTTTATAATTGCCTAAAGTGGTCTTGACAAAAGTCAAGTTGGCAAGGCTTTCACGCAATTCCGCGATAAACTTTTCGGTATTTTCCAGCACGATAAAGAGAGGTTAGCACAAATGGAACCAGTACAAACAAAGAGTAACGACGCCGTAATCCCGAGAGCAGTTTTTGTCGAATCGGTCGCATATCTGCTGCGAGAAGCATTCGAAGGCTCGCCTGAAGGGCAGCCGAGCGCGTTTCTCGACCGCGGCGTCGGATTTTTCATCACGCTTTCAAGCGTCACCGCCGACAGGGCGTCAAAGGAATTTCACGGCACGACCATTGCCGCGCAGACCGAGCATGCAAAGTTTTATCTCGACCGTCTTTGCGAATTCATCAACGGGCGCACGGAACGTGTCAACTGGGACGACAGCTGGTTGATCGAAACCGTGAACGACGCCGAATGGGAAGCGCTTCGGACAAGCGTGAAGAAAGCCTATGAGGACGCGCTCCGTTGTCTCGCTGCTGTCGAGGACTGGAGCGAACTGCGTACCGGAATGGCGATGGGCATGGTCGCGCATACGGCATATCATTTGGGGGCGATCCGGCAGATAGCGAAAAGCAGCGGTGAGTGATTAATCTTACTCAGAATACGACTGTCTTCGTTCACAGTTCATCCTTCATCTCTTAATTACTACTATGAACAACTTATTTCATCTTGCCTTTCCGGTTCACGACCTCGATGCCGCGCGTGAGTTTTATGGCGGCGTGCTCGAATGCGAAGAAGGCAGGAGTTCGGAGTGTTGGATCGATTTCAACCTCTACGGATCAGATCGTGACACATCTGGCTCCTGAATCGGCTGGCGTGAAGGCGACAAATCACGTAGATGCCGATCATGTTCCTGTTCCCCATTTCGGAATAGTACTGCCGATGGAAGATTGGAAATCTTTGGCCGACAAACTTTCTTCTAAAAACGTCGAATTCATAATCGAACCAAAGATCCGCTTTGCCGGGGAAGTCGGCGAACAGGCGACGATGTTCTTTCTCGACCCAAGCGGCAACGCACTCGAATTCAAGGGATTTAATGATTTCTCGCTCGTGTTTGCGAAATAGATTCATCACGGAGCCACAGAGAACACCGAGAAAGAAAAATAGCCGCTGATTCATATTCTTTCTCAAAGAGTTTAGTGTTCTCTGTGGCTCTGTGGTCAATAATCTTAATGAGAAAAACTGAGATCGTCATCATCGGCGGCGGCGTGGCCGGGGCAAGCATCGCTTTTCATCTGACCCAACGCGGTGCCAGAGATGTGTTGATTCTGGAAGCAGAGCCGGAGCAGGGAAGAGGTTCCACAGGCAAAGCGACGGGCGGCATTCGTGCCCAGTTCGAAACCGACATCAACATCAAAATGTCACTGTATTCACTTGGATTTTTTTCCGATTGGGACTTTGATTGCGGCTACGAACCGCGTGGATACTTGTTCTTTGCAACTACCGACGCTCAATTCGAATATCTGGAAAGCAATGTAGAAAAGCAGAGATCGTTGGGAGTGAAGGATGTCGATACCGTAGACGTTCAGTCGATCAGCGAAATTGTTCCCGGAATGAACTGTGACGATGTGACCGGCGGGAGTTTCGGCAAGCATGATGGTTTTATCGATCCGCTTGCCGTGATGCGCGGGTTTACCGAAGGTGCATTGAAAAACGGAGCAAGTCTTGAATTTGACACGCGAGTTTTGTCGATTGTAACGAGTGGCGGCAAAGTCACCGCGGTTGAAACGAACAACGGCCGGATCGAGTGTGAAAACGCGGTGCTTTGCACAGGCGCGTGGGCACGCGAACTGGCGGGAAGGGCCGGCGTCGATCTGCCGGTTGAACCGCAGCGAAGACAGATCGTTTGGGCAAGATCGCCGGCACCGTTACCGCCCGATCTGCCGATGGTGATCGATATTGGAAGCGGTTTTCATTTCAGGCCGGCGAGTTGTTTGAGTCAGTCTGGTTATTCGGGGGAGAGAAACACCCCGTCCGCGAAACGCGGCCACCTCTCCTTCGAAAGGAGGGGAGCTTTAGAGCACGATGTTCTATTTGCCTATCCAGACCCGGACGAGCCATCTTTGTTAAATACCGATTTCGAAGATGCATTTATCGAAAAGGTTTATGAGCGAGCGAAGCATCGCGCGCCTTTTTTGTATGAAACCGAAGTCGTCCGTGAAAAATGCCGGGCGGGTTTGTACGAGAATACGCCGGATCACCACGCTATTCTGGGCGGTTGCGAAGTTGCCGGCCTCTATTTCGCCAACGGGTTTTCCGGCCACGGCGTGATGCATTCGCCGGCCACGGGCCGGGCATTGGCTGAAATCATTCTTGATGGCAAAGCAAGTTTTCTGGATGTTGCTTGTCTCAGCCTTGATCGTTTTGCCAAAGGCGAACTGCTCCACGAAACTGCTTTTATTTGATTTTTCACCGCAAAGACGCAGGGACGCCGGGTAAGAAAATTACCTTTCACACACGGAAAAGTCCTTTCCACACTCTCCGTCTCTGCGTCTCTGCGGTAAATTGGTATTATGCAAACCGCAATAGTTCACCATCCGATCTACGAAAAGCACGATACCGGCCACGGGCACCCGGAGACGCCGGAGCGCTACCGCGTCGTTATAGATGCCCTGCAAAACGATAAGAAGCTTTGGAGCGAGATCGTTGAGATAACACCGGAAAAGGCACAGCAGGGAATAGTCCAGGCGGCACATACAAAAGAGCATTTCAAGCGTGTCGAAGGGGCGTTTGCGAACGGTTTGGACAAGCTCGACGCCGATACTGTGATCTCCATGCAGTCTTTCGATGCTTCGCTGTTTGCTGCCGGTGGTGCGATAGCTGCGGTCGATGTAGTGATGCAGGGCGAGGCAAGAAATGCGTTTGTGGCGGTTCGTCCGCCGGGTCATCACGCAACCGCCGAACACGCGATGGGCTTTTGCATTTTTAACAACGTCGCCGTCGCTGCTCGGTACGCACAAAATAAATACAAGGAGATAGAGCGTGTCGCGATCATCGATTGGGACGTGCACCATGGAAACGGCACGCAGGGAATTTTTTACAACGACCCGACTGTATTCTTTTTCTCGATGCACCAATATCCGTGGTATCCGGGAACCGGTTCGCGTGGCGAAACGGGACACGGCCGCGGGTTGGGTGCGACGCTAAATGTTCCGATGCGTGCATATACGTTAGCGAGTGTTCAGAAATCGACGTTCGAATCAGCGATCAGGGAAATCGGTGCAAAGATGAAACCCGATCTGATTTTTATCTCCGCCGGCTTCGACGCCCATCTGACCGATCCGCTTGGCCAGCTCCAGCTCGAAGATGTAGATTTTGTTTCGATGACGCGAGCGGTAAAACATTGGGCGGATGAGGTTTGCGGCGGACGTATCGTTTCATGCCTGGAGGGGGGTTACAACCTTAACACTCTCGGGGCGACTGTCGCTTCTCACGTTTCCGAACTCATCGGCCGAAAATCGTAGAGGATTTTATATTTTTTGTGTTATATTCTTTCCAATCCCGAACAACAAGATTGAGTTAGGAGAAACTGCGATGCCGGACATTGAAACCACTTGCGTTCAGTGCAGAGAGACGTTCCTTTTCACCGAGAAAGAACAGGATATTTTTTATCAACGCAACATGATGCCGCCGCAGCGCTGCCCTAAGTGCCGTGCGAAAAAGGCGGCCGTCGGAGAAAATGCCCCTACCCGCTTCGAGATCGTATGCGATCATTGCGGAAAGCACGATCAGGTTCCATTCCAGCCAAAAGTCGGGCGTACAGTTCTCTGCCGCGAATGCCACGAAGCAAGCCGTTCACGAGCAAAATTTGCCTGAATTAGTCTGGAGTCCGGAGTTGAGAGTCTTGAGCCGGAAATGCCGAATTCCTGTTTAAGACCAGAGACTCACAACTCATGAACAAAAGTGCTATGAGCTTTGAAACTGTCAATTACGATCTGAACGGCTCGGTTGCGACTATTCAGATGAACCGTCCCGAGGCCTTGAATGCCTTGTCGCTTCAATTGAGCAAGGATCTGAAGTCGGCAATCGAAAAATCAATCTCCGACAATGCCCGCGCAGTTATCATTACAGGTTCCGGCCGAGCGTTTTGCTCCGGCGGCGATCTACGCGAGATGAGGACGATGGGCGACTCCGAAGGCAACATCGAGGCTTTTCTCGATTCGCCACTCAAGGCTCTTCACGATGTCATTCGTTTGATCCGTGAAACGGAAATCCCTTTTATTGCCGCAGTCAACGGTGTTTGCGCCGGTGCCGGAACTAATTTCGCTGTCGCATGCGATCTCGTCCTTGCAGCCGCCGACGCGACCTTTAACGTGGCGTTCGTTAGGATTGGCCTGTCGCCGGATTGCGGCGGCACTTTTTTTCTTCCACGAGCCGTCGGTGAGAAACTTGCCGCTGAGCTTTTCATGACCGGCGGAACCGTCGATTCAAAGCGGGCTACCGAGATCGGCATGATAAACCGCGTCGTCCCGGCTGCCGATCTACTGGACGAAGCCGCAAAACTTGCCGCAAAACTTGCCGCCGGGCCGACCGGTGCAATTGGCCGTGTCAAACGAATGTTGAACGCAACTTTCTCGAACACCCTCAAACAACAACTTGCGCTCGAAGCCGAGTGCCAAATCGAATCCGGCCAAGCCGACGATTTCAAAGAAGGCGTCACGGCTTTCTTCGAAAAACGTCCGCCTAATTTTAGCGGAAAATAGCCCGCAATTGCTCCACAGTAAATTTTAAAAAAGTTTACAAAGATTTATCTCCATAATTTGTAATCGCGGTTGACATAAGTTGTCCTTTTAGTTTAAATAATATGAAACTGAAAATGAAAATCGTTTTCATTAATGTAATTGAGATTTTATTTTCCTTGTCCTTGGTAAAGGCTTTGCAACCGGCTGTAAAAGATGCCAATCGCATAATTATAGTTTTTTTTGAGACCTTTGAGAGTTGTTTTCCGCAACGTCTTAGTTAAGACGGCTTGCGTCCCTTAGCTGTTAACACTTTTATGAAAAATCTAAAATTAAGATTTCTGACAATTGCTTTCACAATTTCATCGGCGTCCGGAATCCTCTTTGGCCAGGATAAAAATTTAGTCAACGGACGCATTGTAGACGGAAATGGTGATGCAGTATTCGGAGCTTCTATTGTCTTGAATGCCAGTGATGTCAGATTCAGGATCGAGACTACTTCGGATTCCAGCGGAAAATTCACGTTTCGAAATGTTGCAGACGGCAGATACGAATTGATGGCGTTTGCCCACGCTTTCGGCCAACAAACCCGTTCAATAAGAATTCCGAATGACGGTAATTTAGAGTTGGTTTTACACCCGGAACCTGTTGCGGCCGAGATATCTGTCACATCAAGCCTACTTGCAGGAACCGAAAATAGCTTGTCGGAGATGCCAGGTTCGATCGAGCGTGTCGACGCCAGGACGCTGGAAAATTCCCGCGTGTTTAATTTCTCCGAAGCTTTGCGAAAAATTGCCGGCGTCAATATCCGCGATGAAGAAGGATTTGGTTTGCGTCCGAATATCGGGATTCGCGGTACAAATCCCACGCGCTCAACAAAAGTTTTGCTCCTCGAAGACGGGTTGCCCTTAAGCTACGCGCCCTACGGCGACAACGCTTCATATTACCATCCGCCCGTCGAACGCTACGAATCGATCGAAGTTTTGAAGGGTTCGGGACAAATTCAATATGGCCCGCAGACGATTGCAGGCGTAATTAATTACATTACGCCGAATCCGCCGCAAAAGACGGCTTTCAATTTCAAGCTCGAAGGCGGCAATCGTTCTTTTTTCAACGGCGGAGCAGGATTTGGCGGCACGTTCGGCAAATTTGGTCTGATTACTAATTTCAGCCACAAACAAGGTGACGGCGCCCGGGAAAACATCAATGCTAAACTATACGATTTTTTGTCAAAAGCCACGTATGCCCTGAACAGCAACAACGTGCTGACCGCGAAATATACTTTTTTCCAAGAGGATTCAAATATTACGTATACCGGGGCGACCGAAGCAGAGTATGCGGCAAACCCACGCGGCAACATATTCAAAAACGATTTTTTCAACACGCGGCGTTATGGTTTTGTGTTCCAGCATGTTGGCGTTTTCACACCGAAAATTAGCCTGACGACCAATTTTTACTCGAACTATTTTTCGCGTGATTGGTGGAGGCAGTCTTCGAATTCCAACCAGCGCCCGAACCGTTTGAATCTTGACCCGGACTGTCTCAGTTTAGCTGATTTGAACACGACATGCGGCAACGAGGGCCGTCTGCGTGACTATTTGATGATAGGCGTTGAGCCGCGATTGAATGTAAATTTCCGTCTCGGTGATGTAAAAAACGATTTCAACATCGGTTTCCGCGTACATCGAGAAGATCAGGATCGAATACAGAAGAACGGCGATCTGCCCACGTCCCGAGACGGCGTAATTTCCGAAAACAACGAACGGCAGACTTTGGCTCAATCGTTTTTTGTGCAAAATCGGTTCGTCTGGCGCGATTTTGCATTTACGCCGGGCGTGAGGGTTGAACGAATCGAATTTGAACGCACCAATGGGCTGGCAAACGGCGGCACAGGCGTTACGGGAAATACAATCGTGACCGAAGCGATTCCGGGTTTCGGCGTGGCGTATTCGGGGTTGCCGCGGACGACTATTTTCGCAGGTGCACATCGCGGTTTCTCACCGCCGCGCGTCGAAGACGTTGTGTCGAATTCGGGTGGCGTGACAGAGCTTGATTCGGAACTGAGTTGGAACTATGAGATCGGTATTCGAACGCGTCCGTTTCGCGGAATAGAAGTGTCGAGCGCGTTATTCCGTAACGATTACGAGAATCAAATAGTCGCGGCTTCGATTGCGGGCGGCTCGGCATTTACGAACGGCGGCAAAACTTTGCAGCAGGGCTTTGAGTTCTCCTCCCAGTTTGATTTCGGGACAATTTTCGAATCACCTCATAATTTTTATTTCCGCACGGCTTACACTTTTTTACCGACAGCGGAATTTCGAGGAAGTCGCTTAAGTTCGGTTTCCTCTGCTTCAACCTTAAATGTTTACTGTCCGGCATCGCGCCGCGTTTCAACAACGGCTTGTTCCATAACCGGTTACCGTCTGCCCTACACGCCGAAGACACAATTGACGGCCAGCGCAGGTTACTCGCACCCTATAGGTTTTGACGGCTTTATTGAAAATGTTTTTATCGGGCGGCAATTCGGCGACGATTTGAACGCCGTCAACCCGACAGCAAACGGACAGATCGGAGCTATTCAGGCTCAGACCTACTGGAATGCGACGGCAAATTACAAGGTCGAAAAATGGAGAACTACTTTTTTTGTGACTTCGAAGAATATTTTCAACCGCACGTTTATCGTTGACCGGAGCCGTGGAATTTTGCCGTCGCAAGGGCATCTGGTTCAGGCCGGTGTAAAGGTCAGCTTCTAGCAATTGACCATGTTTGAGAACAAGGGACGAAATATGAGCGTGACATCGAATGAACTGGAGCATGTTGACAGAAGTGAGCTAAATCTATGGTTTTGCAACGGATGCGGCGTTGTACATCTGACTGCCGGCGGAATGCGGCTTAGTTTTACGCGTGCGGAATACTCAGTATTTACCGAGATGGTTGTTGACACCTATTTTTTGGGTTGGCCGCGAATAGGAGCGAATTTTCATTTTAAGAATCTGGGTGATGTCGATTCGGAGAAGACTTTTATTTCCATTGAGGCGGAGATTTGATTCCTCTATCTATTATCAGGCTACTAAAACCTACCTAAAAAACCGTAAAACATTCTCCTGCCAAATTGGCATCCCGCCCGGGATGCCAATTTTATTGGCGTTCGCATTTCGAAACTTTAGCGTTTATCCTTAAGTCTTTATGGAATCGTTGACTTACGGACAACTGATTCGTTCTAACCGCAATTTCCGCAATCTTCTTGCAGGGCAGTTCATTTCGGAGCTCGGCAATTGGTTCAATTTTATTGCCGGGTTGGGATTGGTGCGCCTTGTCTCGGACGCTTCGCCGACGGCGGCCGGAATCTTTTTTGCATGCCGTCTTCTGCCATTTGCGTTTGTGTCGCCGATTGCCGGCACATTCGTAGACAGATTTTCGCGTCGGCAGGTGATGATCTTCACCGATCTGGCACGGGTCGTGGTCGCGATGATGTTTCTGTTGGTAACTAACGCGGAAAATCTTTGGATAGCGTATCTTGCTACCGTTTTGTTATCGACTTTCGGGGCGTTTTTTGACGGTGCCAAGAATGCCGCAACTCCGAATCTAACGGGAAATGAGGGCCTTTTGGCCGGAACGGCCTTGATGTTTTCGACGAGATTTTTGTTGATGGCAATTGGTTCGGCTTTAGGCGGCTGGGCGGCAGCAATTTTTGGCTATGAAGTAGCGTTCATTATCAACGCCGCATCCTTTCTTGTTTCGGCTTACACGATCTGGCTGATTCCCGAAGAAGCAACCCGCGACAAAGAGACTGGCGAGCGCATGGCAGACAAGGAAAACCGAACGCCGTTCGTCACCGAGCTGCGCGAAGGCCTTCGTTACGCGCTTACAAATCATTTTGCATTGACGATTTTGTTAATGAACGTAATTTGGGCGATTGGCGGAGGTGCGATCAACGTTATTTTTGAACGAGCCGGCGGCGTTCACTTTTCAGAACTTGAAGGCTGGAATCCGGACATTGCCGTTGCGATGCTTTGGACGGCGGCAGGTTTCGGTCTCACGTTCGGAATGTTGATTGCGCACCGAACGTCCGTATACCTGGACAGAAAAAATCGACACAGTTGGTTTATCTGCTGGACGCTGATCGTTCACGGCCTTCTATTTTCGGTTGCCGGTTTTATGCCGACACTCCTGCTGTTCGCTGTATTTACGTTTGTATCCAGAGCTTTAGTCGGCGTCGAATATGCAATTCAGGAAACTTTATTCCAGCGAAGCCTGCCTGATTACATTCGCGGCCGGATCTCCACGATCGACCGCGGAGCGGAACTTACTGTGTTCGGCTTGTCCAGCTACGTCGCAAGCGCCGCGATGTTCTATATCTCTCCGCTAACATTGACGGTCATTTCTGGTATTTT
>JBQTJB010000121.1:0-16975 GCA_052387555.1 Blastocatellia bacterium | reverse complement strand
TCGACTTACGCGCAGGAAGCTCTCGGCAAACTCAAGGGATTCGTATACGCCCGTACGCAGAATCCAACCCTCCTCGCTCTGGAAAAGAACAGTGCCGCCCTTGAAAATGCAAAGTTTGGTTATGCTTTCGCTTCGGGAATGTCCGCTATCGACACGGTTCTCAAGCTTGTAAAAGCAGGCGAACACGTGATTCTTGGCGACAATACTTACGGAGGTACGTATCGGCTTTTTAGTCGAATTCTTTCTAATTACGGCGTCGAATTCGACCTCGCTGACACATCCGACGTAACAGGTCTCGAGTCGTCGTTCAAACCGAATACAAAGATGGTATTCGTCGAAACGCCTACTAACCCGGTGATGACCGTTACCGATCTAAAAGCGGTTTCGGAGCTTGCACATGCACGCGGTACTAAGGTCGTTTGCGATAACACTTTCATGTCCCCATATTTTCAACAGCCGATAAATTTCGGTGTCGATATTGTAGTTCACTCAACTACGAAGTATTTGAATGGACATTCGGACAGCGTCGGCGGATTCGTTGCGTTAAATGATGAAACGGACGCCGATTGGATAAAATTCGTACAAAACGGAGTAGGGGCGATTCTTTCGCCGTTCGATTCCTTTCTTGTCTTGCGCGGAACAAAAACGCTTGCTGTTCGAATGGAGGCTCATGACAGGAACGGGCGCATTGTCGCAAATTTTCTTGCCGAGCACCCTAAGGTCCAAAAAGTTTATTATCCCGGCTTAACATCGCATCCGCAGCACGAGCTTGCAAAACGCCAGCAAACGGGTTTTGGGGGAATGGTATCCTTTGAGACGGGTTCGCTCGAGAATGCAAAAAAGGTTCTCGGAAGCGTCAAATTGTGTATTCTTGGGGAAAGCCTCGGCGGTGTCGAGTCTCTGATCTCGCATCCGGCGACGATGACTCATGCTTCCGTTCCGGCGGAAACCAGAAACAGCCTCGGCATTACGGATGGGTTGGTTCGTATTTCGGTCGGGATCGAGGACGTAGAAGATATTATCGAAGATCTTGACCAAGCTTTAAGTTAGTTTTAGGCACGCGGTTCTGTTTGAGCCCGCCCAAAACTGCATCCACTATGATAACTGTTGAGATACATGCAACTTCGCACGTCGGCCGTGTGCGCCGGGGAAACGAAGATAATTACCTCCTTCTTAATATCTCCCGCGCACGAGCATGGACGAGTACGCAGGAAGATGGTGAATTCGTTATCGAAACACAGCAGTTCGATATCGACGACAACGGCGTGGTCCTCGCAGTATCCGACGGCATGGGCGGTGCTCTCGCGGGTGAAGTTGCCAGCAAAATGGCTGTCGAAAGCGTGTGCGAGAAGCTGCTGAACGAAGACGTCGACGAAACTCTGACTCCGGAAAGCTACGAGTATCACCTTATCGCAAAGCTATACAATGCAACGCTTTACGCAAACTATTTGGTTCATAATCAGGGCCGCACAGACCCGCAGTTTCAGGGCATGGGAGCAACATTCACCGGATTGGGAGTAACGCCGATCGGGGTTGACATCATTCAGGTTGGCGACAGCCGGGCGTATCTTGTACGCAACGGAAAGATATATCAGGTAACAAAGGATCAGTCGCTTGTACAGCAATTGATAGATGCGCAGCAAATTTCGGCGGAAGAAGCAGAAACGCACACGTTAAAGAATGTGATACTTCAAGCGCTCGGCGCCCAGAATGAGATATATCCGGTCTCAGCTCGTTTGCAGCCGAACAGGAATGATGTTCTCCTTATCTGCAGCGATGGGCTTTCGAATAAGGTTACGGCCGCAAGCATGCAGCGTATCATCGTAGAGAATATTGATAAGCTTGAAGTCGCTTGCGCGGAACTCGTTAAGGAAGCAAACGAAAACGGCGGTGAAGACAATATAACGGTCGTTTTGGCGAGACTTACGGGCGATTCCCTGCCGGAACCTGTCGGAGACGATGTCCAACTCGAGCTGATAGATTTGGGAAATATTCACGACACTGCCGAACAGGATACTGCAGAGATAGTTTAGTCCTGACGCCATTCAGGCAACTCGTTCGTAACTCTTCTGACGTAGATCGACGATCCTTTCACTTCCACGACCTCGACCTTTTCACCTTCGACAAGCAGACCGCCGTCTTCGATCGGAAACGCGGTCCATACAGAACCGTAAACCTTAACGGCGCCTTCGTTCAGGGCTCCTTTGCTGGCTATTGTTACGGTTCCTATTTGACCTGGAAGTGAGTCAACACCCATTTTCATGGTGTTCTCATCACGGTGAAGATACTTGGCAAAGATCGTCCGCGACATGGCCGTCAAACCGATAGAGACTATAGCAAACGCCGCGAATTGCCAGACGAATCCAAACCCCAGCATCGCCATCAGAGCCGCCGCCATCGCACCTAATCCAAACCAGAAAAGTACAAATCCAAGTGTAAAAACTTCGGCGATTATCAGGCCGACGCCCAACACCAGCCATAAGATCCAAGCATATTGATCCATCAGTTTATTCTGTCCCGTCCTTCGCAAAAATCATAGCATATAGGCTTGCGATTAACCCCAGTTTCACAAGATTCGAGGTCGTTCGACAGTTTCTTTTGAACTAAATTCCAACTGTGCTAATCTCTTAAATCGTGCTGGGGTGGCGGAATTGGTAGACGCCCAGGACTTAAAATCCTGTGTCCTTAGGGGCGTGCGGGTTCGATTCCCGCCCTCAGCACCACCATTCAACCGCAGATGCCCGTCAATCCGTAAGTCAAATCTAATTTTGTGGCTCGCCGTTTGCACTGAGGATCTGTTATGAACCTAAAAAACACAATATTAACAGCAGTCTTCTTCGCAGCTTTTTTGCTGTTCGCAACACCCGGCAACGCGCAGAACCGGCTCGTTCTCGCCGAGGCCCAGCGAATTACAGGTGACTCATTCAGATATACATCTAGAACGCCCAAGGGCGCGAATATCTATTCAGTTTCTCGTCCGGGAGCCCGGATGCTGACGGCGATCGACAAAGGCCTGACAGACCTTTTCGCAATAGCCGAAAAAAAAGGTTATCGCCGCCGATTGACTTATTCCGACTATTCGATATTTGTTGCAAAGGCGGACCGCACCAGAAACAAGGACGGTAATTATTCCCCCGATATCGCCGTCGGCGCCGCTCAATACGCCGGGACCGATTACGACCAAGGCGGCTATATTTACGCTGCCGGGATGGTAATCGCGTACAACCCGTGTACATTTGTGATCGCCGAACATGCCTTCGAAATGAGCCGTGTTTCTGACGTTGTCCGCTACGAAGGCGAACATCTCGTCCTCTTTCATAATGACCGTCGCCGCTATAACGAAACCGCCGACCACAGCAAAGGCGGCGGCCACCCCATCCTCAAGTGAATAGTTAATAACTAGAAAGTGAAAGGCTTTTGTGATCTTCGCTATTGGTTGATCCAGGCTACGTTTGCCCTATATCGTGCATCGTACAGACGAAACGGTTGCGTTTTAGGGATTCTTATTGCTTTGCTTATTGGTCAAATTCCCGAAAACGAGGCGTTTTTTGCGTTTCTTTCAAATTCCTTAGTTGTTGGCACGGTCATTGCTATTTTCTTCGCGGATGTCGTTTGAGAATCCGCGAAGATGGAGGTCACATATGAACTTCGTCGTTCCTGCAGCCAAAGTCTTCGCAGTTCTTTCTTTGATCTTTGTAAATTCCATTTTGATCTCGGGCCAGTCCGATTCGATCTACCGGTTAAAAAAAGGCACACGCATTCGCTTGGCAATGACCGAAGCGATAAATTCTTCGTTTTCGACAAAGAACGATACGTTTACCGCTCGTTTATCGAGGCCCATCATGAATGACAATGTGGTCGTCGTTCCGGTTGGAACGGTGCTGAATGGCTCGGTAGAAAGCTCGCGGAAAGCAGGGACGGGCGGCCGAAACGGGAAAATCGAGTTGAGGTTTAGATCGATCTTGCTGGACGAAGACTATCGCGTTCAGATCGATGGACGTTTGACCGATTTGTTCAAAAAACGGCCCAGGAACCGTTTGGGCATTGCGGCGATACTCGGCGGCGCCGGAGCCGGAGCGATCATAGGTTCCGTTTCGGGAATCAACAACGGCGCATTGATAGGAGCCGGAATCGGAACTGCGGCAGGCACGGGTGGTTCGCTTTTGATGACCGGAAAGAACGTCGGGTTCAAAAAAGACGAGGAACTGGAAATCGAATTGAAAGAAGACGTTACGCTGCCGGTTCGCGATTATTGAAAAAGTTTATAAATTTGGCCGTGGGCTTTAGCTTATGGCCATTTCGGAAAAGCCCGAAGCGAAGGGGAGAGCGCATCGGGCTTTTTCTTTTTTTGTAATAACTATTGTCAGAACCTGGAGCGGCTGCAAATAGGCTCTTGTACTCTGCCAACAATTCGACCAGGTCGCTACTGCTTTCGGTTCTGACTATTTCGTGCCGCTGCCACTAGCGAGCGCACCTCCGCGGCGAGTGTCGGGGCGTGAAACGGAATTCCGTCTTTGATCGTCCATTCGATGCCGCCGGTTTTGAAGATCTTGCCGTTGCGAATTTCTTCGATGCCGGTCGGATAGAGCACTTTGAAATTTTCGAGCGGATTACCATTGACGACTATGAGATCTGCCTTGTGCCCAACGCGGATGCGCCCGAGCTTATCTTCCTGGCCCATGATCTTTGCGTTGTTGCCGGTCGCGTGTTGGATCACCTTGAGCGGGTGAAAACCTGCTTCCTGGTGCAGTTCTAATTCACGGATCAGGCCGAAGCCGTACATTTGATAAATAAATCCGGCGTCTTCGCCAGCCCCGATCACGCCGCCGCGTTTTTCGAATTCATAAAGAGCTTTCATCCAGATACGGTAGTTCTCTTTCCAGAATGCCTCATCGGTCGAGGTCCAGCCAATGAAATACGAACCGTGATTGGCCGGATTCGGACGGAAATATTCCTCGAGCACAGGATGAAGATATTCGGCAAAGGCAGGATTCGTCTGCGCCCGCTGCAGATCGCGCGAAGCGTCGTAAATGACGAGCGTCGGGTTCCACGCTACGTTCGCCTCAGCCATGCCGTCCAATACCTTCATCAGACGGTCCCAATTCGCCTCGCGCCACAGACGGCCTGCATAGCGGAATCGATGAACCTCGTCATTGTAGTTGTAATCGGGCGGAAAATTCTGACGGCCGCTTTCTATCGCCGCATCCGGGATGCCGTACCAGTGCTCGATGCTTGTCGTCCCGAATTTAATATCGTCCCAGGCATTTGTTTCCTCGACGCCGACATGGTGCATTACGCGCATTCCATGCTTTTTCGCCTCGTCCATCATTGCGGCCATCAGGTCGCGATCAATGGTATATAGCTTGATGCCGTCATAGCCCGCAGCTTTGAGATCACGAACGCGCTGACGCACCTGTTCCGGCGTGTTTTGATTCGGCCCCGGAAATCCGCCGTATGCAAATATCCTGGGGCCCGCAAGCGTGTTAGCTGCGGTCTGGTTTCGATATTCAAGAATTTTTGCGTTCGCCCATGCATCCCGGACGGTCGTTATTCCGCACGCCAGCCAGAGTTTCGTGACATATTCGACCGGCATCGGCTTCCCGCCGCGGCCGTCGTGGGTATGACCATGGAGATTGATGAGACCGGGTAGCACATATTTGCCCATGGCGTCTATGTCGAGATCGCCTTTTTCTGGCCTACGCGCTCGGCCTTCGCTTGCCGCGACAGGATCAATCGAAACGATCTGAGCAATAAGATCGTTTTCGACAACAATGTCGAACGGCCCGGCCGCAGGCTTTCCGCTTCCATCGACAACTGTCGCATTGCGGATTACGATCCGTTTTTGCCTTTTGCCTGATACGGACGAAATTTCTGTTTGGGCAAAAAAGGCAGGCGAAAATACTGAACACAAAATAAGCAAAGCCGATACGATACGTATATTTTTCATTTCGCAGGAAATATTTATGATAGGTCTGTTTTTGAAATTGAGCTAAGAAAAGTTACCACTAAACCTAAGGCAACTCAACCAACCGCTTTGAAATCGTTCGCGTAATAGAACGGACGAGAGATTTTGGCTTTTTCTGATTCTGGCGATATTTCGACGTGTTTGTTTGCGGGAAATTTCCGCTCGTCATAGAATAGTTCTTCAATAACAAACGTATTCAATAAACTATTTAAGAGAGGAAAATAATGGCTGGAAGAAATAAGGTCACGGTCGTCGGCGCTGGGAATGTGGGCGCCACCGCCGCGCATTGGATTGCGAGTAAAGAACTCGCCGACGTGGTTTTGGTTGATATCGTCGAAGGCACGCCGCAAGGCAAATCGCTCGATTTGGCCCAGGCCGCGCCGATCGACGGCTTTGACGTGAAGCTCGTTGGAGCAAACACCTACGAAGAAACCGCTGACTCTGACGTTGTAATCATCACTGCAGGTTTGCCGAGAAAACCCGGAATGAGCCGCGACGATCTGCTGAAAACGAACTCCGACATCGTTGGGCAAGTTACAGAACAGGTCGCCAAATTCTCGCCGAATTCCTTCATCATCGTTGTTTCGAATCCGCTCGACGCAATGACTCAGGTTGCGTATCGTCGTTCAGGTTTCCCGAAGAACCGCGTTATGGGAATGGCCGGCGTGCTGGATTCTGCACGTATGCGGTGCTTTCTGGCCGAGGCATTGAATGTTTCGGTTGAGAATGTTACCGCTTTTGTCCTAGGTGGACATGGCGACACTATGGTTCCGCTTCCACGATATTCTACATGTGCAGGCATACCTATTACAGAACTTTTGTCTAAAGATGTGATCGACGCAATACTCACGCGAACTGCCAATGGCGGAGCCGAAATCGTCGGCCTGCTCAAAACCGGTTCGGCATACTACGCGCCAAGCCTCGGCGCGGTTGAAATGGCCGAAGCGATTCTTAAGGATAAGAAAAAAATTCTGCCTTGCGCCGTCTTTCTCGAAGGCGAATACGGCATCAACAATTTGTTCGTCGGCGTTCCGGTAAAACTCGGTAAGAACGGCGTCGAGCAAATAATTGAGATCAGCCTTACGAACGACGAACGCACCGCTCTGCACAAGAGCGCCGCCGCCGTTCAGGAACTCGTGGATATTCTCGAGATCTGAACCGCTTATCATTAAAATCTGCATTGAGGGGAAAGTCATTCCGGCCTTCCCTTTTTTCGTTCATATTGACCGATTCGTTCAATCACAATGATTCTATTCTTTTCAACCCCGCCCACTTTATAAAGGTATAACATCACTTATCACAATACTTAGCTCTTTGGCACAACGCTTGTTAAAGAAGTGCCGATGGTTTACGCGCAAAACCTATGCGGTTTGGCGGTAAACAAAGGAGCTAAGAATATGAACATCTCACCAATAGCATCACGCTTATTAAAGAAGACGATCTCGATCGCATTATTGCTGTCGTTCGTCATTTCAAACTTTGCCGCCACGCGTCCGTTCAGTTCGGATACGGAGAAGCCCGGCACGTCGGCAGCAAACTATACCACCGATTTAACGCAGCTTGGCCGTGAAGGAAGATTGCGTGAAAACCCAAACGTCAAGGACGAAACCATTCGCCTTATGAACGTGTTGGGCAAAGGTGGCCTTCGTCAGCCCGTGATGGTCGATGACAGAGGTGAGATTCAGGAAACGATCGTCGAGCAGCTTGCAATCCGCATTGCGAAGGGAAACGCGATTGAATCCCTCACGGCAAAAAATATCGTTAAGATCGAAACGGCTTCGCTCTTTTCAAATGAAAAATCAGCCGAATTGGTCTCTGCAAGCATTGAAGCAATTGCCGACAAAGCAATCGCGTCGAAAGGCAGCACAATTCTTTTTGTGGACGATCTTGGTGCATTTTTTGCGTCAATTGATACCGCGAAAATCAAGACGGCAATCGGGAACGGTTCGTTGAAGCTGATCGGAGCCAGCTCAAAGGCTGCTTATGCCGATAAGATCGAGCGGCGCTCGGAATTAGCAGCTCTTTTTGAAGTGATCGAAATTGCTGCGAATGAAACAGGTTCGGCTGCAACATCTAGTGAGAACTCAGAAGGTTTTCGCGGTGACAATGTCTCTGCGGACATTCGTGAAATGATGGACGGAGACCCGAGCGGCAATCGCCGGATCGACGTTATTCTTCAGGCAAAAGACGCCGACAACGCAGCGCTTCGCGCGTTGCTTGCAAGCGGCGAGGCCCGCATTCAGAGCCGAATAGGTAAGAGCGAAACTTTAGTTGTCAACCTTCCGCTCTCGACAGTTAATTCTTTGTCGCAGAGCGGCCTTATTAATTACGTTTCACCGGACAGGCCGACGCTCGTAACAGGGCATATCGAAGACACAACAGGTGCAACCCAAATGCGGACCCAATCGAACGACGGTTGTGCAAGTTCGCTTAGCAGCTGTGACGGCTCTGGTGTCGGAGTGGCTATAGTCGATTCGGGGATTTACAGTTCACACAATGGATTTAAGGATTCAGGGGGCGATTCGCGGATAGTGGCAAATGTAAACTTTACGACATCATCGTTGACCGCAACGAGTGACGGATACGGCCACGGAAGCCACGTTGCAGGTATTGCTGCGGGAAATTCGAGTAAAAGCAGCGGTGCTTATAGAGGTGTTGCAAAAGACTCGAAGCTCATCAGCGTAAAAGTCCTGGATAATAACGGAGTCGGCCAAACGTCATGGCTTTTGAACGGCCTCGACTGGATTCTTGCAAATAGAACGGCCTACAACATCAAGGTTGCAAATCTCAGTCTTGGTACGACTGCTGTAGATACATATACCAACGACCCTGTTTGCTTGAAGGTCAAGGAACTCGTCAACGCAGGTATTGTCGTCGTTGCCGCAGCAGGTAATCTCGGCAAAAACGCCACCGGGGAGAAAATCTATGGCGATATCCATTCGCCGGGTAACAGCCCGTATGTCATTACCGTTGGAGCGAGCAATTCGCTCGGCACCGCTACGCGTGCTGATGACACGATAGCAACATTTAGCTCGCGCGGCCCAACTCGCAGTTTTTTTACTACATCGACAGGTTGGAGAGTATATGACAACGTGATCAAACCCGATCTCGTTGCTCCGGGAAACAAGATTGTCTCGCACAAAGCAGCCAATAACAAGATGGCGTTGGATAATCCGTTACTGTCGCTCGATTTAACAAACGGCAGTGACTCGATGATGTATATGAGCGGTACATCGATGTCGGCCCCAGTTGTTACGGGGGCGGTTGCAATGTTGCTGGAGATAAACCCGAATCTCACTCCCGGGATGGTCAAAATGCTCCTGCAATACACGGCTCAGCCAATTTCGGGAGCAAATGCGTTCGAGCAGGGAGCAGGTCAACTCAACATAGACGGCGCTATTCGTTTAACAAGAACCATTAAGACCAATGTGGATTTCCAGACTTTGGCAAAGGGGGACACGATGGTTCCTGCCGGTTGGACGATGCCGACAACGACAACAACGATTGGCGGGAATACTTTCCAGTGGGCCAAAGGGATCACCGGAGACCACACTTTTATGACCGGCCAGAATCTTGTATCGCAATTTCAAACGGCCTACAAACGTGAGAACACTTTTGGTACCGGAATAAATTTTTCTAACGGCAGCTTCTCGCTAAATACGGCGACCTTTTACACGGATGGCTTAAGCGTGAGCAGAAATGTATTGACCAGCGACGGAGGCTCACTTGGCAACGGTTCGATTTGGGTGTCGTACGGCGTTCTAATCGGAGACGGGGTGCTTATAGGCGACGGCGTGCTCATTGGCGACGGTGTATTGATTGGTGATGGTGTTCTGATAGGAGACGGCGTGCTTATAGGCGACGGCGTCCTCATCGGAGACGGTGTATTGATTGGTGATGGTGTTCTGATAGGAGACGGCGTCCTGATTGGCGACCGTGTCCTGATCGGGGACAGCATTTTCCTGGGTGATGATACCCCTTGCATGCAGTAGATGATTTCAACTCGTGGATGAAAAAAGGAGAAAACAAATGCTGACACTCAACAAAACAAACATCACCGGCTTGGAATACACGCTTGAGGATCTGCTGTATCCAATCACGCCGGACCTCGCCAAAGTGGTTGAGCTAAAAGACGGCAACACGCAAGAGGTACTTTCATTCCTGAAGGTTCGACCACTTCACACTGTCGTGATGACAAGCTTTATCAATGACAACGGAATCGAAAGTGACCTCAACCGCGGCAAATTCTACGGCTATCGTGGACCGGACGGATCGTTGGAGGGCGTCGCTCTTGTAGGCCACTCGACACTTGTCGAAGCACGAACTGAAAATGCCCTGACGGCATTTGCAATTACGGCACGTTCAGCCGAGACGCCGATCCACTTGATCATGTCGAGCGGCAATGCGGCGACCCGCTTCTGGAACCGTTACACAAACGGGCTTTCGCAGCCGCGGCTGACCTGTACCGAGCTTCTTTTCGAACTCAACTACCCGTTCATGGTGCAGAACTGCAAGTGGAACGTAAGGTTGGCAAAGACGGAAGAGCTTATTCAGATAGCGGAGGCCCAAGCCGAAGTCGCAGAGATCGAATGCGGCGTTAATCCGTTGCTAAAGGACAAGGAAGGTTTTTTGAAGCGGGTAATGCGGCGGATAGAACAGGAACGCATATTCGTTGTATTCGATGGCGATAAGCTCGTGTTCAAGGCGGATATAATCGCCGAAACCGACGATGTGATCTATCTCGAAGGTATCTATGCCGGCCATGATTATCGCGGTCAGGGCGTCGGCTCCAGTTGTCTTGCGTTACTCAGCCTTGAACTGGTCAGCCGTGCGGAAAACATCTGCATGCTCAGCAACGTGGACTTAGTTCACGCACACAAGAGCTTCGCAAAGGCGGGTTTCAAAACTACCGATCAGTGCACTACGTTGTTTGTTTGATCAACTCGGAGATCGAACGAACGTAACCAAAAGCAGGCCGGAACCGGCCTGTTTTTTTCATTCCGAACGTCGAAAGTATACCGTTCAATCTGACTGGTATGTTCATTCAGGTTGATTGTAAATGATTGAAACAAGAAATAGGAATTACTGCTAACTCATTTTATTGCAATGTTTAACTGTTTGGCACGCCTATTGAATTAGTATTTGCGGCGACCTGTGTCGCGGGGTGCTTTTATACGGTTTTTTTACATGGAGCTAATTACATGAGATTGTCGATTAACAAACATTCCGCTTTTAGACGACCGATTGCCATCGTGCTTCTACTCGCGTTCGTGTTTTCGAACTTCGCCGCATCTCGCGTTCTGAAATCGGGCGTGGACAATACGACGACGGCGAACTACACCACCGATTTAACGCAGCTTGGCCGTGAAGGAAGATTGCGTGAAAGTCTGAGCTTTGATAACGAGACGCGTCGCGTTATTGAGGCGTTAGAGAAAGGTGGCGTTCGTCATCCCGTTATTCTCGATGAGAAAGGCGAAAGCCAGGACGGGATCGTTGAACAGGTCGCGATTCAAATTGCAAAAGGCCGTGTTCCGGCTTCCCTGCAGAACAAGTCGATCGTCAAACTCGAGATAGATGCGCTTATGTCAAATTCGCGCTCTGAGAATGAAGTTGCCGCATTTCTCGATGCAGCGATCAGATCGGTTTCCGATTCCGAAACGATTCTTTATGTCGACGAACTCTCGCAGTTTGTCAGCTCGGCCAAAAGGAACAGCCTTCTTGAATCAGCTCTAATAAACTCGAAGCTTCGGATAATCGGCGGAAGTTCGGTTGCCGACTATCAGGAAAAGATCGGGTCAGTCTCTGACATTCAATCGCTTTTCGAAGTTATTAATGTCGAAAATAAGGAGACACCTGGACAGGACGAAACGGCCCGAAAACGCGAGGACAGACAGTATCGCGGTGATAACGTGTCATCCGATCTTCGCGAGATGATGGCCAATGACCCAAGCGGCGAAACCCGCGCTGACGTTATCCTTCAGGCGAAAGATGCAACCAATCAGGCTCTTCGCTCTTTTTTGAACGACGGAACTGCCCGCATTACAAATCAGATCGGGAAAACAGACACTCTCGTCGTGAATATGCCGCTCGCAACCGTGCAGCAGCTTTCGCTCAGCGGCCTTATTAATTACGTTTCGCCCGACCGTGCGACCGCATCTACAGGCCACGTAGAAGTAACGACCGGCATAAGCATCAACCGCTCTCAGCCGTCGGGTTACGGACGCAGCTCTTCCTACACGCTTAACGGAAGTGGAATAGGTATTGCCGTGTTGGATTCGGGTCTGTACTCTACACAAAAATCGTTTACCGATGGTGTAACCGGAAAGGTCGCATACAGCAAGAGTTTTATTACCGGCAATACATCGACCGAGGACGATTACGGTCACGGCACGCATGTAGCTTCAATAGCGGCGGGCAATGCGAGCCGCGATTCAGGAGCTTATCGCGGCCTTGCTACAAACGCTAAGCTGCTCAACCTTCGCGTCCTTGACGCTCAAGGAAAGGGTAAGACTTCCGAGCTTTTGGCCGCATTGGATTGGGTCATCAACAACCGGACGACTTACAACATTCGTGTCATCAACATGAGTCTCGGCACACCGGCCATAGATTCGTATTGGAACGATCCGCTTTGCCGCAAGGTTCAAGATCTCAACTCCTACGGCATTCTCGTAGTCGCGGCAGCCGGCAACGACGGCAGGAACGATCTTGGCCAGAAGGTTTACGGCCGTGTTCATTCACCGGGGAACGATCCGTCGGTTTTGACCGTTGGGGCCAGCAACTCGTTGGGCACCGACCGTCGGAACGACGATATTATGGCGACTTACAGCTCGCATGGCCCTACGCGCAGCTATTGGACAGACGAGGGTGGAAACAAACATTACGACAACGTGATCAAGCCGGATATTGTTGCACCGGGCAACAAGATCGTGGCGGCAAAAGCCAAATCGTCGAGTTATCTGATCAGTAGCAACCCGTCGCTGATGACGACCGCTATGAACAAGTCAGGCGACGATAACGACGTGATGTACCTCAGCGGCACGTCGATGTCGACGCCGATGGCTTCCGGTGCAGCGGCTCTTCTCTTTCAGATGAACCCGAAGCTCACCCCGACGATGGTCAAAATGTTGCTTGAGTATACGGCACAGCCGCTGAACGGGGTGAACATGCTCGAACAGGGTGCCGGCCAGTTGAATGTCGACGGAGCGGTAAAGCTTGCCAGAACCTACAAATTCAATACGGACTTTAACACGTATTCACAAGGAACGACGCTGCTTCAATCGGGGCAAACGTTCCCGTCCGCTTCAAGCACAGTCGGAACTACGACCTTCCCCTGGTCACAGGGAATCCTGACGAACGCTACTTATCTAAAGGGGCAGGCGATAGCCGACAAGTTTCAGAACGTCTATTGGAACTATTTTTGGTTCGAGGACGGCGTCGGTTACACAGGAGACGACCCATACCTAAATTCATGGTACACAACCGGCGTCACGATGAATAAGAACGTGATGACCAGTAATGGAACTGCAATGGGCGGCGGATCGGTAATGCTTGCTTCGGGCGTTTTGATAGGCGACGGCGTGCTCATTGGCGACGGGGTGCTTATCGGCGACGGCGTTCTTATAGGTGACGGCGTGCTTATCGGCGACGGGGTGCTTATCGGTGATGTTACCACCGGGCTTTCGAGCAGGGTGTTGATCTTCGGTGACAACACCGCCTGCATGAAGTAAACGCCGTAGAAACGGCGGTTGCGACGGACGTGGTATTTTCCTGTAACCAAAGAAAATGCTGGACATAGGCCGTTCGGTGATTCATAATAAAGGTGCAGGCTTCTATGAGCCTGCCCTTTCTGTTTTCCCACCTGCGATCTCAAATCGCTCATTGCGGTTTCAGTTCCCTATCAATATCCAAGACCTTTCCACGGAAAAGGCCTATTTGTGCGTGCTTTTGGCGCGCATGGAATCTCAATGAATTTCGAAAAGCTTACAAAGGGATACTTGATACTCGTGTTATGCGTGGGTACATTGGCCATTTCGTTTGCTTTGTACAACCTCCCGACAGAAAAGCTTGACATCTATTTCTTCATTCTTTCCGCTCTGACAATCGGCGTGGGTTCGCGTATCACGGTTCAGATTCCACGTTTTAAGTCCCACATAGCAGTTTCCGACACCTTCATTTTCCTCGCGCTTCTCTTGTTTGGCGGTGAATTGGCGATCATCCTTGCCGCCACCGAAGCCTTTTTCTCATCGTGGAGATTTTGCAATAAAAAGATCACTGTTTTCGTTAATGCAGCCGCGATGGCGTTCTCGACGGCTTCGGTAGTAGTTGTATTGAAGATACTCGGGCTAGTAACCGAGGAGCAGCTCCACGGCCATACGGGAAATCTGCAGGACTTTTTTATCGTATTGTCGGTGATCGCTTTAACGCAGTTTGTGGTCAACACCACTATCGCTTCCCTTTATGATTCGCTAAAGGAAGGGCTTCCCTTCTGGGACACATGGAAGAATAAATATCTCTGGACATTCGTCACTTACTTTATCGGCGCCGCATGTGCCGGTGCTTTGGTACAGATGTCGGAAACTATAGGTTTCGGCGTCATCATCGTTGCATTTCCGGTGATAATGCTCGTTTACATGTCCTACAAGATGTACCTTTCGAATGTCGAGATATCAATGCAGCAGGCCGAGCAAGCCGAGCAATACGCAAAGGTGCTCGAAGAACGTTCGGTCGCGTTGCGCGAATCGGAACAACGGTTTCGAAGCGCTTTCAACTATGCGCCCATAGGCATCGCTTTGGTCTCGTCATTAGGTGTCTGGCTTAAAGTAAATCACGCTCTGTCCAAGATTCTGGGTTACAGCGGTGACGAACTTTTAGGAATGGATTTCCAGTCGGTTGTTTTCCCTGAGGATCTTTCATTAGCACTTCTTAAAATAAACGAGATCCAAACCGGCAGGATCGCAAACTACCAGACCGAGCAGCGGTATGTACACAAGACCGGGCGAACGGTTTGGACTTCATGGAGCGTTTCGGCCGCCGGCGATATTGGCACCGAAAAGTCGAATCTGATCTTTCAGATACAAGACATTACCGATCGAAAACTGGCTGAGGAAAAACTTCAGCACGACGCTACGCACGACGCCCTGACCGGCTTGCCGAATCGTACTGTGTTCATGGAACGTCTTTCGGCGGCTCTCACAAAGACAAAACGGAATCCCTCCTACTGCGTTAGCATACTCTTCATCGATCTCGACCGATTCAAGTATGTGAACGACAGCCTGGGTCATCTGATCGGTGACCAATTGCTGATCGGCATCTCCGAACGGCTTCGCGAATGCATGCGCCCGTCGGATATAGTCGCCCGCTTAGGCGGTGATGAATTCGTGATCCTCGTCGAGGGGCGTTACGATTTCGTCGAGGTCACACATATCGCCGAACGAATTCAACGTAAATTCAAGATGCCGTTCGATCTGAGCGGCAACGAGGTTTACAGTTCGGCAAGTATCGGCATTCTTCACGCATCCGAAAAGCATATAACTTCGGAAGACATGATGCGCGATGCCGACACGGCAATGTATCAGGCAAAACGGGCGGGCAAGGCTCGGCACGAGATCTTTGACGATGAAATGCACGCCGCCGCAAAGGAGACGCTTCAACTCGAAACCGATCTTCGCAAGGCTATCGAACGCGATGAGTTTGCCGTTCTTTACCAGCCGATTTTCTCGCTGTCTGACAACAAAGTTGAAGGCGTCGAGGCTCTCGCGCGTTGGAACCATCCGAAACTCGGGGAAATTTCGCCAAAGAAATTCATTCCTTTGGCGGAGGAGATAGGATGGATCGACCCGCTGGGGGAACATATCCTACGGCGGGCAATTTCTGAGATAGGCTCTGTATACAACGGCCTTCCAAAACCGCACTCGCTTAGGCTGAGCGTAAACCTTTCCAGCCGGCAATTCGCCCACAGCGACCTTGTTCCGAAGATCAAAACCATTCTCGACGAAACCAGCTTTCCGCCGTCGGCATTAAAGCTTGAGATTACGGAATCCGTGATTTTCGAATATCAGGAAAAAGCTATCGAGATGCTTCATCATCTTCGCGGGCTGGGAATCGACGTGGATATAGACGATTTCGGGACAGGATATTCGAATCTCAGCTATCTTGTCCGCCTGCCGATCTCCACGCTGAAAATAGACCGCTCATTTATCAGTCCGATAAATAAAGACGGAGCTAATACCGAGATCGTCCGCACGATCCTCGTACTGGCAAAAAATCTCGGTCTTTCAGTTGTAGCCGAGGGCATTGAAACCGAGGCGCAGTTAAACTCTCTAAAGGCTCTCGGCTGCGAACGCGGTCAGGGCTTTTTGCTTGCTAAACCAATGTCGATTACTGAAATACGCCGTTTTCTTGAGAGTAGCGAGATGCCGCGAGTCCCGGCGACACCGGTCGATGATGTTTCGATCGTTTCGACATTGCAATAAACAGCAAACCTGTTCAGATCAAGGCTGCTCAAACCCCATCACTTCTTCAGCCACCCAAAGAGTGCATTTACGGTAATATCCCGATTGGTTTCATAAATGGCTTTAGTTAGCGGGATCGACATCGGGCAGACCTGAACGCAGTTCTGCGCGTTTCCGCAGTTAGTTATGCCGTCGTCACCCATGAGGCCGTTCAGACGGTCGTCGATCTCCATCTTCCCGACCGGATGCATGTTAAATAGCCGGGCCTGCGCGATCGCCTGAGGGCCGACGTATTTATCGTCACCGTACTGCGGGCAGGCTTCCAGACAGCAGCCACATGTCATGCAGCGTGAAAATGCATACCGTTCCTGCGCAGTCTCATTCGAGAGAACCGGACCCGGGCCGAGATTGTATGTGCCGTCAAGCTCGATCCACGCGTTGACCTGTTTCAGATGACCGAACATCTTAGAGCGGTCGACCTTTAGATCGCGCACATTCGGAAACTTCGACATCGGCTCAAGCGTGATCGTGTCGCCGCCCGACGCCAACAGCAGATCAT
>JBQTJB010000120.1:0-10901 GCA_052387555.1 Blastocatellia bacterium | reverse complement strand
GTAGAACATTCCTGAAGGCCGAAAACTATCGAAAAGCGACCGAAAAAGCGATCTCCGGCGAATGGAACAGGTTTCGCCCGACCGATTTCTTCGAAAACGTCTTGATGAGCGGTTCGCCAGCGGGCATCGAAAAAGCTGCAAAGCGTCTTTCGAAATTCGCCCCGCAATCACGAAACGATATTCTCGAACTCGACCCTGTCAAACCGCCCGTCGAACAGGCTCCGGCCAAATCCGTCCAGCCTCACTCCGACGAGCTTAGCCGAATGGTCGAACGCTTCAACACCGAAACCGCATCTGAAACGCCGATAGCGAAACCAAAACCGACGACGAGACGCGATCCCGAATCGGACGTGATGGCGATGCGTTCATTGTTTGGTTCGCTAATGAAACTGGATTATCGCGACGCCTGTGCCTCGATCCTCGATTTCGTGCAAAGCCGTTACAATTTTACATCCCTGATCTGGCTCGAACGCCGCGACAACGTGCTGGAAGCTGTACTTACGCGCGGTTTGCTCGCCGGAAAAACCGTACGTCTGAATTTACCCGCCGACACGCCGCGTTTGATCGACGCCGCGAACAAGGAAACCGCGCTCGTGCTTCGCGAAAGGGCTAAAGGTAATAATGCCGGCGACGGACGAACACTCTCGGTGTTTCCGGCAAAGGTCGGCAACGACATCCGCGCAGGCCTAGCCGTCGAAGGAAAGATCGAAGATATACAAAAGGTGCGTGAGCTGGCCAGATTTTCGAAATCCATAGGTCCGCAGGTGGAAATTCTTCGGCTTCGCGATGAAGTTTCGAGCCGCGATTGGGTCGCACGGGCGCTTCGCCATTTTAACGACAGTTTGCGTCAAATAGACGCGGATGATTTTTGGATGCATGTCACCCAAGCGTCGGCCGAGCTTATGCGTGCGGAACGGGCATCGTTGCTCGTTCGCAACGAGCGTTCCGGCACCCTTGACGCGATGGCTTCGATCGGAGCGGCGATCGACCTTCGCTCGGCGGACGACATCGGCGACCGCATTGCCCGACGCGTCCTTGAACGCGGCGACCCGGTTATGGTGCCCGACATGGGAATAATCGGCATCGAATTTGCCCCCGAGGATCGGCGTTACCGATCGTCTTCGTTCATCAGCTTTCCGATAATGATGGGCGACCGCCGACTTGCGGTAATGAATTTCACCGACCGTGCCGGCGGCGACGTGTTCAATAAACGCGACCTCGAGCTTCTGCAGACGATCGCTCCGCAGATCGCCATGGCAATCGACCGTACCTCTCTGAAAGACAAGGCCGGCGAGTTTGAACAGCTTTCGCTTACCGACGCTCTAACAGGGCTTTTGAACCGACGTTACATAGAAGAACGGCTGACCGAGGAAATGAACCGTGCCAAGCGGCATCGATTTCCGATGAGCGTGATGATGATAGACGTCGATCACTTCAAATCTTATAACGACAGCTTCGGCCATCCGGCCGGTGACCTCGCTCTTCGGATGGTCGCGAACGTATTAAAGGAAACGCTGCGCGGAGCCGACGTTGCGGCGCGATACGGCGGCGAGGAATTTGCCATTCTGCTTCCGCAAACGCCGGGCGAGGAAGCCGCGGCAATCGCAGAACGCATCCGTCAGCGTGTCGAACGCACCGAATTTCCCAGGCGTCCGATCACGATCAGCGTCGGCATCGCAAGCTATTCGTCCGAATTCGAAACGACAAAGGACTGGGTTACCGCAGCCGATATGGCGCTCTACGAAGCCAAGCATCACGGCCGGAACAACGTCCAGCTTTACGATAATATGGGCCGGTCGTTCAGGGAAAAGATACACTAAATGTCGTCCGCTGGAAAAAAGCCGATACTCGCCCGTGGTTCCGGCGAGGAACTCGTGGGCAGATCGACCGTGATCGATGCTATCTTAGCGCACGCGGCTGGACGTTCGCGCGCGAATGGAATTTCGCTGCTTTCGACGCCGGGATGCGGAGCGTCGGAGCTTCTAAAGCGCGCAAACGACGTGGTTTTCAGAACCGCGACGGATCTGATACCGATATATTTCGCATTTGACCGCCGCGATGGTGATGCGGTCGGAACGGCACAACGCTTCGTCCGCGAATTTCTGGCGCAGACCGTGGCGTTTGGCCGACGCGACCTGTCGATGATCTACTCGACATTCGATCTGCCGGAGCTTTCACGGCGGGCGCTTCCGCGCGACGGCTTCTGGATCGACAGCCTGATCGAGAGCCTTCAGATCGAAGGCGATTCGCGGCTCTATACGCGAAGCTGTTTCGCGGCGCCGATGCGGGCCGGCGATACAAAGTTTTTTCTCGTCTTTGACGATCTGCACGAACTGATGCACATCGCCGCGGCGGACGGCATCTTCGACGATCTTAAAGAAACATACCGCAACGCCCGGTTTCCGTTTATCTTTTCGGCGCGTCGCCGCTTTTTCGGCGCCGATAACGAGTTTTCACGGATGATACTTGAACCGCTGTCGATGCAAGACGCGGGCATTCTCGCCGAACGGCTCGCGGCCGAACGCGGCGTCGCGATCACTGAACCAGTGCGTGATCTGGTTGCGTTGGAATGCGGCGGTAACCCCTCGTTCATTGAATCGATAATTAGGCGGGCTTTTGTTGACAGCATTCCGCTGACGAGTTTTCCGAACGCCCAGCGTGCCTACGCAGAAGAGCTTTTTACAGGCGAGATCGGCCTTCATTTCGACAGCCTTTTCGCCGCCGCGGCGCCAACGCTCGACGCCGAGGAAAATATTCTCGGTCTGCTTTTCGATGCCGTCGACGGCGATTCGCGATTGACGCCCGTCGAAAAATGGCGAAAGCGAACCTGTCTTCGCGAAACAGAATTCGAACACATGCTCGAAGTTTTGAGCGTCAGCGAGGTCGTCCGTCTTACGTCGAACCGCGTCGAGCTTATGGCCGAAAATACGGTTTTGTGCGATTACGTCCGCAGTCGTTTTCGGTTGGAGATCGCTGGAGAAAACCGCGCGCTCGTCTATGCCGAATCGCTTGCCGAGTTTGCAAAGCGTTCACCGAAAATGATGGCCCGCTCTTACCGCAGAAACGCCGCTGTCGATCTGCGGGCTTTGATGTCGCGGTTTGACGCGCATCGCGTACCGCGTGCTTTTATCGATTACGCCGAGTTCAAAGAACAATACAAGGGCTTGACTGAGGCCGATGCCGTCAGCCGAATGCTGAACGACAACGATACCATCGAGCTGCCAAAGATCGTGTTCGCGGCGCATACCGAGGCTTTTTACCGCGCGATGGGCATGCATACCGAACGCGAGCGTTCGGCCATCGCCATTGGGTTTCAGGACGGCAGCTACACCGATGAAGACGAGGTCGTGTGGCTGGCAGCCGAGATCGATGCGAAGATCGAAGCAACCCGCGAAATTGCTGAATTCTGGTGCGACCGTTTGGAAACAGCGGCGCTGATGTGCGATTTTGCCAATTACCGCTTATGGTTGGTCGCTCCCGAAGGTTTTTCGCCAGAAGCTATTGACCTGATGGAACAGCGCAGCTGCGTCGGGTCAAGCCGCAGACAGGCCGAGCTGCTAGCCGAATATCTTGGAGCCGAACCCGTATCGGTTGAGGCCCAGGCAGAAAATGAGTACGAAATTGTGCTCCCGATGGGCGAGGAAGCCGAGCTGATTGCCGCCCACACTTTGGAAGAGATCGCTAAACGTCACGGGCTTAAGTCTCATGCTATCAATCAGATAAAGACGGCGGTCGTCGAAGCATGCATCAACGCCGCCGAGCACAGCTTTAGCCCCGACCGCCGGGTCCGCCTAAAATTTACCATCGCTGAGGGACGCTTTACCGTCTCCATCGCCAATCGCGGCGTTCGCCTTGCCGACAAGATCATCGTGCCTCTTGAAACCGAAGAGGGCCGCCGCGGCTGGGGACTTCGCCTGATGCGCCGCCTGATGGACGAAGTAAAGATCGAACATGTCGACGACGGCACGCTGATTTCCATGACCAAGATCCTCGAACCCGCCTAAGCAATAATCAAAGAAAATGGTTGTTTTCCCGTTACGCTTGTGTTAAACATAACTTCAAGTAAGTTCTTTAGCTTTGCGCTCTAATTTAAGAAAGGACGAAAATTAAGTGATTCAAAACAGGGAATCGGCGGTTGCCGTGCGTGCGGAGCCGAAACGCGCTGTTGTTTTTGCGGGTGATTATTTGAACAAGCTTTCGGGCGAGAGCATCGAACGCGAATGCAAACAGCGGCTGGATGAAGGCTGCACGGAATTGGTCGTCAATTTCTCGCAGACTGAGATCGTCAACAGCATCGGCGTGTCGATCCTGCTTGGAGTGATCGACGCTGCAAAGACGAATAGCGCCAGAGTTGTTTTTTCCGATTTGCGACAAGACACGGTCGAACTTTTCGAAATGCTCGGTTTAACTAATCACGTTACGATAAATTGATTTTCTATTCACGATTGACGATTTACGAACTTGAAGATACAGGATTTCAAAACAGCGGACGTTAAACGAATGACCGAGGAAAAGCACAAGCTGATCCACACGTTCGGGGCGCTTGCCGAGCTCGGGCAGGAAGTTTCGAACAAGCAGAATTTTCAGGAGACGATCCGCACGTCGCTGCATCTCCTGCTTGGAAGCCTGGCGATAATGCGCGGCGGCGTTGCGCGCTATTCGCGTTACAGCCACGAGCTGAACATGGTTGCCGCCCGCGGCATGGGCGAAGATTTTCCGATGACGCTTTCGCTTTGCTACGAGGATGAGCGGCAATTTTTGACCAGCGGCCTTTACCCGATAGAAATTTCACAAGCGAAAGTGCTTCCTTTTTTTCAGGTTTACGACCACAGCTTTGAGAAATCGCGGGTCGAGCACGTTGTGCCGCTCGTGATCCGCGAAGAGACCATCGGCGCCGTATTTCTTGGCCGAAAAGCGACCGGCGAACCTTACAGCAGCTACGACCGCGAGATAATCTGCGCAATGTGCCGCCATATCGGCGTTGCCATTGCCCAGCGAAACATGATGGCCGAGCTTGAACGTCGGGCGGATGAAAACCGCAAGCTCTACGATAATCTGCGGATGACCTATAAGGACACTGTCAAGGCATTTGCAGCCGCCATCGACCGCAAGGACAAATACACCGAGGGACATTCCGTCCGTGTCGGGAAATACACGGAGATCATTGCCAATGAACTTGGCTGGAGCGAAGAAGAAACGGAAGGAGCAGCGGTCGCGGGATACCTGCACGACGTAGGCAAGATCACCGTCGAGCGAAAGATAATCAACGCGCCGTACCGCATAAACGCCAAGGAATCCGCCGAATTAAATAAGCATCCAGGCGTCGGGTACGAAATTCTGATGCCGATTCACCATCCCTACGCGGACGTGCCGCTGGCTGCAAAGTATCATCACGAACGAATCGACGGACGCGGTTACCCGGACGGTCTGTACGACCGCGAAATTCCTTACATTGCAAAGATGGTGAATTTAGCGGATTCGTTCGACGCGATGACCACCGACCGGCCCTATAAACGACGCCGACCCGCCCACGAAGTTTTTGAGGATCTGCACCGCAACGCCGGAAAACAGTTTGCACCCGAGATCGTTGCTGCTTTTTTTCGTGGAATGCTTAATGAACTGACCGGCCAGACAAAGGAAAAAAGATTTCGCCGTCTGCTCGGCCGCGAGTACATGGAAACCGAAGGCATCGTCCCGATGGTCAAACACGCGCTTAACGATCTCCCCTCCGCCTCGCCGATCAAGTTGATGGGTCTGGAATAGCGAAAGAAATTGGCCAGTGACGCAAGTTTTTCTAGTTGCGTTTGGTAAGGTCGTGCTGAACTTGTTTTAATTTCAGTTTTACATCTTCTGCAAAAACGAAATCTTTATTTTCCTGCAACCTTAACGAGAATAGAGACGAATTTCTTTGCCGCGAGTGAAAGATTTCGGTCGCTGCGATAGATGACACCGACCGGACGCACCCATTCTTTTTCGGCGAGCCTGACAACCGAAAGTTGGCCTTTCCGCTGTTCGTCGGCGACGGACGGAAGCGGCAGTATCGCCAGACCGAACCCGACCTCGACCGCTCGTTTGATCGTTTCGATATTATCGAATTCAGCTATTTTTTTTACCTCGACGCCTTTTGCTTTTAGTATCCGGTCGATCGCTTTTCTTGTCGGCGTGTCGCGTTCAAAATGAACGAAGTCGTGCCCGTTGAGCTCCTTGGTCTTTATCTGAGCTTTTCCCGCAAATTTATGATCGGGCGGGCATATTAGCACGAGCTTATTTTCTGGCATCAGGCCGATAGTCAATCCGCGACGCTGCTCCGGAAAGGCCAGAACGCCGAGCTCGACGGCTCCGCTAAGAACATCGCGCACCACCTTCGTCGTCCGGGAATATTCAAGATCGATCTTTGCAGATGGGAATTTAGACATAAATTCGCCGACTTTCGACTGAAGTTCATGAAGCCCGACGCTGTAAACCGTGGCTACCTTTACGGCGCCGCCGATCTTTCCGACCAGGCCGCGAAGATTCTCCTGCAATTGATCATAAGCCAGGAGAACGTTTCTCGATTCGCGGAAAAAAACCTCGCCGGCGGACGTCAGCTTTACTTCACGCCGGCCGCGAACGCGTTCGAGAAGGCGACGCTTGAATTTTTCTTCAAGCGAACGGATTTGCTGGCTAACCGCCGACTGAGTTATGAAATTTCGTTCCGCTGCAAGTGAAAAACTTTGCAGTTCGACCAGATCGCAAAATACCTTCAGAGTTTCTATATGCATATGACGAGTTATTTCCAGATTAGCTGTTCTGAACAAGTGGTGCAAGCGAATTCATTTTATCTTATAAGTATATTCGTCTAAAATAACTTTTAGGATTGCTGAAATTGGAATTTCGCACTAAAATTTCAGAGATTTCAACTAACATTCCGTTTGGTATTTCGGGCTAATCGATGGCAATCAAATTTAGCAGCACTTTCCTTTTGCGAAAACTCCACCAACTGACCGGCATTGTGCCGCTCGGCCTGTTTTTTTTCGTGCATATGTTCACGAATTCGAAAGCATTGAATGGTGAAGCCGCATTCGAAAAAGCAGTTAAAGAAATCCATGAGATTCCGTATCTTCTTTTTCTTGAGATATTTGGAATATTTCTTCCGCTTCTTTTTCACTCTATTTATGGCGTTATTATTTCGGCTGAATCGAAGCCGAACGTTTTGGGTTACAGCTACGCCAGAAACTGGTTTTACTTTCTGCAAAGGGCGACAGGCATCTTTCTTTTTGTCTTTATCCTGTTTCACATTTTGAATCTGCGCTTTGGGCTTATTCCCGGGCTCAACCTTACGCCTGTCGCTGGGAATGCAGACCTTGCTTTCGACATTGTGTCGAGGGAGTTTTCCATTCCCTGGGTTATGGCGTTGTACATTCTTGGCATTGCCGCGACGGCTTGGCATTTGGCCTACGGCTTCTGGCTGTTTGCGGTCGATTGGGGAATCGTGATCGGCGAAAAGGCTCAGAAATATGCATTGTATGCATGTTACGCATTGGCTCTTGGGCTATTTGCAGTTGGTGCTAACGCGGCCATCGCATTCGTTCGCCCGTGCGGATTGCTGCCCGGTGCTTTGTGCGAACAACCTAAAGCAAAATCGATTCCCAAAAAGGTTTGATCTAATATGGCTTTAAGCGGTTTAAAAATTGCGATCGTCGGCGGCGGGCTTGCGGGTTTGGCGGCGGCGATGAAGATCGCGGAAGCGGGACACGACGTAGATCTAATCTCAGTGGTTCCGGTAAAGCGTTCGCATTCGGTTTGCGCGCAGGGCGGCATCAACGGAGCGGTCAACACGAAGGGCGAAGGTGATTCACCGGCAAAGCATTTGGACGACACCGTTTATGGCGGCGATTTTCTTGCGAATCAGCCGCCGGTCAAACGGATGACGGACATGGCGCCGGAGATCATCTATCTGTTCGACCGCATGGGCGTACCGTTTTCGCGAACGAAAGAAGGTTTGCTTGATTTTCGCCGTTTCGGCGGAACGCTTCATCATAGAACGGCGTTTGCCGGTGCTTCGACCGGACAGCAGCTTCTTTATGCGCTCGATGAACAGGTCCGCAAATGGGAAACGCAAGGAAAGGTGAATAAATACGAAGGGTGGGAGATGCTCTCGCTCGTTTTGGATGACCATCAGGCATGCCGCGGGCTGATCGCGATGAATTTGCAAACGCTCGAGCTGAAAGAATTTAAAGCCGACGCGGTGATAATGGCGACCGGCGGTCCGGGATTGATCTTTGGCAAATCGACCAATTCAATGACGTGTACGGGAAGCGCCGTTTCGGCTTGTTATCAGCAAGGCGCTCGTTACGCTAACGGTGAGTTTATTCAAGTTCATCCGACAAGTATTCCGGGCGAGGATAAGCTGCGGTTAATGTCCGAGTCTGCGCGCGGCGAAGGCGGCCGCGTTTGGGTGCCGAAAACGGACGGAGATAAGAGAAGCCCAAAAGATATTCCAGAGAGCGAACGCTGGTATTTTCTCGAAGAAAAATATCCGGCTTACGGAAATCTTGTTCCGCGTGACATAGCGACGCGTGAGATTTTTCAGGTTTGTTTGGAAGGCCACGGCGTCGCGGGCGAGAATCAGGTTTATCTCGACCTCACGCACATCGACGCCGAAACGCTGACGCGCAAGCTGGGTGCGATCCTCGAGATTTACGAAATGTTCGTCGGCGACGATCCACGATATGTGCCGATGCGGATTTTTCCCGGCGTGCATTATTCGATGGGCGGGCTTTGGGTGGATTTCGAACAGCGGACGAATATTCCGGGATTGTTTGCTGCCGGCGAGTGCGATTACTCGATTCACGGTGCGAACCGTTTAGGTGCTAACTCGCTCGTTTCGTGTGTTTACGGTGGGTTTGTCGCCGCACCATCGGCGATAGAATATGCAAAGAATGTCGAGCGAGGAAACACCTAAACCAACGGCATTTACAACGCAGAGTTAAAACGACAGCAAGACATAAACGATTCGATCGTCAAGAACGAAAGCAGCGAAAACCAGTACAAACTGCACGAGGAGATGGGCAAGGTGATGACGGACAACGTAACCGTCGTTCGCTACAACGACCGTCTGAAAACAACCGATGAGAAGCTTCTCGAACTTCAAGACCGTTTCAAGAAGATCTCGATCAACGATTCAAACCTGTGGGCGACACAGGCTGTGCCGCACGCACGCCAACTCGCCAACATGCTAGAACTCGCCCGCGTCATTACTCTCGGCGCACTAAATCGCAACGAATCTCGCGGTGCGCATTACAAACCCGATTTCCCCGAACGCGACGATGAGAATTTTATGAAAACGACGATCGCAGAATACTCAGACGAAGCACCCGTGCTCAGTTACGAGGCCGTTGATGTTTCTCTTGTCGAACCGCGAAAAAGGGATTATTCAAGTAGTAAATCGAAGAGCTAGAAACAGGACAACTCGAATTTGACTGTCAGTGCATCATAGGAAAGTTCATGCATCGAGCATTATTAACGATCATAATTCTATTGGTTACCGGCTACGGTTTTGCCCAGGAATCATCCGCGCTGTTACTAATTGGAGTTAACGGAAAACAAGGCTTCATTGATAAGACGGGAAAGATTGTACTCCGGCCGCAATACGAGGAAGCTTTTGATTTCGTTGGAGAGTGGGCAAGAGTCAAGATAAACGGCCGTTACGGGTTTATAGATCGTTTCGGAAAAATTGCTATCGAACCTCGTTTCGAGTGGGTTAAGCCATTTTCCGAAGGCTTTGCTGCTTTCAGCGAAGGCGGGAAGTGGGGATTTATTGATAAACGAGGCGAGGTTGTTATTAAGTCTCAATTTGAGGAGGTTGGAGACTTTTCTGACGGGCTTGCCGCCGTGAAAGTGACCAGCAAGAGCGGCCTTCTCCATCCGCGCTCCCGAAGCATACTGCCGGCTCTGTGGGGGTACATTGATCAAACTGGTACCTTGGCAATCAAGCCAGAACTTATTTACGCGTACCCTTTCAGAAACGGCGTTGCCCGATTCTGGACGGGACCATTTGTCTCAATTAACAAATATGGGCTGATCGACAAGAATGGAAAGGAAATTATCGAGCCGATCTTTGACAACATCGAAGGGGATTTCAGCGAAGGTCTGGCTCCTTTCCGCATGAGTGATAAATGGGGTTTTCTGGATGAAACTGGAAAGGTTGTTATCGAACCGCAATTCGCAGCGGCAAGAAAATTTTCGGCAGGTTATGGAAGAATCGCCGTGAAGAATAAATTTGGCGTTTCCATATGGGGTTTTGTTGACCGGGCGGGCAATATTGTTATCAAGCCGCAATTTGCAGATGCCTGCGATTTTTCTGAAGGCTTGGCTTGTGTCGCTCTTTTTGACGACAAGGGATGGAAGAGGGCATATATAGATAAGACGGGTAAGATCGTTATCAAAATGAATTTTGAGCAGATCGATGATTTTGTGAACGGCTTCGCCAGAATTACGGTGCCTAGCAAAGATGAGTTAACAGACCCACACGGTCAGAAGTATTCGTTACCGAAATGGGGTTATATCGATAGGACAGGCAAGTATATTTGGAAGCCAACTAGGTAAGTGTTTCTCCTTATGACGCAGAACGCACACATCATTAAAGAACGTCTCGAAAGTCCCCCGGCGAAATTCAAGTTGAAGATCCAGCGTCGGGACAATGAAACTTCGTCTGTTCGTTGGGAAACTTTCGAACTGACCTATCGCCGCAATCTTAACGTGATCTCTGCGTTGATGGACGTTAGAAAACATCCCGTAACCGTCGATGGTAAGCAAACTTCCCCGCCTGTTTGGGACATGAGCTGTCTAGAACAGGTCTGCGGCATTTGCACGATGGTGATTGATGGCAAGGTTCGGCAGTCGTGCTCGGCGTTGATCGA
>JBQTJB010000119.1:0-6019 GCA_052387555.1 Blastocatellia bacterium | reverse complement strand
GATCCCCGCCAGCTTCTCCTCCGTCTCGTCCCTCGGTGCCTCGTATCCTTCTCTCTCTTCACCTCCGCTTCTCCCTACCTCAGGCAATGCCTTCCTGTCCACCTTCCCGTTCGGCGTCAATGGCAGCCTTTCAAGTGCTACAAAATGAGTCGGCGTCATATAACTCGGCAATCGTTTACTGAGGTATTTGCGAAGGTCTCTTGCAGTGACAACTCCTCCTCCGTTCTGTACGTAATAAGCGACGAGGGACCTGTCACCGTTCTCCGATTCATTCAGGTCCACGACACACTCATGGATACTCGGATGCTCGTTCAAAGGCGCCTCAACATCGCCCAGTTCAATTCGGAAACCACGTACCTTGACCTGACTATCCATCCGGCCTATGTACTCGATACGTCCGTCCGCAAGATACCTTACCAGGTCGCCCGTTCGATACAAGCGGCCTTCCGACTCGCTGCGGAACGGATCGGCAACAAAACTTTCATTTGTAAGCTCTGTGCGATTTAGATACCCCTTCGCAAGCCCCAGACCTCCGATGAAAAGCTCGCCATTTACTCCGGTAGGGACGGGATTCAAATGATTATCAAGCACGTAAAGTTTTACGTTGGGAAGCGGACGACCGACCGGGGTCAGATTGTACTTCAATTCGTTATTTGTCACTTGGCCGGCAGCTGCCCAAACCGTCGCCTCGGTAGGGCCGTAAAGATTCCAAAATGGAACGCCCCATTCGAGAACACAAGCCGCCACTTCCCTTGGGAGCGCCTCGCCGCCGCAGAAAATGACTCGCAGCGATAAATTACCCGCAGCCGTTTCTTTTGCCGTGCGGCGAAAGCCTGCCAACTGTCGCATTGCCGACGGAGTTTGATTAAGAACAGTCACTTTCTGTTCGACCAATAACTCATGGAAATCTTTCGGCGATTGAGAAACTTCAAGCGGAACGATAACCAGCCTGCCGCCGGAGGTAAGCGGCGTCCATATCTCCCAAACCGATAGATCGAAAGAGAATGAGTGAAACACGGTCCAAACGTCATTGGAGCCAAAATCGAAGACGGGACGTGAGGTCGTTACCAGATTAACAACGCTCTGGTGTCGCACCTGAACGCCCTTCGGCTTGCCCGTAGAACCAGACGTGTAGATTACATAAGCTAAATCCACAGGCTCGACATGATGCATCGGTAACCCCGAACTTTCATTCGCAACTGCATCCCATTCGCGGTCGATACAGATCGTGCGAACGTTTTCTGTAGGAAGCGACCCTATAAATTCTTCGCGGGTCAAAATAATCTCAGCGCCGGCGTCCTCAATCATAAAGGCAAGCCTTTCGGCGGGGTATGTCGGATCAAGCGGCACATAAGCACCGCCGGCTTTTAATATCGCCAACATCCCGACAATCATTTCGAGCGAACGGTCGATACACAGTCCGATATTCGGGTTCCGATCCGGACTTAAAGACCGCAAATAAGTGGCCAAAATATTTGCCCGGCAATCAAGCTCGGCGTAGGTCAATTGTCGTTTCTCATAAACGACGGCGATCGCATCAGGCGTTTCTTTTGCATACTCCTCAAACAAATGATGAAGGCAACTGGTTTTCGGATACTCCGCTCCTGTCTCGTTCCATTCCTTCAATAGCTGACGACTCTCATTTTCGGGAAGCAATTGTATTGACGAAATGCGGCTGTTCGCCTCCTCCGAGATGCTCTTTAGTAAGACCTGAAATCGATCCATTAATTTCGATATCGAAGATTCGGTGAAAAGATCGTTGCTGTATTCAACCATTCCCGAGATGCCGTTCTCGTTCTCAAAAAGATCAAGTGAAAGATCAAATCGGGATACGTTTCGAGAGATCTCGATCGGTGCATACTTTAGACCGGACGCACCGGACACGAAGGGCGGTGTGTTATGCAGCCCGAAAAGCACTTGAAAAATCGGATTGTGGCTTAAGCTTCTTTCAGGATTGAGTTCCTCGACAAGTTTTTCGAATGGAATATCTTGATATTCGTAGGCTTCCAACGTTACCTTTTTTACGCGGCTCAAAAGATCGCGAAATGTCGGGTCACCCGAAAGATCGGTACGCAGTGCGAGCGTATTGGCAAAGAACCCGATAAGATCTTCAATCTCGACACGGTTGCGGTTTGCTATTGGTGTTCCGACAGTAATATCTTCCTGATTCGTATGCCGGTAGAGCAGCGTTTGAAACGCCGCAAGCATAGTCATATAAAGAGTCACGCCTTCACGTCGGCTTAGGACTTTTAAGGATTCAACAATTTCCGGAGAGATTGTCACCGGATAATTTGCTCCTTTATGGCTCTGAATTGCTGGCCGCGAATGATCTGTTGGAAGTTCCAACAACGCGGGAGCTCCTTTGAGTTTGTTCTTCCAATATTCTGTTTGTTTTCTGAGAACGTCTTCCCTTAAATAGTCTTGTTGCCAAGCGGCGAAATCCGCATACTGGATCGACGGGACATTAAGTGCCTTCTGGTTACCGTTGACCAGAATTTCGTATGCCTCAGTCAACTCCTTAAAAAATACCGCTAGCGACCATCCGTCGCTTATAATGTGATGCAGCGTAATAAGCATTACGTGTTCGTTGTCTTGCAAACGAACCATTGATGCTCGAAACAGCGGGACTACAGACAGGTCGAAAGCGATGCCCGCTTCTTCACTCGCATGTTGGTGGAGTCCGGATTCCCGTTCCGGTTCTGGAAGATCGCGGATATCGATTAAGGGCAGATCAGTTTGCAGCGATGAAGATATTCGCGCGTAAGGTTTGCCGTCAACCGTTTCAAAGGTCGTCCGTAACGATTCATGCCGCTCAATAACGCCGTCCAGAGCCTTTTTCAATAAAGTAATGTCCAGTTTCCCTGACATCCGCATTCCAAGCGGCAGATTATAAACGGCACTGTTCGGATCAAGTTTGTCAAGGAACCACAATCGCTGCTGAGCAAAAGAGAGTGGCAAAGATTGGTCGCGATTGACAACTTTTATTTCGAATGCTGTATCTTCATTGCTACTAATCTTCGGCAATCCGTTTACATATTCCGCGAGGCTCGCAACTGTTGGGGTTTCGAAAATTTTGCCGACGCTAAGATCGACATGAAAGGTATTTCGGATTCGCGAAATAACCTGTGTCGCAAGAAGCGAATGTCCGCCGAGGCCAAAAAAGTCATCGATAACTCCGATCCGGTCAATACCAAGTACCTCGGACCAGATTTCAGCGATCATTCTCTCAACTTCATTTCGAGGTACAACGTATTGTTCGCTGAGTAGAATATTGCCCTGTTCGGGATCTGGAAGAGCTTTCCGATCCACTTTCAGATTCATATTCACTGGAAGCGAATCAAGAACGACGTAGGCTGACGGAATCATATAGTCGGGGAGTTTGCTCTGAAGATAACAGCGAATTTGGGCGATATCGGGTGCGTCTGCAGGTTCGAATACAAGGTAACCGATCAGACCGTCGTCGCCATTAGGGAGCTTTCGCAAAGCTACAACGCTGTCATGAATTCCCGGCAAGCGCCGCATGGCAATCTCAATTTCCGCCGGCTCGATCCTGATTCCACGTAGCTTTATCTGAAAATCTGTTCTTCCGAGAATTTCCAGTCTGCCTTCCTCATCTAACCGCCCTCTGTCGCCGGTTCGATAGAAAAGCTGCCCGTCGAAAAACTGAAACTTTTCTTGTGTCAGATCCGGTTGATTCAAATAACCTTTTGTGAGACCTGCTCCACTGATGTAGACTTCACCCGCTTCACCAGCGGCAAGCGGGTATTGATCCTCGTCGCAAATACGAATCGAAACGTTATGGAACGGTTGACCAACAAGAGTTTTGGTTATTTCTGTCTCACGCGAAATGAAATTGGTGCACGCCATGCAACTGACTTCGCTGCAGCCGTAGATCACAAAAACTTCCGATTTGCGGAAAACGCGCTTCATGGCCTCCAGAACATCAGGCGGCACCAGGTCGCCTCCGGTCGAAACGTGTTTGAGTCCGTCGAATTTGCTCAATTCGATACCTTCTTGCTCAATATGTCCCAACAGCTTTCGCCATAAACTTGGCGATGCATGAACTACCGTAAACCTCTCAATTGCTTTCGCAAGCCTTTCGATATCAAGAATATCGTCTCGTTTTAGCAGGACGAGCGTGCCACCGGCAGCGAGCGGATTCAACAATTCAAAAAAAGTGATGCTGAACGTAAACCGCGCCATCGCCGGCATTATGGTAGACGCGTCAAACCCGTACATTTCCCTGGCCACGTGAATGTAATGTGCCAGGTTTGTGTAACTGGCCATCACTCCTTTAGGTGTTCCTGTGGTCCCAGAGGTGTAAACGATATAGGCTGTCTGATCGCCGTCAATTTCGACTTTGGGTTTCTCCACAGAAAGGGTTTCCGTTATGTCAGTATCCCGGTCGAAACAAAAAACGTGAGCATTTGATTTGGGGAGTTTCGGCAGCAAATGCGTTTGCGTCAAGATGACAGTCGGCTTGTTGTCATCCAGAATCACTTCAAGCCGTTCGAGCGGATAACCCGGATCGAGCGGCACATATGCTCCGCCTGCCTTCAGAACAGCCAACAAGGCAATGGCAATATCAACTGAAGGTTCAACGCAGACGCTCACGGATACATCGGTCCTGACTCCATGCGCGATAAGATAGTTCGCAAGCTGATTTGCTAGTCTGTCGAGTTCGCCGTAGGACAATTGGTCTTCGCCGAATACGACCGCAACTGCGTCCGGTGTGCGACTGGCCTGTTCTTCAAACCATTCGTGGACAAAACCGGTTGGCAAAGTTCCCTCGCGTGCCTTATTCGATAAATTCAAATAATCTGGTGAATTTTGCTTTGATTTCTCTCGGCTTATTTTTTCACTTTTGAGACTGAAATCCATTTATAGTCAATTATTTTTTCGACAAAAACCGGAGACTTGCTATGATGTTATGTGTTTCTCAGACATTCAATTCGTTTTCTGTCCCTAAACCGATTCGCCTGTCCATTAGGAGAGGTTGGAAATTAAGTGTTTCGTTAACTAAATTCTGAAAAATAACTTTGGAACTAGCCTTTACTAAGCCCAATAAGCGGATTAGCCTCATGATTTAACTTCCCATTCAGATTTTTCTTTTTCGGAGTTTTTTTCGTGCTCTGATGAATTAGTTCAAGTTGATCCATCAGCTTTTCGGCCAAAACCTTTACATAAGGCTCTGCCATAATCGAAGTGTGGTGTCCGGGAATATCGAGAATCTCAATCGAGCCTTCAACTAGCGGCCCCCAGCCCAAAGCTCTGTCAGGATAGACCCCAAATGGCTGGGTCTCCGCCCGGAAAATTGTCATGTCGCCGCTAAATTTGCCCGGGTTGAATTTCTTGCTTGCCCGATAAATCTGATCCTCGATTTGAATATATTTTTTCGGAATCTCTGAAGTACCCTTTACATTAGCGTAGAATCGCCTGACATATTTCTTGTATTTATTGGCAATCGTGCGGCGATATTTAATGCGAACTTTGTTGAGCTTCTGCAGGAGATATTTCGCCTTTTCTTTTCCCGATAATTCCGTAAGGCTATCTTGGTGAAGCTTTAACCGCCCGAGCAGTTCGTGAAAATGAACTTGAAATGTCGACGTTCCAGGCATCAGTTTTTTATATTCGGGCGTACTCGTGTCAAACATAGCCAGCATTCCGATCTTATGGCCTTTGGCGGTTAGTTGCCGAGCCATTTCGAAAGCGGCATATCCCCCGAAGGACGAACCGCCGAGGTAGTACGGCCCCTCCGGCTGTATCTCTTTCATCTCTCTGATGTAGAACTCCGCCATCTCTTCCACCGTAGCGTGCCCCACCTGCCGTCCGCCTACTCGCCTCGCCTGTATCCCGTAGAACGGCTGGTCTTCTCCCAGATGCTTTGCCAGGTCCTTGTAGAACAACACGTTCCCGCCTTTTGCGTGAATGCAGAAAAAAGGCGGCTTCGTCCCTTTCGGCTGGATCGCCACGATCGACGACTCCGGCTCTTCCCATCCTTCCATCCTGATGATCTCAG
>JBQTJB010000118.1:0-5775 GCA_052387555.1 Blastocatellia bacterium | reverse complement strand
GTTTATCTTCAATCGAATTATCGGCCGATTTCCGGTGAGTTCAAATGGCACGGTTGTTTGCTGCGATCCGCTGTTGTAATAAAGCGACGATTTATTCCCAAGAAAACGAAGAAAATTGATCAGTCCTTTTATCCGCGCGCGGCGTTCGTCATCGGTTTTCTGAGATATTGTCAGAAATGTGTTGTATGCTTCGGCGGCTTCCTTGTATTTTTCCGAACGGGCCGAAACCTGAGCGAGAGCAAATACATAGTCGGGTTCGTTCGGCGCATGGAACACGGCTTCGCGCAGGTTGGCCAAACTCTCCTCGATCCTGTTCTCGTAAAATTCGAGCATGCCGAAGCCGGCCCAGGCAATGGCCTCTTTCTTGTTCAATTGAATTGCTTTGAAGTAAACGGCACGAGCCTCGGCAAACTTGCCGACCCCAAGCAGCGCCGACCCCAGGACAGCATATGCGGTTGCATTTTTCGGTTCTGCTTTCGCCACCTCAAAGCTTGTATCATAAGCCTCGACCAGTTTGCGCTGTTTTATGTACACATGGGCAAGCTTTAGTTTGTTGACTGAGTTTGCCGGGTTGATGTCTATCGCTTTTTTAAGGAGTTTTGCGGCCTCGGAATAATTGCCCTGGCGGGTAAATTTATCGGCCTGTTTGACGATCTTTTTTAAGTCTTCCGGAGTTACCTGGTGAATGTCGGTCGCGGCATACGATTGCCCGGCAACCGCTGAGGCAAAGAGCAGACCTTGAAACGCAAGTTTTAGAAACAGTCGCATTCTTAAATTAAAAGCAAAAGTCTTGGGACGTTTCATGGCACAAACTCCTTTTACAACATAGTTTAAAGTCACTTTAAGATCTCGCCCGTCTTCATTGACCACAGGACGAGATCCATTTCGTCAAAATCGATCCCTAGCTCGTTCGCAAATTGTTTCAGCTTTTCTTCGATCGTTAGATACCTCAACCTTGTATTTGGTGGCTTAGGCTCGTCGATAATTTTTAGCTCGGCGAGACAATTCAGGACGTGTTTATCGAGAATGGCGTATCCGCGAAAGCCGATGTTTCGAAGGAAATGGCTCGCTTCCTTGTAGCCGAGACCCTTAACGCCTTTTTCTTTTGCAAGCCAATCGCGGCGTTCGAGATCGCTTTCAAAGTTTTCGAGCTTGTTTCGCAGGCGGAAATCGCAATGCCCGATCAGGAATTGCCGCGAAGATTCGACGTAGCGGGCACGGGCATTCGGATAGCGGTGAACGCCGGAGAGAGCTTTTGCAAGTTCCGGCTGTGTTCCGGTAAGTAAAAGCGGACGGACGGCTTCGACCGACCTCAGACCCATTTTTGCCGAGCATCCGCCAGTAAAAAAGCAGAAAACCATCTCAGCCCAAATGTCGGCGTCGGTTCCGCTTTTCCAAACGGTTTGGAACTCTGAAAGGCGTCTGCGAATCTCACGTCGTCGCTTTTTGTGTGCCGCCTTTATATTTTCAATGGTCAGGGGTTCTTTCGCCTTTTTCACACGCAGCTAAATTCTAATACTATGCCCGCCTTATATCGATGTCAACAAAATTAAGGAACGGGAATCGGTTTGGTTTCGTTGTATACTATGTATAAGCGAATGCGATGCAAGCCATAAATATCGCTTAAAATAAATTGCATCGAAGTTTCGCCAAAAATCATCGGAGTTTACGTCAATATTCGGGAATACCCGAACCCGATTTGGGAATTGAAAATTGAGCTAGCCGGTATGTTATACTGTTTACGGCCTTCCTTTGAATCAAAGCAAGTCCACCTGCCGGCAGACCTGTTAACAAAGTAATAGATGAAACGATTTGTCGTAAAAAATAGCCTTTGGTCATGTATCGCCGTCTTCGGTTTTGCGGGCGTCGCGGACGTTTCGGCTCAACAGGCACCGCCGCTGCTGCAGGATATAAAGGTTTATCGCGAAGAACCGGCCCCATCGGCAACTCCCTTTGTAAAGAAAACGGGAAGCTCTACCGTATCGGGTTCGGGTGTTGCGGCCGCCTCGGCAAACCCGATCAAAACGTCCATACCCGCGCTTGGCGAATTGGCGATTCCCGGTTATTCCGGCATTTTGGTTGAAACGATAGGCGGCGAAACCGTTGTCGAAAGCGGTTCAAATTACGCGTTCAACCCGGCCTCAAACGTCAAAGTAGCAACGTCTTACGCTGTTCTGAAAACTTTCGGACCCGAATATCGCTTCCCTACAAACGTATGGACTGACGGCGCCCTGGACCGGTCGACAGGCACGCTTGTCGGAAATCTCTACGTATCCGGCCGCGATCCGGTTTTTGGATACGAACACGCTGTTTCGATAGCCCAGGAACTGAACAAAATGGGAATCCGCTCGGTTCAGGGCGACCTTGTCGTGACCGACAATTTTGCGATGAACTACACGGTTTCGGTTCAGCGGTCTAGCCAAACCCTATTCAACACGCTCGACAATTCCAAACGTTCTTCCGCCGCAGTGAGCGCTTGGAACAGGCATCTCGCAAATTCCGGCAAATCATATTTCGGGAACTCAGTGCCGAACATAACTTTTACAGGCGGTGTATATGTTCAGTCGATCCCGAGCAGCCTGAGCCTTCTTTTCTCGCACGAATCCGCTCCGATGCGTGACATCGTAAAGGCGATGATGAGCTATTCGAACAATTTTCTCTCCGAACGGCTTGGCGATATGCTCGGCGGCCCGTATGCCGTATCCAGAGTCGTGCAGCAAAACGCGGGCGTCGTCCCGGCGGAATTTTATATTCAAACATCGAGCGGCCTCGGCATAAACCGCGTTACGCCGCTTGCGATGATGAAGCTGCTCCGAGTGCTTCGCAGCGATCTGGCTGGATATGGAATGGATTTTGCGGACATCATGCCGGTTGCCGGAGTAGATAAAGGCACTCTGGAAAACCGTTTTGATACCGATTTTTCGACCGGAAGCGTTATCGGCAAGACCGGAACACTTGGCAATACCGACGGCGGCGTCAGCTCCCTTGCGGGCGAGATCAGCACTCGGAACGGCAAGCTATTGTTCGTGATCTTTAACCAGCGCGGAAGCGTAAATCGCTTTAGAAGTTTTCAAAACTTTTACGTTTCGCTGATTCAGGGACAATTCGGCGGAGCAATGCCGGTATCGTACAAAGCTGTTTCGCTCGATGTCCGCCTGGCCCGCACTCGAATTTCGTATCCCGATTCACGAACTCTTGGAAACTGAACAGTCCTGGAATTTCAATATAAACCGCTTGGAGGCAAACAATAATGCCTCCTTTTTTGTTCTTGATTTGTTCAATTTCACAAGATAATGCAAACTTCTAGTTTTGGAACTGCCCCCTTAACGAATGAGCGAAATCGAAAAGGACCCGCCTGAAATAGAAACGCCGGAGGAACTAGCCGACCCCGCCGATCCCGCAGAAATAGTTGAAGCGGCGGACGAAGCCCCAAAGCGGCAAAGCGTGGCGCGTTCAGCCGGTGTCGTTTCGATTGCGGTCATGTTCTCGCGCGTGCTTGGCCTGATCCGCGAGACGGTTTTTGCAAGGTTTTTCGGGGCCGGTTATTTATACGACGCGTTCGTCGTGGCGTTTAAAATACCTAATATTCTTCGCGATCTGTTTGCCGAGGGAGCTTTGTCGGCGGCGTTTGTAAAAGTATTTACCGACTACCAGATAAAGAAGAACGAGATCGAGGCATGGCGGCTGGCGGCGTTGATATTCAATGTGCTTGCGGTCGTAATGAGTGTTATCACGATCATCGGCATTCTGATCGCGCCCTTTGTCGTGCCGCTGCTTGCTCGCGGATTTCCACCCGACAAGGCCGCCCTTGCGGTAACGCTGACGCAGATAATGTTCCCGTTTATCCTGTTGGTCGCGTTGGCGGCGCTGGCTATGGGCGTGCTGAACACCAAAGGGAAATTCGGCATTCCGGCGTCCGCGTCAACAGCCTTCAATATCTGCTCGATAATTTTCGGCATCGCCATCGCCTATTACCTGAGCGGCGGCGGCTGGGAACTTTCTGAAGATAAAAGCCTGGTTCCAAGCGACGCCGCAAAATGGGCGATAATTGGAATGGCTATCGGAACGCTGATCGGCGGCGCGGCGCAATTGCTGATTCAGATCCCTTCGTTATTAAAAGTAGGGTTTCGATTTTTGCCGATCCTGAATTTTGCCGATCCGGGAGTCAAACGGATAATGCGGCTGATGGGGCCGGCGATAATCGGCACGTCTGCCGTGCAGGTAAAAGTGCTGGTCGACATTCTCGTTGTTTCCGGGATAGAGGGTGGAAATTCGTGGCTCAGTTTTGCATTTCGTTTGATGCAGTTTCCGATCGGCGTTTTCGGCGTTGCCGTCGGGACCGCGGCGATACCCGCGCTTTCGCGGCTGGCTTCGGCAGAGAACTTAGCTGAATTTCGCTCGACTTTGTCAGACGCTATAAAGCTGGTTTTTCTTTTGACGGTTCCGGCGGCGTGCGGGTTGGTCGTGCTGGGCGAACCTATTATTGCACTGATATATCAAGGAGGCCGGTTTACCGCCTTCGACACGAACATGACCGCGTGGGCGCTTTCGGCATATTCGATCGGCTTGGCGGGATACGCGGCTATCAAGGTGCTTTCGCCTTCGTTCTACGCGCTCGACGACGCCAAGACGCCGATGTACGTAAGCATTGCCTCAATCGCGGTTCATGCGCCGATGAGCTTTGGAATGATGTATCTTCTGTCGAACGTCGGCGTAACGCCCGAACGTCCGAACGGCTTCGGACACGTCGGCGTGGCTCTGGCAACTTCGGCCGTGGCAACGGTCAATTTCTTTGCTCTTACGCTGTTGATGCGGCGGAAAATAAACCGGCTGAACGGCCGTGATGTTCTTGCATCGCTCGCGAAGATCGTGATCGCCTCTGCCGCAATGTCGGCGGTCGCGTACGGCAGTTATTTTTATCTGGCGAACTATTTTGTCGAAAAGAATTTTCTTGTTCGGCTTGTCGAAGCATTCGTGCCGATCGGCTTAGCCGGAATTGCGTTTTTGATCGCGGCGAAGATGCTAAGAATTGGTGAATTGGAAAAGTTGGTCGGAGCCATTTCGCGCAAGCTCGGCAGGTCAGAACCACCTGCGTAAGCGGGTGGGTTCTTAAAATCTCAGAATGATAAGACCATTCGCTGACCAACATCCGAAAATTTCCGAAACCGCCTTCGTCGCGAACGATGCTATCATTATCGGCGATGTGGAGATCAGCGAGGACGCGAGCGTCTGGTTCGGGTCGATTTTGCGGGGCGACGTAAATTACATACGCATCGGCGCGCGGACGAATATTCAGGACGCGACGGTGATTCACGTCAGCTCTAAAACACACCCAACTATACTTGAAGAAGAGATCACCGTCGGGCATCGCGTCACGCTTCACGGATGCCACGTAGAAAGCGGCTGTCTGATCGGCATCGGGGCGATATTGCTTGACGGCGTTCGCGTCGGGGCCAACTCGCTTGTTGCCGCCGGAAGCCTGCTGACGCCCGGAACCCAGATTCCGCCGCGCTCGCTTGTCATCGGCTCACCGGCACGCGTCAAACGCGAACTGACCGGCGACGAACTCGCCTACCTCGACAGATCCTGGCGCAACTATGTAGAACTGAAATCGGAATATTCTGCCGCAGATGAACGCAGATAGACGCTGATCAGAATCAGAAAATTAATAGAGGATCTTATCTGCGTTTATCCGCGTTTATCTGCGGTGAATTCTTCTTCTCTGCGTCTCTGCGGTAAGATAATTCTATGTCTAAAACAAACCCGGCACGCGGA
>JBQTJB010000117.1:0-45157 GCA_052387555.1 Blastocatellia bacterium | reverse complement strand
CACCTTGTGTAGCAGCATCAGAAATGCTTTCGCAGACCTAAGCAAGGGTCTTCTCGCGGTCGAACCATACAGGTGCGATCTGGGCAAGAGTGATCGTTAGGTTATCACTATTATTCATTATCTCAATTCTGTCTTTGTAACTCGGCCTCGGATGCGATGTAGCCGAAGCTCGCCCACTGATTGCCCTGGGTGATTTGTCGGAATATTGTCATCGCTTTTTCCTTATCCCCATTGTAAAGAAAATAATTCCCGACGCCGTAGCCAAGCGAGGCATTGCCGAGCGTGTTCGCTTCGCCTGCGATCTGCTTCAGAAGATCGTCGGCTTTGAGCTTGCCTCGGTAAAGCATGACGAGTTTGTAATAATCGCCATTCTCGATTACATCAAGATTGTCCGCGATACCAGCGAGCGATTTTTCGGCGTCCTTCATTCGGCCGAGCCGCCGTAAGGTCATATATTGCCAATGCTTTGTCGCCACGAGCATATCAGGATTTTTCGAGACCTTTTCGCATTCATTATAAGCATTCAGCGCTCGTTTGAAATCGCCTTTCAGGTAATACGCCAGACCTAAGTGATACCAGATATTCGATTGCAGCGTGCTGGTCGGAATATTTTTAGCATTCGGAAGACCGTCGGGTTCTATTTCGTCTCGTTTTCCTTTGACCATCCTAGCCGCCTTTTCGAAGTCTCTGATGGCGTCGTCGAAACAACGCAAGGTGATATAGCGATGGCCGCGATGGCGATAAAGCTTGGGACTCTTGGGATTCGACTTAAGGCCATCGGTAAAAATCTTAATGGCAGCTTTGTATTCGCCGGTATAGGCAGTTCGACGGCCATACCAAATTGTCCGATTTTCATTGTCGGGATTAATAACGTAGTCTGTCCGCTCATTCCTAAGAAGACCCTGGTAAAGGTCAACGGTTTCCTTAGATAGAATCGGCTTAACTTGTTTTGCCGAATCTACACAAGACTGGGCAGCGGCGAAAACGGACGAGGAAACAATCAAGGCGATTGCCGCAATGAAAACTTTCATGGTGGGAATGTTAGCAAAGTCGGAGGATTAATTGCGAATTCGCGTTGAGTGTATTGCCATTGCACACGCTCGGCATCTTCTCCTCTCTTTGCGTTTATTGAGGGCTTTGCGTGAAAATGGTCTCACTGAAAGACACAGAGATCGCAAAGAAAAATTATGTCAACAAATACTATTTCGTATTCTCTCCCGGCGTCGATCAAGGATGATGTTCGCTCTCATATCGAAATCTGGAACGGTGAGCGCAAGATAGACCGAATATGGTCGAAAGAAGCAGCTATATGGAGCGGCGATGACGAAGCAAAGTGGCTCGGGTGGTTAAATATTGCCGAAGAGGAATTAGCGGACGCACAAAAATATCGCGATTTTTATGCCGAAATATCACAGGCGGGTTTTACCGATGTCCTGCTCATGGGAATGGGCGGTTCGTCGCTTTGCCCGGAAGTTCTGGCGATGACGTTCGGCAGGAAGAATTTTCACATCCTCGATTCGACCGTCCCGGCACAGGTTCGAGCAATCGAAGAAAAACTCGATCTCAAAAAAACTCTTTTCATTGTCGCAAGCAAATCGGGTTCGACGCTTGAACCGAATTGCTTCAAGCAATATTTCTTTGATCGAATTTCACAATTATCGGAAGAACCGGGAAAACAGTTTGTCGCGATCACCGATCCGGGCTCAAAAATGGAGCAGACCGCAAAGGCGGATGGCTTTCGCCACATTTTCTATGGCAAGCCTGAGATCGGCGGGCGTTTTTCGGCACTTTCTGCATTTGGCCTTGTCGCTGCGGCCTCAATGGGTCTTGATGTCGATATTCTGCTTTCACGTTCGCGCGAAATGGCAGAGATATGCAAACAAACTGACCCGAAAGAAAACCCGGGAGCATTGCTCGGACTTATCCTCGGCGTATGTCACGCCCAAGGCCGCGACAAGCTGACCATTTTAACTTCGCCGGATGTTTACGACCTCGGCGCGTGGCTGGAACAATTGATCGCCGAATCGACCGGCAAGGACGGCGTAGCGATAATTCCCGTAGACCGAGAACCGATGATCGACGCGGAGAATTATTACAATGACCGCGTTTTTGTAAATATTGGCGTGAAAGGTTCGGCAACGGATGAGGCAATTTATCAACGCATCGAAGACATCGAACGGACTGGGCATCCGATGATCCGCATCGAACTCGAAAGCCTGTACCACATATCGCAGGAATTTTTCCGCTGGGAATTTGCAACAGCCGTTGCCGGTTCCGTAATGAGCATCAATCCTTTCAACCAGCCTGACGTGGAATCGGCAAAGATCGAGGCGAGAAAGATCACGGACGAATATGAGAAGACGGGTTCACTGCCGGAAGAAAGTCCGTTCTTTGTAGAAGCCGGAATCGGGCTATTCAGCGACGACGCGAACGTAGCAGCATTAAATACTTTGGTCGGCAACCAGCATTCTCTTGCGGGATATTTGAAGGCACATATCACTCGGCTTGGTACAAACGACTATTTTGGGTTACTTGGTTATATTGAGATGAACAGGGAAAATGAAAAACTGATGCAGGCGATTCGTGAGAAGGTCCTTGAATCGGAACTGGCATCAACCTGCCTCGGTTTCGGGCCGCGATTTCTGCACTCGACCGGCCAGGCATACAAAGGCGGGGCGAACAACGGCGTGTTCCTTCAGATCACATCGGATGATGAATTTGACTTGCCGATTCCTGGGCAAAAATACACCTTCGGCGTAGTAAAAACGGCACAGGCTCGCGGCGATTTTCAGGTGCTGCTCGATCGTGAAAGACGCGCGTTGCGTGTTAATATTGGTAGAGGTCAAAGCGAAAAAAGCGGATTGGAAAAAATCATAAACCTGATCGGCTGAGCATACGTAAAAAAATGCTAATAGCTGTCAGTTAACAGCTATTAGCGAGAAATAAAACTAATCCTGATCGTTAAACTTTGACTGTTTCTCTCGCTTCGGTTTCTATGAGGTACGGCGTGACCGTTGGTTTATCAAAATCTTCTTCTAAAACCTTCGCGATCACAGGCAAGCTCAAACTCCGTGTTTTTCCAATATTTGGAACTTCGTGTCCCTTGGCATAAACGGCGTGGCGTTCGTGTTCCTTGTACCATTCGGAAAGCGAGGCAGTCTTGTGCATTTCCTCGATTATCTGCCGCCAGCCGACGCCTGTGTTGTATGCGCAGAATGAGATTTCGCCTTCCTGCGTTCCGTACGGAATCACGCACATTTCGGTGCGTCGAAAATCATAATTGAAAAGATCCTGAAACCACATCCCTTCGACGCAGAGCACGCGCCAGACGTCGTCGTCCTTCCGTTCGACCTTCATACGGTCGTTGCGGTCAGAATTTGAAGTTGTGGAGGAAGGCTTAAAGAGATTTACGATCTGCGATATCGGAAAACCGTCGGGTGCGTTCGAGGCGTCATAGTTCCGCATGATCGCCATGCCAAGCTGTGCCATCGTCAGCTTTTTGCCTCGCGCGGTGTCGGTGATAGTCGCCACGTCCTGCATAAACCGTTCGTAATTAAAGAACTCGAACAGCGAACGCATTTCATTCGTTTTGCTGTTGACTACGATCAGCGTAAAAATGCCGCAGTTCGGGTGGCAGTTGCACGACGACCAGCCCCAAGGAGCATCAGCTCCCTGCAGCATATCCATCACGCTCGTAAAAGCGGAATAGCTCGAAAGCGGATACCAATCGCGCAGTGGCTGAAGCGTTCCGTCTAGCTGATCCTTCAGATCGTGCGTCATACCCGCAAGTGTGTAACGCTGTTCGATGCGGTCCTTGTCGGCGATGTCCTCGTCGCGCCCTGTGAATGAAACCGGCTGGAATGCTATGGTCTGAACCTTGTCGATATTCTCGGCTGCAAATTTTACAATGCTGCCAATGGCGTCGTTGTTGATGGTGTTCACAATTGTTGTGACAAGCGTCACCTTTATGCCAACGGAAGCGAGATTTTCAATCGCTTTGAGCTTTACATCAAATAGATTGCCGACGCCGCGATGCTTGTTCTTCTCTTCCGACGTACCGTCAAATTGCAGATAAACGCCGTGCTGCCCGGCCTCTTTCGCGGCTTTGCAAAACTCGATGTCTTCGGCATAGCGAATGCCGTTTGTCGCAGCTAGAATTCGATAGAAACCGACCTTCTTCGCGTATGCAACGGCATCCAAAAAATAAGGTGAAAGTGTCGGTTCGCCGCCCGAAAACAAGATAATTATTTGGCGTTTGGGTTTGAACGAAACGGCTCTATCTAAAATTGCTTTTGTGTCTTCGAACGTCGGCTCGTGAACATAACCGACCTGATTAGCGTCCATAAAGCACGGATTACACATCATGTTGCAGCGGTTTGTCAGATCAACGGTGAGAACGGCACCGCGTCCGAATTTAATATCCGATGTGCCGTGATGATGAACGTGCTTGTCCTCTGCGGCCTTGAAATCGCGCCCGTAAAACAGCGATTCGATACGCTCTAAAAATGCCGGATCGGTCGCCATCACATCTACAAACTCGCCGTGCGTCGGACAAGTCTTTTTCATTATGACCTGACCGTTTTCCTCTAGGATCTGCGCCTTGATCTCGCCCGGATGAGCATCCATCAAAATGTTTAACGGAATGTCACCGGAAATCACCCCGTTGCGAACGCTTTTTACACAAGCAGGGCACAGGCTGTCTGTTTCACGCGGAAAACCGAGCGGCGGAGCCGTACGTTCGTAAGATTTCAGGAGCGGCTCGGCGGCCCATGACGGTTGAATCGACTGTCCCTCGGGAATTGCCTTGTTCACAACCTGAAACGCTTTCCAGCCCAAATCGGCCATCTTCGAAACAGCCTTCGAGCCTTTCCGTCCGTTTCCTTTCCCTTCGCCTCGTCTAAAATTGTCGCTGAACATAATAATCAGTGAGGTTTAAACACGCTTCAACCTGCAAAAAGTTTAACAAATCTTTTACAGTTTAACCAATATTTCGTTTATTTAGAACTTCTTTCGGAATTTTTCGCGTGCAAAGGTGCATAATGTTATGAAGCTAAATCCTTATTTCAATCGAAAACGTATTAATACTAAGAGGATAATTTGATGCCAAAACTTACAGTTAAAGTAGATCATGCCGCGTGCAGCGGAATCGGTTCATGCCATGATATTTCACCAAAATTTTTCCAGTTGGACATTGAGAATCGGGCAGTCGTCATCTCCAATGAAACCGGAGATACAAATGCCGGACAAACCTTGACCATTTCCGATGCCGAATATCAGGAAATACTTTCGGCCGCTGAATCGTGCCCGATGGTTGCGATCGGAGTCTGGGACGAAAGCGGCAGCCAACTTTACGGTTAATCTCAACAAATGAAATATCTAATAATCGGCGGCGGCGTTACCGGCACGACCGCGGCGGAAGAACTGCGCAAAACGGACGTAAATGCTGAAATCACCGTTATTTCAGCCGAACGGCACAGGCTTTATTCGCGCGTGCTTTTACCGCGGTATGTTAAAGGTACTCTGCCGCGTGAAAAATGCTTTCTCAAAAAAGAGACTTGGTATGACGAACAGAATATTAACTGCGTTTTTGAGACATGGATCAATGGAATAAATATCTCAGAAAGCAGCGTTTCAACATCTGACGGACGAACTTTTAGTTACGACAGGCTGCTGATAGCTACATCCGGCAACCTGCTCAAATTTCCGACTGAACTTCGCGGAATTTCTTATCTGAGGACTATCGACGACGCAGATCATTTAACAGAACTGCTAGCCGAAACTGCTTCCCTGCCGCAGGAATCTCGGCGAGCCGGTATTGTCGGCGGCAGTTTTATTGCGGTCGAATATTTGAATTTCTTTGCCCAACACAAAATTCCGGCCGATCTGTTTATGCTCGAGGACACGTTCTTTGGCGGAGCACTCGATGCGGAATCTTTCGCCGTTTTGCGAAACAGGATCGAAGCGGAAGGAATAAAGCTTCACCCGAACAAGAGCACAACAAAAATAATCGGCGAGAATAGAATTGAAGGCGTACAGTGCGGGGACGAAACTTTCGAACTGAGTTTGCTGGGTGTAGGCATTGGGCTGCGTCCTGATCTTGCAATGTTCGGCGAAGCTGGAATCGACCTTAATCGCGGAATAATCACAAACGAATTTCTCGAAACTAATGTACCGAATGTTTTCGCCGCCGGCGACGTCGCCGAGTTTTATGATCTTCTCGCCGAACGGCACGTTATGGTCGGTAACTGGCTAAACGCACAAGCCCAAGGGCGCGTCGTTGCAAAAACGATGGCGGGAGAAAGAACAGCTTTCTCCGCAGTCAGAGCCTATTCGACAAACGTTTGCGGGATCGAGGTTATCTTCATCGGAGATACGGAACCGAAACTTGCCGACAAGATCATTAAACGCGGTTCGCTCGAGGAAAACGGAGTAACTCAAATATTTTCACGCGCCGACAAGGTTGTCGGAGCAACACTCGTTAACCGAAATGCGGATCGCGCGGAACTAACTCAACTGATTCATAAAAAGGCGCCAATCGCCGCCGCACATTCGCTCTCGTGAACGACTTGAGAAGCTAGCTTTAGTATCGAAAGATAACTATTTGCAGTCATTGAGCATCCTCCAACCTGTTTCAAGTCAGAATGTCAGATTAAATCTTGACTAGTTCACGTAATATGCAATGGCTTCGATAAACTCGATCCTGGCTTCGGGATGGAACTCAAATGTCATTTGCCAAAGCGGTTCCTTATTTCTTCAAACACTTGTTCCCCAGGAATCGTCTTCATCTTGCCTGAGCGAACTTCTTCGACACGGCGCTCGACTTCGATCTTCCACAACTCATCTACCTCTTCCTGACGCGGGTACATGCTGTCGAGTAGCCGATCCACGAGCAACGCTTTTTCATCTATCGGCAAAGATTCTGCCATCTCGATCAAATCCATCGTTTGTGTGGTCATACACTTACCTCAATTAAATTTTAACACCATTTGCGACCTCGTAGTCTACGACGGGTGCCGGAATGACAATTTTTCAAGCAGTGATTTAGCCAAATGCCTCCAAATACTTGACACCAGCACCGGTATTGAAGATCACGACCGACTCGCCTTCATTAACAAAACCGTCGGCGATCAACCTTCGCAATGCGGGCAGACACGCGGCACCTTCGGGAGCGGCGAAGATGCCTGTTTGCGAGCCGATCTCGCCTACTGCATTGACCAACTCTTCGTCAGTGACGGCGACTGCTGTGCCGCCGGAGGCGCGGATAGCGTCGAGTATCAGAAAATCGCCGATGGCCTTTGGCACGCGAAGTCCGGAAGCGACGGTCGAGGCGTTTTCGAATTCGTCGGCGAACCGTTCGCCCGCGTGAAAGGCTTGAACGATTGGCGCACAAGTCGCGGATTGGACGCTTATCATTCGAGGACGGCGCGAATCGATCCAGTCCATTTGCTCCATTTCATCGAAGGCTTTCCACATTCCGATCAGGCCTGTTCCGCCGCCGGTTGGGTATAGAATAACGTCTGGCAAACGGAGTTTGCCGAGTGGTGAATTGTGAGTGGTAAGTGGTGAGTGTTTGGTTTTTAACGCATCACTCATCACTCTAAACTTATCACTTGCCAGTTGCTCCGCCAATTCGTAGCCCATTGTCTTTTTGCCTTCGACACGGTACGGCTCTTTCAGCGTTGAGACATCAAACCAACCCTCGGCTTCTTTGCGTTGGGCGACTATCTTACCGCAATCGGTTATCAGGCCATCGATTAGCGTTACGTTTGCACCTGTCTGCTCGCATTCGATAATGTTCGCACGCGGGGTGTCGGACGGCATAAAGATATACGCTTTCATTCCTGCACGGGCAGCATAGGCGGCCATCGCACCTGCGGCGTTTCCGGCGGAAGGAACGGCAACTTTTTTGACGCCGAATTCCTTCGCCATCGAGATCGCGGCCGTCATTCCACGTGCCTTAAAGCTCTGCGTTGGATTCTGTCCCTCGTCTTTAATAAATAAATCGAGCCTTATCGGCAGCGTTGCCGCAAGTCTTTCGGCTGAGATCAGCGGCGTCCAGCCTTCGCCAAAGCTGACGATGTTTTCGGGATTTTCGACCGGCAAAATTTCTCGGTATCGCCAGAGCGAGGATTTGCGCGTCGTCAATGACTCTGGTTTCAAGGTTTCGGCAGCTTTTTCAAGGTCGTAGCGGACAAGCAGCGGCTTCCCGCATTTGATGCATAAATTTTGCAGAGTGCGAGCCTCATGCCGCAGACCGCAAAGAGCGCATTCAAGATAGGTGACGTTCATAAAGACTAATTAGCCACTAATTTAAACGAATGTCACGAATGGAAACCTGTTATTAAAATACTTAATGCGATACGGCTGCTAATTTCTTAACAAGGGTTTCAGTTCCTTATAAACATTCTCTGTCATGATTTTCGTACCCGCCGCGTTCGGATGGATACCGTCGGCCTGATTCAATTCCTTCTTCAACGCAATGCCGTCCAGCAAAAAAGGCAGGTATGCTATCTTGTGCTCGGTAGCCAGATCGGGAAAGACGTTAGAATAGTCACGCTGGTAGGCCGAACCCATTGTCGGCGGGGCAATCATTCCACACAACAGCACTTTGACATCCCTGGCTTTAGCTCGTTCGATGATCTTTGAAAGGTTTTCTTTCATTCTGGCAACAGGCATTCCGCGAAGAAGGTCGTTTGCCCCTAGTTCAAGGATCAGTATGTCGATATGTTCGGTTTCCAACGTCCAATCTATGCGTTCCAGCCCGCCGAGACTCGTATCCCCGGAAACACCGGCATTTACGACCTCGTAATTGTAGCCGTCGGCGGCAAGCTTTTCCTGAAGCAAATAAGGGTACGATTCCGGCTCGGCAAGGCCAAATCCGGCGGTCAAACTGTCGCCGAACGCAACTATCTTCGGCTTTCCCGAGACAATGTTCGGTTGAACCAAAGGCTTGTTGACTGCAGACGGTTCACTCGATTTACCGGCTGTTAATCCGCAACCATTAGCAATAAGAGCCAAAAACGTGAAACTTATAAGTCCTGTAATTCGAATAAAATAATGTATCGTCATGATAAAAGTAGATACGGACTTTACAGCAAATTAGATGCAAATTTATTGGAACTTTTTTGTGTAATTTTAGCAAACTGCTTCGGTGGGAATTGAAATTTGTGAATCGTGAATAGTTACTGTTGATTGGTTATACTTATCTTTCGCGACTAACAATATACGATTCACGATTAACGATCTATGATCCAACTCAAAAACGTAACAAAAACAGTACGCTCGGGGACTGAGGACCTGACAATCCTTTCCGAGGTGACGCTGGAGATTCCGGATGGTCAATTTGTCGCTCTGACTGGTGCGTCGGGCAGCGGCAAGTCCACGCTACTCGGCCTGCTTGCCGGGCTTGATTCGCCAACATCGGGCAGCATAAATATCGATGGCGACGAAATCACCACAATGAGCGAGGACGGCTTGGCGGCGATCCGCAGCGAGAAGATCGGCTTTGTTTTCCAATCGTTTCACCTTATACCAAGTTTGACCGCGTTCGAGAATGTGCTGATTCCGATGGAGATTCGCGGCGCCAGGGACGCAAAAGAACGAGCGGCAAAATTACTTGAAGACGTCGATCTGACAAACCGCGGCCACCATTATCCGACCGAGCTTTCCGGCGGAGAGCAACAACGCGTCGCCATCGCACGGGCGTTCGCCAACCAACCGAAAATACTGCTGGCGGACGAGCCAACAGGAAATCTCGATTCGAAAAACGGGCAGCACATATTTGAACTGATGACCGACCTACACAAGCAAAATAGCGTGACGCTTGTTCTTGTCACGCACGACATCTCCTTGGCAGCAACGGCTCAGCGGCAAATTATTTTGAAGGACGGACGTATTTTAACGGACAACGGACAGTTAAAAATTGACAATTGAACACCCTAAGCCATCTTGAGTTGGTTTGTTCATTGTAAGTTTTGCATTCTTCATCATTATGAGTTTTATTCTGAACCTAACCCGGCGCGAGATCCGTTCATCATGGCGACGGCTCTTGTTCTTTTTTTTATGCATTGCGCTTGGCGTCGGGTCGGTGGTGGCTTTGCGTTCGCTTATCCAGAATTTGACTCGAGCCGTCGGAACCGACGCGCGTGCCTTGATGACGGCCGACCTCGAAGTAAGTTCGACCAGCGACTTTTCACCGGCCGATATCGCAAAGATCGAATCGGTTATTGGCAGCTCCGGCATTGTCGAAGCACGCAACGAGGCGATCACCACGTCGTCGATGGCTCGGCCTACCGACCCGGCAAACGAAAACGTGCGGCTCGTCGAACTGAAAGGCATCGAACCGCCGTTTCCGCTTGTGGGCACATTCGAGCTGGATAACGACAAGCCGTTCGATTTTAGTCTTGTCCAGAACAACGGAGCGCTCATCGCCCGCATTTTGCTGGAGGAACTCCAGGTAAAAATTGGCGACCGAATAAAGATCGGCGAGGGTGAATTCGAGATTCGCGGCAGCTTCGATCAAGAACCGGGCGGTTCGAGCGGATTTCGGATCGGAGCCCGCGTGTTCATCGAAAAAAAGGCCTTCGATGATGCCGGGATCACCCGAAATGCGAGCCGTGTCCGCCACCGAATTCTCTATCGGACGACAGACAATCCGACAGAACTTGTCCGCCAGCTTCGTGAGACATTAAAAGGCACAACGCTGAATGTGCAGTCGTACCGTGAAACTCAGGAAAGGCTCGGTGAACAGTTTGCCCGGACAGAAAACTATCTAGCGTTGACCGGCCTTTTGATTTTGGTTCTCGGCGGCATCGGCGTCTGGAACGTATCGCGCGCCTTTGTCGAGCAAAAGCGCAAGTCTGTCGCGGTTCTCAAATGTCTCGGTGCCGGCGGCAACCGAATCATAGCTGTATATCTGCTTCAAATTCTGACACTCGGATTTGTCGGAAGCATCTTTGGCGTATTGTTCGCTCAGGCAGCGTTGTTCTTCGTTCGTTGGCGTTTCATCGAAGAACTGCCCGAAAAAATGACCTACTCTGTCGGTGTATCCACAGCCGCGCAAGGATTGCTGCTGGGCGTCTTGATCTCGATGCTTTTTTCAGCACTGCCGCTGCTCCAGGTCCGAAACATCAAACCGACGCTGCTGCTTCGTGATGAGAATAACGCGAATTTGCGAAAGCTCGACACAGCAAAATGGCTGTTCGGTGCATTCAGCCTAGCCGGACTGCTCGGACTCGCCGTGTGGCAGGCAGGTTCGCTGCTTGTTGGTGCGTTCTTTCTCGCGGGCTTGGGCGTTACGTCCACCGTACTTTACGGAGCGGCCGTACTTTTGACCAAGCTGCTTCGAAGTCTTCGTCCACTAGGTTCTTTTGCACTGAAACAAGGGATAAATTCGCTTTACAGGCCAGGCAATCAAACCAGAATAATTCTGCTTGCGGTGGGGCTTGGGGCATTTGTGGTTCTCGCCGTTCAATCTTTGCAAACTAACCTCGTGCGTGAATTCGATTTTACGCGAAACCAACGCCTGCCGACGCTCTTCTTTTTCGATATTCAGAAAAGCCAGAAAGATGATCTTGCGAAGTTGATAGAAGAAAAGGTCGGTGAAAAGGCGGAACTAACGCCGACTGTCCGCGCCCGTATCTCTTTCGTCAACGGAGAGCCGTTAACGGGACAATCGGCCGAGATACGACAGCAGCAGGGACAGATCGGCCGCGAATTCGCCGTAACTTATCGCGAAAATCTGGACGAGAACGAGACTATAGTCGCCGGACGCTGGTGGTCGCCTGATTCAGATGTACCGGAAGTTTCAGTTGAAGAAGGCGTGGCAACACGATCGAAACTTTCGCCTGGCGATTCGATCACCTTCGATATTTCCGGGCGAAGGTTGACGGTTCGTGTTGCCGGTATTCGAAAAATAGATCTTCGAAATACCCGAACGGCTTTTGTTTTCGTGTTCCGGCCGGGCGTACTTGAAACTGCCCCGCAAAGTTATGCAGCAACGATTCTTAGCCGCGTAACGGCCACCGACCGTCAACGGCTGCAGCGGGACGCCGTAAACCGTTTTCCGAATATTCAAGTCTTCGACGTAGCGGATGTTGTGACGACAGTTCAGCGTCTTATTAATAACTTTGTGATCGCAATCTCCTTTGTCGGGAGCTTTGTAATTCTCAGCGGGATATTGATTCTGATTGGTTCGATTGCTTTAACAAAATCTCAGCGAATATACGAAAACGCGATCTTAAAAACGCTCGGTACCAAGCGTCCTTCGTTGATCGCGATCCTGCTTGCCGAGTATGGGCTGCTGGGGTTTTTGTCGGGCATTATCGGCGCAGGATTTGCGGCTGTGTTGTCTTTCGCGGTGAGCAGATATGTGCTCGATATCGATTGGACATTCGATCCCATGCTTTTGCTGGTTGGAATTCTTGCTACAACGTTGGTGGTCATGCTAGTTGGGACACTTGCGAGCTTTGACGTGTTGTTTCGAAAACCGCTTGCCACGCTTCGATCTCAATAACAGTTCATCTGCCCATTTCAAACGGATGCTCCATCAACACGGAGCGGTTAGCGACTTGCCCAAAAAGTGTTTCCAGATATGCGCCGAATCGATGAAGGATCGGAACCAGGTCTTTGTTCTCGCTTGCGATAAACACCTCTTCGCAGAATCGTTCGACCGTTTCCTTGTCCTTGTAAAAAAGATAATGGAACGAATTGCCCGTAAATCCGCTCAGCACCCCTTTCATATTTTCGATTGCCATTTTCTCGGGATTTTGCTCCGCCGACTTGACGATCTGCATAACCTTTGAAAGATCGTTCCGCAATACAAGAGATTGTTCCAGCTTTACCTGAATATTCGGGAAGATGTCGGCGGACCGGGTTTTCGGATCGAGCAATCTGGCGAGGCCGGCTACGATCTGTTGAAAACTGTCGCTGAGCAAAGCATGAGAAGTCTCTATCCTGGAGTAGATCGTCTGTGCGGGCCGAACGCCGACCACTCCTGACAGCTCTTGATTGAACACTTTCTTTAACTCAAGCGACGCGGTATAGCTAGCCGCATCGAGAGAATTGAAAATTTCAGCCCCCTCATCCGGAAAACGCGAAAGACGATTGTTTATGTATTTTATTAGGTCCTGTGTTTGCTCGTAGACGTATGAAAATATAAGCAGTGTCGGCTTTAACGGCTCGTCTTTCCGCAGCATTCTGCCGACGACGTCCAAAGCCTTCATTATCCCGGCAAAACGCGGAAATATCATCCGAAGGTCGGACTCATCCTGATTCGAACTCTGTTTTCCGTTAACAAGCTTTGCCAAAGCGTCCGGGAGATAATCCTCTCCGCATTTTTCAGAGATTTTTTCGAGTTTGGAGACGGCGGAATTGGACGAGAGTTTTGTCAAAACATAGTCTTTCCATGATTTCCAATCGGCGAAATTCAATGACTCGGTTTTTACAAGACTGTCGTTGAGAACGATCGCATCGCGCAAAAGTATTGCGAATTCATCGAAATCGTCAGTGTTGAGCGGCACTTGGGAAACCCGGCTGTTTTTCCGGCCAGAAACCGAGGGTTCCTCGTCCGGATCGATAACAGCACGGCGAAGCTTGTAATTCAGACTTGAACAAAACAGAAGAGCGGATTTGGTCAACCTGAACGCGCGGTTCCAGTCACGGGAAGATATGGTCGCCGGATCTTTGTCGGTAAATAGGCGGTCATAGTTGCCGACAAAACTTTCCAGACTGGAAAGCCAAAGGCCAAGCTCGAACGCGAGGTCTTCCGGCGGCAGTGCCGTCGTTGATGGCGATGCAATTTGGTTTTCGAAGTCGGTAGACAAAACTGTTCCCGGAAAACTAGCGGCTTGATTTATCACGGTTGTTTCCAATTGGGATTCTCCTCGGTCGGTAAGCAAGTAGCAAGGCAGGCAGCGATTATTACGCTATATCTTTTATACCTTTAATCATAGCACTTTGGCAACAAAAACTTGTTGAACGAAGTTTGTGTTTTGTGGAACGCCAGGGTTAATCTTACGTTCGGAGAGCAAAGTGCGTAAAAAATGGCAAATTTTGAGCTTCTGGCAGCCACTGGTAACATTGGGAAACTTGGCGAACTGCGCGCATTATTTTACGATCTGCCGTTGAATCTTCGTGGACTTGACGAGTTTCCCAAAATTGTCAAAGTCGCCGAAACCGGCGAAACATTCGAAGAAAACGCTTGTCTCAAGGCGGTAGGGTATGCCCGGCAAACCGGCTTGATTGCCTTAGCGGACGACTCTGGATTGGAGGTCGAAGCTTTGGGAGGGAAACCCGGTTTGTATTCCGCGCGCTACGGCGGCCCGGGGTTAACGGACGCTGACCGCATCTCCATTTTGTTGGACGAGCTTTCCGAAACTAAAGCCGAATATCGAAATGCCCGCTTTTTCTGTTCAATGGCATTGGCCCTGTCAACAGGCGAAATTCTCTTTTCGGCGTCCGGCGAATGCCGTGGTTCGATCGCCGACTCGCCTTTTGGAAGCGGCGGCTTTGGATATGATCCTGTCTTTATTCCCGAAGGTTATGACCGATCTTTCGGTGAGCTTTCTAATTCGATTAAAGGCGAAATTAGCCATCGGGCGAGAGCTTCTGCGGTAATAATGCGATATTTACGTGATTTTATCGTGGTTTGACTTGACCAATGCCGTGTTCGCCTGTAAAATTCGACACTTGGAACCGTTTCTTAGATGAAACAAACGGGGCGTAGCACAGCCTGGTAGTGCGCACGGTTTGGGACCGTGAGGCCGCAAGTTCGAATCTTGCCGCCCCGACCATCAGGCTGGCTAAACAAAACGCAGAAATTCGCCCGACGTTGATGTTTCTTTCTCGCCGCCGTTTCAGTTCGTTACAGAAGTACTTATATTCAAACCACTTTGGAGGATAATTAAATTATGGCTCGTATGACACAAACGGAGATCGTCAGCAATCTGGCTGACACTGCCGGACTCAAAAAAACCGACGTGAAGGGATTCTTCGACGCTCTTGCCGCCTTGGCAACGGCCGAGGTCAAGAAAAACGGAGAATTCACTGTTCCGGGTTTTGGCAAATTGGTCAAGGCAACCCGCAAGGCTCGCGAAGGGCGCAATCCGGCCACCGGCGCGGTCATTAAGATCCCAGCCAAAACAACCGTCAAATTCCGCCTGGGCAAGGCAATGAAAGATGCTGTAAGCTAAACTTTTATAATAGCTTACGCTAAATATATGTGAGAGCCGGAATGCTGAAATGCACTTCGGCTTTTTCACTTTTAAGGAACGTCATCCGATCAAACTTGCTCAGAAAAAAATGGTGACAAACGTGAATTTTTCTGTTAACATTCTATTACAGAGTTGATATCAGCGCGCCGGAGAGATAAATTCACTGCAACCAATAGAGTTGATCGTTTCAACTAATTCACCCGTGAATGTACGTGTGAGGGTATGCTACTTTCCAGCCTCTGGTAATCAACAAGGTGCATTTTATTTCATCAAGGGGTAAATATTTAAACAAGGAGAATGTAAAGTGGCAGCAGCTAAACCGATGACATTGCAGGACAGAATCTTGCAGATAGATCATATTCAGGCACGCCGGTTTTCGAAATTAGCAGGCGATTGCGTTGAGATAGCGACGGAGGGCATCATCAGACATTTGAGGGCTTGTGCTCGAATGGATGTAAATCCCGATGCTTCAGCCGTTCGCGAGATCATTGACGACGCATTAAACGGCAGACGGGTATTTGCCGAGACTTCGAATGACCTTCTAGCCGCTTAGTTGTTTTAGTAGTTCATTAGCTATACATATAGGCCGCCGTAATTTGGCGGTCTTTTTTTGTTTATAGTTTGTTGTTAGCGAAGCGTCGCTCGGTAAAGAGTATGGTCTCCAATCACTTCGCCGCCATCGAGTTCGTACCATTTCTCAAGATTCGTAAGATCCGTTTGATCGTTGTTTGAAACAACGACGAACGATATCAATGGATCCGAGGCTCTTAATTTGTCGAAACCGACATGGTAGAAACCATACCGCTTTACTTCAGCAGCAATCTCGCCGTATGTTAATGGTTTCGCATCCATGCTAAGCCGGTCGGTGTGCCGCCCCCATCCAAAGAGCGCGATCATCGAAACAAAATCGTTCTTCAAGAGGTAATCAAGCCCCCTCTCGTCGATATTCTGGTAGTAGAGCTGCTGGTAATAGCGTTCCTTGCTTTCTTCCCATGAGAGTCCGGCAAAGACGTGCTGATGACGTGCCCAAAGCACGTTCTGCCGCGTGACGGTCGGCATGTCGTCGGCGAACAGTCCGTCGTAAGAAAGCACCGTGATGTGATGGGAATCGGGGACGCCTGTTGTAAGTTCCTCTATTCGACGGGCAAGCGGCAATGCCTTGTCACGCTCTATGTTTGCCTCATCAAGAACGCGAACGGTATAGTGGCATTCGACAAATCCCCAAACAATGGCTGCAATCGCCAGAATTGCATACGCAATTTTTTTAGCCAAGCCGTATTTAGCCAAAGTCGGCTTTACAAGCAATCCGATCGTTACAAATAGAGCCAATGCCGAAACGTAGTTGCCGATAAACACCTGATAATGAATAGGTTGAAGTGAACGCCCGGTAAGGATTTGCTGGTTGAAAACGACGAATGAAACCAGAGCTAACGAGAGGGCAAAAAGAGTCGACCGGTCTTTGATGCCGATAAGACGCGTCGAAAGGCCAACGATCAGTAAAATCAGTACCGCGAAACTGACGTACTCCGGGAAACGGAAAAGATCGGGCATTCTTGTATGAACGAGCAGTTGGACCTTGTCCATTGTGTCAGACCGCTGTGAAAGCAGGTACGCATACGGAATCAGCACGGCGGCACAGCCGAGTCCAATTCCAGACAGCGTTTTAAAATCTCGCTTCCAGCCCTCTGGTCGCTCGACCAGCCAAACGACTGTGACGCAGGCAAGCCAGGCAGCTGCCGTCGTCCATATGTAGAAGTAAGAGAATACGCAGTAAGCGAAGCAAAGTACGGCTAACGCTCCGAAAATAAAGTTCTTTGATTGCAGGTTTTGACCTTTGGACTTAATATTTGTTTCGTTTTCGTGATCCTTGTTCAACAAATTCCATACCAAACCGACCATAGCGAAAAAAGCCGGAAAGCCCATGGCGGGAATATAACGCCGAAATCCGGGAAAATACGGATAAGAAAATCCTTTCTCGAATAGCAATTCGCTTATCGCACCTTCGCCGGCAGCAACCGTGCCGAAGCAAAAAACCGCCAAAGCTCCCGCCATCGCGTACCATGAATCGCCTGTTATCCGGCCCAAAACCCAAAAAACCGCCAACGCCGCAAAAAACCCAGCGAAGGCACCGGCCAAGGTAATTGCCCAAGGTGTTCCAATTCCCAGAATACGTGCGGGAATTGCGATTGTATAAGGAGCTGCAAATTGGATCGAAAAGAGAGACTCCGGCTGCGGAGATTCGGCTGAATCGTCGCGTCCTGTATACGGGTCGTTCTTTCGCGGGCGTCCGTCCATTAACGCTCGGACGTAAGATGCGTAGGCCACCTCGTCAATGTCGTTATAAGCATAATGCCCGTTCCATGCTTCGCCGCGCAGATACAGCATCTTGAACTGCGGATACAAACAAAAAACCGCGAGGAATATCCCTGCGACAATTCCAAACTGCCAGCGAATCTTCATAAATATGAACGGAAAACTGAAACAGGATAGTGATTTTTTATTTTGCCTTTTACCAAACCCAATGTCCATTCATCGATCAAGCCTATTAAAATTAGCTTAAAACTTATGTAATTATCATAATTTATCTGAAGGGTTTGTCGGATTCGATGTATGATAATTATGGTTTTTGCCTTTTATAGAAGTATAAATTTACGGGAGCGACTTGCGCCCGCAAATACCGTATTTTCCAAAGATAGAAAAATATCATACGCTTGCTCAATATTAGATAATGCATTTGACAGCAGAGGAACATGACGAACACTGGGATCTGGTAATTGAAGGAAAAAACTCGTTATTCGATCTTAAATTCAAAGAAGTATGGCATTACCGCGACCTGCTGTTTAGTTTTGTCAAACGCGACTTTGTTAGTTTTTACAAACAAACGATTCTCGGTCCGCTTTGGTTTTTTATTCAACCGATTTTCACTACCATTGTTTTCACATTCATATTCGGAAATCTGGCGGGGCTTAGCACGGACGGACTTCCCCAACCGCTATTTTATCTGGCAGGAATTACAGCATGGAACTACTTTTCGGATTGTATCACCAAGACCAGTACGGTTTTCAAGGATAACGCAAACCTTTTCGGGAAAGTATATTTTCCGAGAATCATAATGCCGCTCAGCATTGTGATCAGTAATCTCGTGCGGTTCGGAGTTCAGATGCTGCTGTTCTTTGGGATGCTTATCTATTATGTCGTGTCCGGCGCCAATGTTCATGTCACATGGGCAATATTGCTGTTTCCGATTTTAGTCGTGTTGATGGCACTACAAGGTTTGGGTTTGGGACTCATTATCACAGCCATGACCACCAAATACCGAGATTTAAGCTTTCTTGTCACTTTCGGCGTCCAGCTTTTAATGTATGTCACGACAGTTATCTATCCGCTCAGCGCCGCACCCGAAAAATACAAATTATTTATCGAATTAAATCCAATGACCGGACTTATCGAAGCGTTCCGATATGCATTTTTAGGCCAGGGATTTTTTAACGAGTGGGTCTTAGGTTACTCCGCGATTGTCTCATTGACGATAATGGTCGTCGGGGTGGTGATCTTTAACAAGGTCGAGAAGAACTTTGTTGATACCGTATGAGCACAGCGATAAAGGTCGAAAATCTTTCAAAGGCTTATCAGATCGGGCAGTTCGGTTCGAGCACTATCAGCCGCGATATCGAGCGATGGTTCGTTATGAAAGTCATGGGTAAAGAAGACCCTTTTCTAAAGCTCGGCGAAACGAACGACAGAGCTTCAAAAGGCAAGAGCGATATTGTCTGGAGTCTGAAAGATATTAATCTTGAAATCAAGCAAGGAGACGCTGTTGGAATTATTGGCAAAAATGGAGCCGGCAAAAGCACTCTTTTAAAGTTGCTTTCGCGCGTCACATCACCGACATCTGGAAGCATAAAACTTAAAGGGCGAGTCGCCAGCCTTCTCGAAGTAGGTACGGGTTTCCACCCGGAATTAACCGGACGCGAGAACATTTATCTAAACGGTTCGATACTAGGAATGCGTAAGAAAGAGATCGACCGCAAGATCGATGAAATCATCGATTTTAGCGGCATTGAGCGGTATATAGACACGCCGGTAAAACGCTACTCTTCGGGAATGTATGTGCGGCTTGCGTTTGCGGTGGCTGCTCATCTGGAAAACGAAATATTAGTTGTGGATGAAGTGCTGGCTGTCGGTGACGCGGAGTTTCAAAAAAAGTGTCTTGGTAAAATGGGCGATGTCAGCAAAGGAGAAGGCAGGACCGTTTTGTTCGTCAGCCACAATCTGGGCGCGATCAAAGAGCTTTGCCAGCACTCATTGGTGATAAAAAACGGGCAAAAGGATTTCTACGGCTCAGTCGTGTCTGGTATTCACCACTATAGCCAAAGCATGTTGAAATTGACGGCTGAGGAACTCGAAAACAACCGTGCCGATGGCTGGGTGCATCTTGTCGTCAACGGTGAAACCCAAACAGACGAAGGACTAAGCAATACGGAAGGGTTCGAAGTATCTGCCGTACTAAAAATACCGGATATGCTTGAGGAAGTTTTTATCCACTGCATTGTCGAAGATACGGACGGCCAACAGACAATGCACAACTACCTTGGCATTGACAAACTCGGACGCAACATGCTTTCGCCCGGAACGTATCGTGTTCAGGCAAAGGTTCCCCCAATTTGGCTAAAGCCGGGTGTGTATTCGTTGTACTTGAAATTGGTTGGCCAATCTACTTCGGGAAGGAGGTTCCGTTACACTTCCGATCGCGTGCTGCTGGACATAACCGACAAAACGGGGATTTTTAGCGGACAGGTACATGCCAGCATTCTTCCGCCGATCGATTGGAGCATGGCCCCTATTGATACTCAAAACCTCATCGAAAAAGATGACGTATTGTTGGAACAAGCGGTTTAAAGCACCTCTAACTTATAGAATAACTTAAACCGAAAACCATTAATCTGTGTTCGAAAATCCGCCGCGGCCTTGTAGATCAATTCGGAACAACAACCATTGGACAGAATTGCGGACACGTTGTTCCGGGCGTGTAGCCGTGACCGACCGGAGCTGCAACTGATTGCGCCGGACCGGTAAGGGAGACAGAAACCAAAGGATTTGCGGTGCTGTAAGTGCCTGTCGCAATTGGCGCACCAAAATAGTCCATGGCATTTCTTATCGCGTATTGCTGGCCGTTCACAAGTCCTGTAGTGGACAAATTGACCGTTGCATTAGTTACTCCGCTGGAAGCATAGACGATTACATTAGCTCTTCCTGCCTGGTGCGCGTTAGGACGAACGACAACGTTTGTAGGACGAGCCGTTCCGGTGGCCGTGCTGTTTGCATCGAATCCGGTGATTGTTCTCCAAGCCGCAAATTGAGCTACTTCACCGCCACTCCCGGTGAGATAACCGAAACGATTAATTCCGTTGGCATTGTGATATGTATTGTTGTTCCAGGTGTATGGAATTATCGGAGAAATCAAGTAGGTCGTGCCATTTGATGAACTGTAAAAGCTATTTCCGGTAAAAGTGAGCGTGGTTACTCGGCCGATACTAAATCCATTTGTACCGCCTGTGATGAAATTATCTTTGAAAGTGCCAGTGCCAATTCCGGCTCCGTAGCCAAATGAAACTGAGTATCCAAAGCCCGGAGGATGGTAAAAATGGCTTTCGACAACATTTGCGGTAGGACTAGGCTGACTGTCGGGGCCATAAACCATATTGAAATTACGAATATTCGGCCACAAAGATTCGCCAGGGGCACCAGAGTTAGCAAAAACGGATCCTCTAACGTCACCGCCAACATATGGACCGGTCACGCCATAACCCTGCATTCCAAGATTGAAACTATTAAGGGACATGCTCTCGTAAACTCTTGAGTATCCAGCTGCATTTTCTAAATAATAACCGTGTCCAAGAAGACCGCTATTGGTCCCGGCAATGCCGTTATTGTAGGAAATAATCCCGTACATTAAAGTATTTCGGCTTGCTGAGGATGTGAAGATTCCATTCACATTATCGTGGACAATAAGGTTAATGAAACTGTTGCCGTCCCCAGTATTAACAACGCCGGCGCCGCGGGTGATCTCAGGTACTACGTCTGCATTTCGGCTTGGCAAACTGTTTCTGATTTCAAAATCACGATAAGTCGTGTTGCCGCCAGTTACGTACAATTGTGAGCCGCTTTGAATCACGGAAGCTCCTGCTGCGTGTGGTGCTGCTCCGCCAATTGATCCACTGGCAGCACGGTAACAGCCAGTCAGAGTATTTCCCGATTTCGAACAGAACTTCAGAACTTCACCGTCAATTGTTATTTCATCCGATCCGCCGGCCGGAAAAATCCTGCTTCCGTCTGTAACGGTAAATGACGACTGCGTTGCAGTAATCGCAGATGTTAAAGTCGTTGCGGAATATCCATCGATTACGGCCCACTCACCGGGAGCGCTTCGTACAATGCCACCTCCGTTGAGTGTCGAAACAAACTTGCCCGTGTATGTTCCGCCTTTCAGGCAAAGAGTTCTGCCGTCACGAACCTGAGCGGTTTTACCCAGAGCAGCGAATAAACTCCAAGGGCTAGCCAACGTGCCGGAGCCAGAGTTTGTTCCAGTCGGGGATGCATAATAATCACAGGTGAACGATGTTGGCGGCGGAACTGGCTGCTCGCCCGGTGAAGGAGATTCGATAGGCACGTCCGTATTTATGCCAAACTGGACTGCATTTAGTGTTCCGTCGGCGCGAAGGAAATACCAAGTGCCATTAGATGGTCTATAAACGGCAATGTCGGTAGCCGGGCTGTCGAAGTAATTTGCCGGAACCGGAATGTCACCTTGAGTGCCGAAAGGAAGGATCATCGACGTTGAGGTTGATCCCTGCACGTACCAATATCCAGAAGATGGCCGCCAGACGGCTAGGTCGGCTAGTGCGTCGCCATCGAAATCTCCGCTAAGTGGAATGTCGCCATTCAAGCCATAATTTCCGATAAAGATGGAGCCGTTGAGGCTATTTATGCGGTACCAAGCTCCATTTGACGGCCGGAAAACGTTGATGTCGGCTTTTCCATCACCGTCATAGTCATTTGGCAGCGGCACGTCGCCGCTCAACCCAAAACTAAGTGCAGCATAGCTGCTGTTAGTGCTTCGTAAATAATGCCAAGTGCCGTTGGATGGCCTGAAAACTGCGACATCGGCTTTTGCATCGCCGTCGAAATCGGCCGGAATTGGTTGATCCGTTCCTATGCCAAAGTTGTATATGTCGACAGTATTGGTCGAACTTCGAAATCTGTACCAAATGCCTGCTCGGTACACAGCAACATCTGTCAATCCGTCGCCGTCGTAATCTGCTGCTGCGGGAACATCACCCGCCAAGCCAAACTGCTGAATCCGAGCCCCGCTGTTAAGGCTGTTCAAGATGTACCACGTGCCGTTCGATGGCCGGAATACGCTAGGATCTGCCTTTGCGTCGCCGTCAAAATCATATTTAACACCGGAATGGGTCGAAAGAACTTGAAACGCGAACAAAAGCAGCAGAAGCGTAAGTCGTCTTGACATTAATTCCTCCAAGAGGGCTAGTTGTTTTGCGAAGTAGAATTCGAAGAAGTACGAACAGATTTGTTCTGACATAGATTAAAAACATTTAACAATGTTGAACTTCCACAAAATACAACTAGATTTTCTTAAAGTTGTAGGACTTTCTGGGGGTCTAACTAAATAGAACTTAAATACAAAACGATGCGGGGGATTGCACCGTAGCAGACATTACCAATTCCAGATAATAACTAGTGAAATCAGATTCGGCAAAGGGAAAAGTATTATTTGGTTTAAATTTCACGATTGTCGTCACTTGATTTTAAGGTGAGCGTCGTTATAAAGAGCAGTGTTAAGAAGGTTTATGTGATTTTTGAGTGGTCTACAGGGTCATTAAATAAAAGCAGATCTAACAATTTGTCCTTTCGCGCAGCTAGGATCGGGCTGAGTGGTTGTGCGGGGATTGGATTATAGGGAAAGTGAAAGTGCGAAATAATAATACAATAACTGCTAAAAAAGGACTTCCTATGGCTTGACGGCGATAGAAAAATCATCCATCCAGATTGTACCGAAAATAGGGCAAATGCCCTGCGGACAAGTTTTTCTGGAAAGGCGGATTTCCAGAGCCTCGGTTGTAGAATCAGATTCCACCGAAACAGAAGCATGAGTCCAATTCCCGGAATTAGGAAGAAGCGTTATCTCGGTTGCCAAAACCTGAGAATCTGCATCTCGGCGAATTATTTGTATGATCGGTAAACCGCCTGTGACTATATCGTTGGTTTTATATGCAAAACCGATAACGTAATTTCGACCAGGCTTGATGGCAAATACTTGCGATATTGGAAAGAATGATCCAGTGTCGCCGTTAAAGTCTAATCTGAGGCTTTGACCATTTGAAACCGGACTGTCCGAATCGAACGAAATTCGAGCGTTAGCATTTCGATCAGCAATTCGCCAGCCAAAACCAGTGCCGGTTCTTACCAAACCTTCTTCGAAACTTTCTTCTTTGAGTAAGGGATCCGTATCAACTAACGAGCCGCAATTCCGATATTCTACTTGGCTCGCATTGCGAACTTTGCCGCGCTCCAAAAGCTCGATCACAATGCCCGCACGCTTTTCGCCCGTGAGTCCATCTTCGGCGCAGTTCAATTGGGCAATGGCGTCGAATTCGCGTCGATCCATAAAGAACCTGGATGTGCGCCATAACTCGAATTCGTTGAATGGCTTCATTCGCTCTATAATTTTAGCCGGAGAGCGTTCGATTTCCGTAGATACGATTCGAAGAACCTCGTCGAATAGCGAACTGTCACGTCTGGATGCAATTCGAAGTTTGTCAACGGCTTCGGCTTGCCGGCCAGTCGTGAGAAGGAAGGTGCCAAGTTGAAAATGCGGCTTTCCAAAATGCGGCGCAAGTTCGATGGCTTTTAGATAAGACGATTCGGCACCCTGCATATCCTTCCTTGCAAACTCAGCGTCACCAAGACGCAGCCATAATTCATAATCGTTCGACTTATACTTAATCGCCGTCGTTAAGCTTGTTGCCGCGTCATCGTATTTGCCTGCTTTCATTTGTAAAGAGGCTCGGATATCGTTAGCTTCTGAGTCGAAAGGAAATCTGAATTTCCAAGAGTCAATAGAATCGGTTGACGAACTCCACGCGGCATTGTTTATCGCATAACGCGAATATCCAAAAATAGCTGACACAGCCGCAAGAAACAGAATTGCGATTGCAATAGTTATTCGCCCACCATTTTTAGGTTGTACCTCAGTCGAGACTGCGGCAGCATTGTTTGCTAGTTCCATGACTGCCAAGGCGATCAACCCACCCAATAACAACTGATTCGAAAAAAATTGCGCTCCATAATCTACAAAACTGTGAATTATTGCGCCTGAAATGCCGATCAATGCCCCGAATCGAATTGCACCTGAGAGTCGGCTTACATCTTTTCTGGCAACGTGAACCATCCGTGAAAAGAACACGTACACGAACCACAGAAAAAGCGCAGCCCCGACAATACCGCCGCTCGTCACCAACTCGAGGTAATCGTTATGTGCCTGGCTGGGTACAAGATTCCCCGAGATATCGAGATGCTTCGGAGCTGCAATGCTGAATCCGCCGAATCCGACGCCGAAAAGCGGCTGTTCGGCAAATACCTTGATGGCAGCTTTCCAAACATCGGCGCGCTTATAAGATGCAGAGTCCTCCGAAAACATTGCTTCCTGCGGCAAGCGGCCAAGACGATCAAATAAGAGATCGTCACCGATCATGAAAATTCCAATTGTTGTAAAGCCAACCGCAAGCAAGCAAATGGCCGCGTTTCTGATTATTCTTTTTGCTTTCGGTTTTCCGTGAATATCTTTTGGCGTTGATTTCACGCTCTTAAATAAAACAGCTGAGAAAATAAACAGCAGAATAATCTCGCAAAACATACTAAATATAGCCGCTCGAGAACCTGCCATCACCAAAGCGGTTCCGGTCAAAAGTGCTGATGCGGCGCAAAAAATTCTTATCCACTGTTTCCCTGTATTGCGGTACACCAAACCCAGGTTTACGCCAAATGCCATCAGCATCAGAAACGCAAAATGGTTTTTGTTAAAGAAGGTTCCATATCCTACACCGGCAACGAGTTCTACGGGAAGAAAACCTGTAAATGCGTTCGGGTGGCTTGACTGAAATAAATCCCGAAAGATTCCGAATGCCGCGAAGCAATCTCCAACAATAACTAAAGCGAGTGCAAGGATTAGTCTGTTATCTCGAAAAATGCACATCGCAAGAATTAAAAAACATACAAACGCGGTTAGCTTAACACCGACCCAAATGCTTCGGATCGGATCGAAACTGGATGGCAGTAGGGCAATAGACGCTCCCACGTCGTGCGCGGCAATCAGGGTAAACACCCCATGGATTATTGAAAAAGCGGCGAGTGCGAGAATTGGCAATGCAATGCCTTTTACATATTTGGGGGTCTGCATCGATTCGCCGAAAGTCAGCCATGCTGCAGTCAGAAAAAATATCGTGCAGGCGCTTGCAGCTTCAAACCACGGGTGAGAACTGCCAAGAGGAATAATTGAAAGGAAGAGAAGCAGACAAAACCCGGCGCGGAGAAATGTTTTAAGAATCGGCGAGAATGACATTAGGAAACGGCTGGTTCGTCCGTTGCCTGGACTGTTTTCCATCGCGTTCTAAAAACGAACAGGCCATACAAAAAACCCGTGCCATATGAAAAATGCAGAATGGGAAAGCTGATGAAAAGCAATGGAACTCCGGCTAGTCCGATCTCCTTGATCGATCTGAATGCGGCCAAAATACAAGCAAGTAAATACGTTGTAATGAGAATTGCAAGTCCCCAGCGGGCGAGATTAGAAAATGAGCTGGCAGCAATTAGAAATGCGTTCGTCATAACAAAAGCGAAAGGAACGAACTGCCGGAGACTCATCTGTTTCGGATGAAGCTGAAGAACGCGAACTTTCCAAGTCCCGTATTGGAAATACTGTCGCCAGAGCGATCGAAAAGTACTGCGACTGTAATATCGTGAACGTATGTCCGGAGCAAGCAAAATGCGTCCGCCAAGTTTTCTGATACGGTAGTTAAATTCGTCGTCCTGATTTCGAACGAGTTCGCTGTTGAACCGACCGGCCATTTCCAGAACTTTCCTCGTATATCCCGGAAAGGCCACAGTGTCTACGTACATTTCGCGATCGTTAATGCATCGAAATGCGCTGCCGCCCACGCCAAACTTCGAGCTCATTGCGGCTGCTATAGCTCTCGCTTTTAATGTTTCTCCGACGGTTTCAATCGGGCCGCCGACTCCTTCGGCCTTTCCGGCCTGAAGATACTTTACGCAATTGGTCACATAGTCGTTGTCAATTTCGCAATGTCCGTCAACTCTAATTATTATATCGCCCTTCGATGCGGCAATTGCGTAGTTAAGGCCGGTCGGGGCGATTTGCTCAGGGTTATCAACGATCTTGATGTGAATACTGGTCACACTCTTTAGCTGGGCGATCTTTTCGCGTGTTTCATCGGTGGACATTCCGTCGGCCACGATTATTTCCATCTGTTCGTGCGGGAAGTCCTGTTCCAGTACCGCGGCCAAACTTTGGCGTATGAAATCAGCCTCGTTTCGCACGGGCATGATTACAGAAACGAATAGTTTTTTTTTGTCAGTTTCTGTCATCTTTTTCGGTGGTCAATTGTGCAGGCTTTGTTGAAGGAGAAATGTGAATCCCAGGGAAACCCTAAAAAACTATGCTTTTATCATTTCGGTATTCTTGAGAACATGATTCTTCACGTCGGCAACATTTTCTCCCGAACCGAAGAGGCGGCCAAAGATCTCAACCGACGCTAGTTTTGCAATAAAATAAGGGTCCTGTGTTTCACTCATTAATTGTTGCGACTTGCTGTTAAAAGACAGATTATCTGCCAACCACCCATTCTTGAAAAAATCATGCCTTACTTTTACAAATTTGTGCCCGATCATTGGAAAGCCATTTTTTTTCTTTGTCGTCAATCGTTCGGGCAGGTATTTTTCGGCGGTCTTCCGAATAACCCATTTATCCATCAGAAACGGGTGTTTGTAATTGTAAAAATGCCGCGTATGGCCGATCTTGAATTTCGACGGCAAGTTGATTGCAAACTTAACCAAATCTTCGTGAAGAAACGGAAATCTGGCTTCGATCGACGCCATCATTCCCATTCGATCATTCCGGTGCAGCAACGTTACCAAATGATTGTGAATCATATCTAGGGTAAACAGTTGTTCGCGCCTTGCCCTATCGGTCAGGAATTCTAATTTTCCGGATGATTCATAATCCTGCATTGAAGATTCGAACTCTTGAATAATTTGCTTTGCGAACTCGGTGGTTGATTTTGCCTGATTTGGAAACAAATACGCATCGAGGCCAGGGACAATTTTGTAGAGCGAGCGAACAACATTTGACGGAATTAACGCAAAACGGTTGTATCTTTGCGCAAGCAGCTTCGGGTATCCAAGAAATAACTCGTCGGCACCTTCGCCTGTAAGAACTGCCTTTACGTTCGACTCGCGCGCAAGCCTGGCAACCCCCGAAAATGGAATTGCGTTTGTATGGATGACGATCGGACATTCGTAGAAGTAAGTCACGTCTGCCCATTCCGAGAGCATCATTTCAGGTTCAAACTTATGCTCGAAAAGTTCTGAATTCAGGTGGCCGGAAAGAGCTCTTGCGTCTTCGACTTCGGAAAACTTGCCGAGCACATTCGCGGTAAACAGCTTAAGGTTCGGATATAGCCGTTTTGCTACCGCCGAGATCAGGCTTGAATCGATTCCGCCGCTGACGAACGCCCCGAGCGGTGCATCGCTGATAAGCATGCTCGAAATGCTTTCAGTGAGCAGCGTTTCGAATTCACTAAGAATCTCCTTTTTAGATTTTCCCTCGAGTTCCCGGTAACGTTCCGGCTCAAAATCATCAAGAATAGAATAATAAACTGTCTCGCGTGGCCTTTTCGAGTCTCGCCCGATCCTCAAATAGGTTCCTGGTTTTACAGGCTTTATCTTGTCAAAAACAGTGAACACTCGGGATCGCTCTGCGCTTCCGTTTATTGAAAAAAGTGTCTTTAGTGGGTCTGGCTTGAGATTAAGCGTGGTCGCCAGCGCTTTTATTTCCGAACTCCAGAAAAATGCCGAGCCCATATCGGCATAATACAAGGGCTTTATTCCGTAACGGTCGCGGGCAATTATTACTTCTTCGTTCTTCTTGTCGTAAAAGGCAAAAGCAAACATGCCGCGAAGCCGACGAAGACATTCGTCGATTCCGTCGTGTATCAGTGAATAGAAAAGAACCTCTGTATCCGATGTCGTGTGAAACGTAATACCGTAAGACTTCTCTAAGTGCGCTTTTATTTCTCTAAAATTGTAGATCTCGCCATTGAAAACGATGGCGTAATCGTTGTTTTTGAAAGGCTGATTGGCCGCCGCTGACAGATCTAGTAAGCTAAGACGGTTATGCGATAATCCGACATGTTCGCCAAACTGCGAAAAACTGAAATTATCCGGCCCTCTATGAACCATCAAATTCCCAATTGTTTCGAGAATTTCCAGCGAGACTTTATGTCCGTTCTGTTCGTATATTCCGGCTATTCCACACATCGGTTACTAAATTCAGTCAATCAAACAACGCTCTTTCCTCTGCTGAAAGTTCGCAAATGACGGCACGAAACTTTCCGCGGTCGGTTCTCGGAATTTCGGCAACGCGCTCCAACACGATTTCGACATCACCAAGTCGATCGCGAAGCCGATCAGACAAATCATTTGACGATGCCTGATTTAGCACCGCCTCGGCCGTATATTTGATTACTATCCGGCTCAGGGATTTTTGAATGATCTGAGCTTCACGGACCGGTAAGTCACCTTTGAAAACAGGATCGAGCCTGCCGACTCGTCTTCCGTCTTTTGTAAACAAGACGTCGTCGGTGCGTCCGTCGATCCTTGCGATCAGCGGCAATGTCCGTCCACAAGCACATTTTTCTCGGGAAAAACTTCCCCTGTCGCCGACCTTATACCTGATCAACGGCATGTCAAAATTTATTAGTCCCGTGCAGATAAATTCCGAAGTGCTTTCATCTTCGTTTAGTTGCGCCTCGATAAAACCAGTATCAGGCCACTGATGCAAAAATCCGTGTTCGCATTCACTTCCGGCCGCGACGATCTCCGCCATTCCATATGTTTCACGCACCGGACATCCGAACGCGGCAGCGATAGTTTCACGCTGGTGATCGAATAAAGGCTCCGCATTAGTTATCGCAACATCGAGCTTAAGAGCCTTACGACCCGATCGCAATACTTCGAATGCCAACGCATAAAGAGCAGACGAATAACCTAGAATGTAACGTACTCGATAACTTACAAGCGCGTCGATATAACTTTCAACAAGTTCGGGAGCAAGATGATAGCTGGACATGTACAGTTGATTCATCCCACGATTCCAAACCCAAAATGGTGGTTTTCGTTGTTTCACCGGAACGATGAGTTGTCCGCCTAGTATCGCCCATCGGTCATTCCGAGATAATCCGTGCCATCGCCGGCAACGAGCTTCGAACAATGCATACCAGTATTTAACCGTCGCTTCTGTCGACCAAATATTTAGAGATGTTCCGGTAGTTCCGCTTGTATTTTCGCGGAACATCTTTTCCTTTTTACAGTCGTCCGCGACAAACTCCGCTGCCCTAATACGCAGCGTTTGTTTTTCCAAAATCGGCCAATTCTCTAAATCTCCTATCGAAGACCCATCACCGTTTTGTCTTCGCTTCGACCACAAATCTCTATAGTATGGAACTCTAGTCGCCGCTCTGTTTAATAAACGACCTAAACGATCATCTTTCCATGCTTGCCACTCTTTATTACTCCAAAAATCTCTCTCTAGCGCATCTTCGACCAGCTTTTCAGTTTTCGAATCGTACCTCCAGGAATTTAAATAATATCCCCGCAGGCTCGCACTTAGATTGCGAGACCAATTCGGCATCCTATGGTAAATCTGGAGCGAAACACTCATCCGTTAGCTTTTTTGTTCTTCGACTTCGAGGTGATTCGTTGGAAGACTGTTTGAAATTTCAGCCAGTCCGTGATTCAGCATTTCCGCAAACATGTCTTCCCATTGCGGTCGAACTTTACTCCAGGAAGATCGTTCGGCGAGGCTTCGTCCGCCGCGAGAGATCTTCTGAGTAAGTTCTGAACTCTGAAGCAATAACTTTAACGCTTCGACCATTTGCCGTGCATTTCCTGCCTCAACAAGCAAACCGTTCTCGCCGTGCGAAAGCAAATAAGGAATCCCGCCGACATTCGTGGCAACAACCGGCAAACCGAAAGCGGCAGCTTCAACAACCGCGACCGGCATATTGTCTTCAAGATTTGTGTTTATGAAAATATCTGCTTCTGAGAAGACATGTGCCTTTTGGTCAGGCGAGAGAAACCCCGGGAACGAAACGGCTTCGACCAGACCTTGTTTTGCGACCATTTCTTTTATTGGCTGCTCCAAACCCTTGTCGACTCCAGCCATTGTCAGTTTTGCGTTTGGATATTCTTGTCGCAGCAACCCGATAACTTCGACGGCCATTCCGGGATTATATATCGGGTGAAAACTGCGCATCCATAATAGTTTGGGTTCGATACTGTTTCGCTCGCGGAAATCATACCTGGAGAGATCAATGACATTCGGTATCACTCGAACGTGAAATCCGAGTTCGCGAAAGCTTTCAGCAAGAAACTCGGACGGTGCGGCCAAAGCAGTTGCTCGTTTCAAAACACGTCGTGTCCAACTGGAGTGCTGCTTTTCAAATTCCGGCAATTTACCGCCATGAAGAACCATGATCGACGGTATCCGGAGAACTCTGCACAAAACACCTGTCACATCGGCAATAACAAAGCTCAAACCGCTGTAAACTTCGATAATAACGAGATCGATTTCTTTTCGCTTCGTTAAAAGAGTAAGTACAATGTCGAAGAGCCTCGCAACCTTGTTCTTTCTCGAAGAAATGCATAAGGTTTGAAACGATTCAGTCGCAAAGAGATTCGATACAATCTGGCCCTGCGTTGTAACAGCTTTCCCGTGCTGACCAAGCATGTTCCCGACAAAGCACAGTCGCGGCATTTGTTTCCTAAGACCGGATAGCCTTGTCATCGTCCGTTCTCCAATCTGGGCTTTGCCGAGCTTTGGCCGTTTAAATCTTTGACTGTCATATAGACCATTCCAAGTGCAAATGCAGGTGCGGCAAGGCGCATTCCGGCGTTAAGCATGAAAAAGAAGCTCCAGCCCGCAAATCCGAACATCAATGCCCGGTCAAATCCGGCTTTCCGTTGGCGAAAATTAAAAATGACCATCAGAACCAGTGATACCAACGCAAGAATCCCAAATAGTCCGTGTTCCGAGATAATGCGAGCAAATTCGGTATGGCTCATCGCCTTTCCACCCAAGTATTTCTCACGTAGGAAATAGGCGTTGCCGACGCCAACACCAAACACCGGATGATCCGTGAATAACTTGAAATCGGACTCGATAATGTCGCCTCGACGCGTCGGGTCGCTGTCTTCAAATCTTTCCTGCAGTGCCCCTCCTGTAAAATTATCCAAATACGGGAAAACCACTAATAGAAAAATAATAGAGACGCCGACAATCGGTGCCAACCGTCTAAAGCCGTCTTTTAGGTTTCTAATCTGAAACAGAGCAACAAGAACTGTTGCCCCGACGGCGTTGTACATGCCGCCGCGGGAAAATGTAAGAACACTTTGGGCTGAAAACAGCAGCGTGAGAACTACAAAAAACAATGCCTGGAAGGGCTTATTCTTAAATAGCAATAGATACGAAATACTAAGAAATGCACCCAGTCCCAGAATCGAAGACACCTGATTCGGCCCAAACCCTCCGCTTGTTGCGATATTAGATTCGCCGGTGAATGCGAGATCTTCCGCAGTAACGGTATAGAATAATGCTGCAATCGCAATGCTGATCATCGGTATGATGATAGCAAGTATAAGCTTTCGAACCTGTTGCACATTGAGATTCACATTCGAGAAAAACCAGCAGCAAATCAGCAGGAGAAAGGGACCGGACATGTTCGAACTGAGAGCGCCTTCAGAGTCTTCCGGCCCCCGCTGCAGTACCACCATAATTGCCGATGGAATTAAGAAAGCAAAAAAGAATAAGGGAAGTGCCGGTATCTGCAACATTCGGCGGCGAACAAGTGCGGTGATCATTATTAACGAGCTTCCGTACTTTCCGAATTCCCAAAAGACGGGAACACCGGCCATTCTCCACAATACTTCCACTCCTACAATATAAGCAATCACATAGGCAACATCGTCGAGATCGTTGCTTCCAAACAACGCTCTCCACATTCCAAATAGAAAGACTGAAAAGGGGTGTATCAATGAGATAGACCCCCTTTCGTACAGCAATACCCCGAGCGGAATATGAATAAGAACGAGCAATATGACTATCGTCCATTCGCTCCGCAGTCCTTGCGACGAAGCATTTGGATAAAAAGACTGCGCTGGAGGGGAGGCTTGGGTGATTACTGAGCTCTTCATCAAAATTGAATTGCCTTAAAGCAGCTCCTCGTTCAGCGTCGGACTATCGCCTCGCACACTTTGCGAAGATTTTATAAGCCGATTGTAAATAGCCGTCAAATTGGCTGCGAGGGTTTCGCACGAATGATTTTCCCGCACATAAGCACGGCCATTCGAGCCGAGTTTATTTAGTAAGTCAGCATCCTCGATCAACCGGGACGCTGCATCGATGAGAGCTTTTGGGTTGTCAGGCTCAACTAAAATTCCGCAACTTTCATTAAGAACCCCCGAAACTCCGCCTACATCAGTCGCAATTACAGCCACCCCGTGAGCCATCGCCTCTAACACCGCGTTTGGCGTGCCTTCATAATCAGATGTCAACACTAAAATGTCGGCATCGCGGTAAATGGCATCGAGATTTTCAACCTCGCCAAGAAATTCGATCGAACTGAAACTTGGCTGCAAATCTTTTGCTTGCTCTTCAAGCTTGGGTCGCAACGGTCCGTCACCGGCTATGCGAAAATTCAGTCGACGCTTTGGATACTTCACCGTCAGTTCGGCGGCAAGCACAATAAATCGGTCCGCCCGTTTTACATTAACGAGTCTGCCTACGAAAAGCATAGTGGTCGGCCGGTCGGGATGCTGGAGAGCTTCGGACGGCGTGAGACCCAATTCAACCGTGTTCGGAACAAGTGCAACTGATTTGTCGCTGATTCTCTTATCGATAGCTCGCTGTCGGCCGACGAGTGAGTTTACAATCAGAAAATCAGGCAGTCTAAGCAAAAGTCTCCCCAGAAACGGGTGGCTGGAAAGCTCACTTTCCACATTACTGCGAATTGCACCGATGCTCGGAATTCGAAGCAATCTTCCTGCGATGCCCGCATAAAAGTTGGTGTAAAAGTGCGAACTCTGAATGATATCCGCAGGGTTCCTGCGAAGGCTTCGGACGATCTTCCAAACACGAACCAGCTGGTTCCGGGACGAACCGGCGAATTCGACATCGATGCCAAGCTCCCGAATTTTGGTTTCGTAAGCTTCACCTTTGGTAAGACATATTACTCTGGTTTCAACGCCGCTATTTACAAGCGCACTAAGCATGAAAAGCAATTGCTTTTCTGCACCTCCGCGACCCAAAGTTCCGACGATAAAGCAAACCTTCATATACTCACAGACGATCTAAGTACTGGTGTTCGGTTCGAAAGCGAGGGCACTTGCCACGCCCGACATAAAGTTTGGGCGATGAAGTCACGCCAGTGCTCGATAGAATAAGCTTGTGCCGCATCAATTGCGCGCTCGGACATTTGTCTGTACTTATCCGGGTTTTCGCAAAGCTCAGTCACCGCATCAGCCATCACATTTTCGGTCGGCTGGTCAATCAGTATTCCCGCCCCGTTTTCGACCAGCTTTGGCAATACGGAAACACGCGTTGTGATAATCGGCAATCCGCAGGCGAGTGCTTCAAACACAACCTTTGGAAACCCTTCGGAGGCTGAGGTCGGAAAGCAAAAAACATCCGACTGGTTCATAAGTTCGATCACTTCCGATTGGCGAACCTTTCCGTGAAATATTATCGATTCGGAAACACCGAGATTATATGCCAGACGCTTCAGCGCTTCGAACATCGATCCGTCGCCGACGATATTCAGCGTAGTGCCGGGGAATCTTGACAAAATCCTTGGCATACTACTAATGACAACATCAACGCCCTTTCTTTTTTCTAATCGGCAAGCCGTTATAAGTTTCAATTTCCCGCTGGTTGAAAGCGAACGCACTTGAGCTTTGCCAATTTGTTCACGGCTGAGCGAGGTCGAAAATATCCACTTAATATTTTGATTGCGGCTTGACGGCGGCTGGTCTGTTCCGCCTGTCGCAAGCATTACGTTTTGCCCGCCAGCAAAGCGCTCCATGATCCATTTCCAAAACTTCTCGGCAAGCGTTCTTTGAACCATCCAATTTCCGCAATGTCTCACAAAAAGCGGCTTGCGCATTAGTAACGCAATCAGCATTCCGATAGTTCCTACATCGCCTGGAATAGGGGTATGCACCGCATCGGCTCGCCTGACCTCACCAAAAATCTTCCAGCCGTTTGTCAAAATCCAAAAAGGAAAGCCAAGTTTTCTTGCTAACCCTTTTCCCTTTGGCAGAGACAGTTCGCGAATAGTTAAGTTATGACCGTCCAAAGGCGAGAGGCCGTTCCCTCCATCACCGCTTCCGCACGGAACCACGACGCGAGTTTCGTCAAATAGCTCGGAAATAGCTCCCATCTGTAACGGAAAACCGCCGTCCGTTATGTATCCGGTCGGGGAATCAGCCGATCTCCAGCAAACTTTATGTGATACGACCGCCAATTTCATTGGAAAGAAACTTTATCTCTTGATAAGTGCCGCCAGCAGGTGCGTCCGCAACAAACTCATACGATTTAAAACATTAGCCAGAACAATACTTTTCGGCACAACAAACCGTGCAATCGGCGGCGCGAGAGTAATCCGTTTTATTGACGAGTCAAATGTTGGAAACATTGCCCTCAATTCCTTTGCCTTAATTGATTTCACATTTTCGTTGCGCGGATTGTCCTGAGCGAGGTCGTACCATATAAGCGTTCCGCCGGGTTCGAGGACACGCTCAATTTCTTTTGCCACGATTTTCCTTACGTTCTGGTCAAGTATCGACGAGAAAACGGTAGACGCAATGACGAATTTGAAGTGACCATCATCCCACGGCAAATTCGTAGCGTCACCCACTCGAAGATCTGCCTCTGGCAAAGCTTGCTGAGCAAACTTTGCGCGATTCTCGTCCAGCTCAATGCCGTGCAAATCGGATGAACGAAGCCCCCACGAGATCAAGTCCGCCGACCACCCTAGTTTTCCGTATCCGATCTCAAGAAACTTATCTCCTGCTGCGGGAAACTTTCCCAGTTCATGGAGCAGCCGACCAGCTGAATCTTTTCGCTCCGAAAGAATAAACATCTCCGCGGGCTGCCAAGGAGCATATAGGTCCTGCGGAACCGACTTCAGCCGATCATCATAAACATTGCTGATCCTCGTTCGTTCACGCTCAATGGCTTCTACATCGGTAGAAATCATCAACTGTTGCCTCCGGACTCGGAAGATTTGGCAACTCCGCGAATCACAGCCCCGACTCCCTCGATTCGGCCGACAATATCCTGGACATCGCCCCAACGCCGGCGTCGAACGGCCGACGCCCCGATGCGGAAAAATTCGACAGCCTGATATCTCCAAAAACGGAATTTATTCGTCAAGGAAAGTGGTTTGGCGATGTCCTGAAAAACGTAATAGTAATTGACTATGGATTTGTAGCCGATCTTGCGGCGGTTGGCTCGGCCGTTAGGCGAATGCAACTCTTCACAGTGAGCGTCGCCGTGCTGAAGCAATGTCCAGTCTTTTCGTGCTCGCAAAGACAGGTGGGCGTCTTCAAGCACTCCATAATCGCGGAAAAAAGGATCAAACCGCAATCCCGATTCAAATACTTCACGCCGCCAGACCGCGCAGGCGGTTGTCATAAAATCTACTTCACGAACACCGTTGAACGGAGGTTGGAGATTATTATTTATCGGATAACCTGTCTCGAAGTCATAAGTTCCCGGCTTGTAGGTTGTAAGCAGACCAAATCGCCTGTACCACCTCCATCTTTCAGAGTCTTGAGCACGGAAATGCCTGTTCGTTCTATACCCGACTATGCCTCCGACTTTATTCAATTTATCAGCAGTGAAATTCTCGACAATTGTCTGAAAAAAATGTTTGTCGAGCCTTACGTCATCGTCGATGAAAGCGATAAAATCTCCCGATGCACGGTCGATTCCTGCATTTCTTTGTATTGCTGTCCCGCCGCCGTGCCTTACATAGTTGATAGCAAATGGAAGCGAATCTTTCACTTTCACGATTACGGCTTCGGTTTCGGTTTCTTCGACGGAAGCACCGTCGACCAGAACGAGTTCGCATGGAATGAGCGATTGCGCCGACAAAGTGTCCAGAAGACCCAGAACTTCGTCAGGCCGGCGAAACGTCGGCGTCACAACTGAAATTTTTACGCCTGAATTGCTCATTTTTTCGTGCTTCCACTTTCGGCTATTCTCAACAGAACATTTGCAACGCGCTCGGCAGATTTGCCGTCGAGCGTATCCGCGAACATTCGTTCGATCAGAGCCTTTCTTTCGTGCGACCGTCGCTGTGGTTCATGCAGAGCATTCGAAATTAACTGCCGCATCTCTTCACGATCCCAAGCTACCTCGATAGCGCCGCTGTCTACAACCGGCTTATAGTGATCAAAGTTGTAGTAATTTGCATACGAAAGCTCATTAAAGGGAACGCTTTTCGGGTTGTAGCCGACATTAATCGCCGGCTTGTCGAACATGCACAATTCCAGCGAAATAGTTGAAGCAACATTTACCCCGGCTGAAACGTGTCGAAGAGTATTAACCAGCGCAAATGAATCCTCATATTTCGGGGTTAACCATTCTGCTTCCCATTCGATTTTCGGAAAGAGTATGTCTGTTCGCCGTGTTTTCAAATCGTCAAAACGCCCGGTGAGATCTTTCGGATACACGCGCACCAGAAGCTGGGGAGCATTTTCTCCGCCGATGTTTCCAAGCATGTCAGCAATCTCTTCGACGATTTCAGGTTCCCCTGGCATGTGATTCGCCATTCCGGTGGAGTAAAGAATGATCGGTCTCGCCGGATCGGCCCCGATCGTCGTACAAAATTCTTCGCGCGTTTGGTAAAACTCGGGTCGAAAATGGAAATCGAATTGCGGTGTTCCCGTGACGAATACCCTGCTCTTGTCTATCCATCGGTACATTTCCAGCAATTGCTGCTTGAGTGATTCGTTCCACACCAGATAGTAATCGTAAGGGAGCGTGATACGGCCCTGTGAAGTCAGATTATCCCAGCTAAAAATGAAAGTTGCCGTTGGAATCTTCAACCATTGTGCGGCTTGAACTGCCTGAGTTGCAATAACGCTATGGACATGCGAACCGTTGAAAACAAGAGAAGGCTGAAGTTCCTTCATCAATTTCAAATAGTCGTCCGAAGTTCGAAAAACCCGGCTGGAAAACCGTTCAACTGTAGACAATACCTCAAGGCTAAAGCGATTGGCTAAAGGATAGCTTAGAGCTTTTTTAATCCCTCGAGAAGTTCTTTCGCGAAAAGTTTGAGCCTCTGAATCTCTCAGACGTGACCGCTCCTGCGCCGCTTTGGTCCAGAGCCATCGGTTATGTGCGATTTCAATTATCTCGCGTTGAATTCTGACGCTCCACCGTTCACTTGAAGCTTCGAGAGGATAAACTTCGCCATATCTTTCGCTGAGCATATCGTTCATCTCTGGACTTGGCGAGACGGAGACCAGCAAAAGTTCGGCGGATTCGGCAACCCGGTCGAACGCGCCGCTGTGTACAAAATTGCGAATCACCTCGCCGCGAGGAACAATGCCGACTATTCTCCGACTAACAGCGTGTTCAGTGTCTCTGTCCAAATCAGATTTCCGGGCGATTTTATCGGTACCGGGAACCGAGAAGGATTCGAACATTGATTCAGGTGCAGAGTTCATCGTGATGTCCTGACTGAAAGGCTGATGTTCGCTGCACGCGGCCCATTTGGCCGTTCGCCGCGGCGCAAATCTATTAAGGACCCGTGTCCATTAGCGTAATCGTCTATCGCGGCAGCCATTCGTGTTCCGCACTTTCCATCGACGAACTCGCAAACATATTTGACCATCGATGCGCGCTGCTCTCTTTGAAGTTCAGGGTGTTCGAGATAATTCTTAACAGACGAAACGAGTTCGTCATAATCTTTGACTAGTGTCACGCCGCCGGATTCTGCGACAGGTTTGAAGTGGTTCCAGTTGTGGTTGATTTCGTAAATCAATTGCGCGTCTTTGTGGCCTGGCTGCGGATCGAAATCGAGATTGACGACCGGACGGTCAAAAAGCGCAGCGTCTATCGATACAGTTGAGGATAGATTTATTACAACGTCCGCGTGACGGAAAGTGTTTACCCACTCGGTTATCTGCTCTTCGTCCTGTGTCCTTTCGACGAGAGGTTTGCCTGCGTTTGGCGTCTGCTGGAGCCGTACCCTTGGAGCAAAGCGGTCGAACAATTCATGCAGCTCTGCGTTGTCATGAATCGGATGTGGACGGACGAGCATCTGTACGTCGCCGAGTTCGCCCTTTGCGACCCTTTCTGCCATTTCAACTGCTCCGTGGTGTTCCTGCAGAAAATTAGGCGAGCCGATGGCGTACAAGATTACAGGTAAAGCGGGATCGAGATTCTGTTTTACAAGAAACTCGTTTCGCGGGAGCCAATAACTTTCTTCCTTGAAAACGTCATATTGGCTCGCGCCCACGACATAAACCGGCTTGTCACGAGTGTTCGGATAAACTTCGTTCAATTCGTTTTTCACTTGTTCGGACCATACGATATAGCCGTCATAATCAAAGACCATTCTGTTCTTTGTCGTGACGTTGTCCCATGATGGAATGTAAGCAAGCGTCGGAATGCCAAGTTTTTTCGCTGATGAAAAAATAGCTGGTTGTTCAAATTGAAACGGTCCTGTCATCACAACTACAGACGGCTGAAGTTCCCGAAGTCGACGCTCGGCTTCATCGGAACGTGAATGGGACAAAAGCAGTTTTTCCAACCCGCTTTCGATTATTCGTTCGGTTCGGAAAGCCGCAAGAATACGAGCTGGGAATTTTAACAATCGTATCGAAAGTTCAAGCTGATTGTCTCGGACATGTCGCATCATGCTCCATCGGCTTGCAAGCGGGATACGATAGTCCCAGACATATTCGTTCAATCGCCGAAGATAGTTGTGCGGAAACTCCGGAAACGAACCTACCTCGGGAAAAGGTTCGACTTTTGCGGACGAATCTTTCCAAACAGAAGAATTCTGTTCGTCGCCGACCGATGCAGCCCAAACATAAACCTCGCCGCTCTCCTTCAACGTATCGAGCAGATCGGTGTATAGAAACGTCCGGTCTACAAGCAAAGATGATGTGAGTAATAAAAACCGCTTTCGCATCTGTTAATCAATCTCCAGTGCCCGAAGCTGTGATTTCGTCAAATTTCCTGAAGACGTCCGTTTTGAAAAATCGAGCAGTCTTTTCGAATCCGAAGCTGGTGAAGTGTACATCGACGTAAACATCAACCTATCGCTGGTTCTGGCTTCGCCGCCTTTATGATAACCGCGAGTGTCGGCGAACACTATCGTTCCTTTTTTCCCGACTGCCTTTATCCAATCGGAACTGGGAACAACGGCCGACATTTGTTCGTCCGTACTTCGCATTACGCCATTTTCAAGACTGTATTCTGGGCGTTTATCCCAAAGACTGCCCTTTCGGTGTGTCGCCGGCGCATACGTAAATGGCCCGGCTCCTTCATCCACATCGCTCAAATATAGAAAGGTCTTAAGTATAAACTGGTCCTCTCGGTCAAAATGCCAAAGCTGCGATTCCCTTGCGGATCCATTTGTCGCAAACGTGTGCCAAATGTTGTAGTAGCGAAGCTTTACGATCATTCCGAAATAGGAATTTGCGATACTCAGGATCGATTCATCCAGTGCCAGGCGGGCAATTGGACTCTTATCGTCAAACTCAACCGTGCTTCCGAGCATTTCAAGGTTAAAGACCTTCTCGCCTATCGCCCGTTCGTCATCAGCTTTGCTTTTTAAATCTTGAATCTCATCTCGGCGAAGCTCCCGCATTGAATTGAAAACTTTTTCGAACTCGGCAAGTTTTTCCCAACCGCCAAGAAATTCTTCGACTGAGGTAATCGCAATGCCGTCTTTCCATAGCTTATTAACTATGTCTCGTTCGCCATTCCGCGCAACTCGATTTCCATGAAGTCGAAATGACATTGACGGCAGGAAATTAAAACCGTAACGCCAAATCAGGCCGATCTTTCTTCCGTTTTTTATGATCTGTCTCACTAACCTAGACACTCTCCCTGAAAACCCGATCGGCTCCAGTTTAGGGTTGCAACATGCACAATTTTCCGCATAAAAGTTCCCACACCACAATCATAGTAATATCGAGACTCTGGTTTCGGGTCTTAATGCATTGATTCAAACAAGAACAACAAGTTCCGGGAACAAATTGAAAAATTCAACCATCGCCAGCATTGGAGATTTCGCCGGATAAAAATTCACTCCCGTTGGTCCCTTTACCACCTTTGGCCTGCGTAGGCCCAAAGAGACGAGAACGAGTTTGATCGCATCGCGATTAAGCGGAAATTTCTTCCAAGCTGTGTATGCGGCTTCCCGCGCGGATTTGAAATCATTCGCGACAACATTAAAGTAAATCGTCCGCTTAATGTTTTTTAGGTTTGGTGAAACGCTAGGCTCTGTTTTTGTAACAACGTTTTCAGGATCGTACTTGAGACGCACCCGAAGATTTAGATCGTCGGGAAGTTCACCAGGACACCTCGAAAGCGAATCCATGCGCCATCGAATATAATAAAGCGGTTGGTCAAGCACAACGCCTTTTCCGCGACGCAGGAGCCTGTACCAAAGCGGCGATTCAACACGGAGATCGTCATCGTAGCCAACCTCAAGAGCCAACTTGCGATTGAATACCGTCGAGGCGTCGCAAAACATCGTGGTGCCAAGCGAAATACCACTCGGTTCCACATATTGCCAATTAGACGTTTCCGTGGGTGCGATAAATCGGTCATTAGGTGTAACGATGCCGTATGTTGTCGTCAGAAATACGCACTCCGGATGTTCGTCCAGAAAAGCCATTTGTTTTTCGAGCCTGTCGGCGGGACAAAGGTCGTCCGAATCCATACGAGCGACCCAATCATGCCGGGCTTCACTAATTGCTCTGCTTAATGCTGTGATGTACCCGCCGTGCAAAGCCCGAATAAGGCGTATTCTGGGATCATCAAAACCGCAAATGATCTCAACTGTTCGATCCGTGGAGCCGTCGTCGACCACTATAAGCTCGAAATTATCGTGCGTCTGTTTTAAAATGCAGTCTATTGCGTCTGCTACATAACGCTCCTGATTGTAAACTGGCATTATCACTGAAACTGGCTGCGTCATACGTTTTCTCTACAAAATCTTGTCATCGACTGTTAACGTCTTCAGACTTCAAGTCCGAGACTTATCCACTGCCAAACGTAGAAACTATTGTCGCTTTCGCCGCGGCAAAAACGTTCCCACTCGCGCCGGACCGAATTGGCATCGAGCCAGGTATTTCCGTGCTTTCTGCACGCATTTTCGATACATTCATTTGCCCATCCCCGTAATTCGCCACGAAGCCATTCGCGCTGAGGTGTCTGCAATGGGCGTTTAGGTGCCTCGACAACTCCCGTCGGCAACAGTTCTCTTGCGATCTCCCGAAGCATTTTTTTTCTAGTGCCGTTCTCTATCTTCCTTTCGGCCGGTTGATGAAACGCAAGTTCGAACAACCTGTGGTCGAGAAAAGGCTCTCGAAGCTCGGTGGATGATCTCATCGAGATACGGTCGTTGAACCTCATGGCCCGCGGGATCTTCGTGTACTTGATGTCCCGATACTGAAGATTACGCAGCTTGTCGGGAAACACATCATTCATTGCAAGCGGCTTCGCCAGCGAACGAAATTCAGTCGTCAGGCAGTCCGGGCGAACTGGCGATCCGCTCATTCCCTGAACTACGCCAGCATTCTTTCCGTTGCTTGACGCGTAGTAATCGTATCCGGCCCATTGTTCGTCCATCCCGTTGCCGTCAAGAAGCACAGTGGTTCCGTTTGCCTTCGCGATTTCAAAAAGCTTTGCGTACGCCAGCGTCGGCAGCCCCCCAAAAGGCTCGTCCTGCGACTTTTGAACGTCAATCGCGAGGTCAGGAACTTCATTCGCATCCAGCCTTGAAACAACCAGCGGATGTCCAGTTCGCTCGAGCATTTTGCTGACCCACGGCAGCTCGTCGTATCGTTCGTCACCAGTAACAAACGTGTAAGCAGACACGGATTCCGCATCTTTCTCAAGCAAGCTGACCAAGCCAAGAAGCGTTGATGAATCCAGCCCGCCGCTGAGATTGATTCCGACTGGAACGTCGGCACGAAATCGCAGCGAAACGCTGTTTTGGAGAAGGTCAAAATATTCTTTTTTTACGTCTGCATCCGAACGCGAATCGAAAGCAAAGTCATTGCGATCAGCGAGGTCGTACCATTTGGTAAACTTTGTCGAGTCGTTTTTCCATTCAATGAAACACCCGCCGCGAAGCTGTTTTATTCCCTTCCAAAAAGTCTCCTCGCTCTGATCGGTAAACCCAAAAGCGAGATAATCCGCCCAAACACGGTCATTAGGTTCTTTCGAGACACCGGCGGCGTGAAGCGCTTTTATCTCGCTCGCAACAAAAAGAGCATTGTTTTGGCCGGCATGATAATAAAGCGGCTTGACGCCGAACCGGTCTCGGGCGGCAAAGCCGGATTTATTCTCCTCGTCCCAGATGACAAGGGAGAACATCCCGATCAGGCGATCCAGCATTTGCGGCCCCCATTTCTGGAATGCCGCTAAAAGAACTTCCGTATCGGATTGCGACCGAAAAACGTAGTCTTGTTCCAGCTCTTTTCGTAACTCCAGATAGTTGTATATTTCGCCATTTTGAATTATCTGCAATCTGCCATCCGAGCTGCGCATAGGCTGGCTGCCCGCGTCCGAAAGGTCGATTATGCTGAGTCGATTATGCGCCAACCCGCATAATTTTTTAGGATCAAGGTACAGCCCTTCCCCGTCCGGCCCGCGGTGACGCTGAACCGACCGCATTGCCTCGAGCTGCTCCGCAGTCCAATCACTGCCAAAAATTGCCGCTATTCCGCACATTCGAGTTTCCTGTATCGCCGGCCCACGCCAGCTCTTTCACGCTTTCCTCTATTTAATAAGTTTCCCGAAAATTTTCTAAACCTAATTGCCTTAAATCCGTCTTCAATCGCCAGTGCGGCAACATATCTCGGTTCGGTCGGGATGCTCACTAGTGTCCATTTGCGCATCTGTTTACATTCGTCGTCGAGCATCACCTGTCGAATATCTGTCGCGGTCATCGACGCTTCGAATTGATTAAGAGGATAGGACAATCCCATGCCTAAAGCTTTGATTAAAGCCTCTTTGCGGGTCCAGCCAGTGAAAAATGCCTCGGTTTGTTTTTTCTCCGAAATAGAATTCATCTCCGATAATTCTTGGGCAGAGAAATAGTTGTCCGCTATGCGACGCCAATCGAAACCTTGGTCGACAAACTCAATGTCTATCCCGATTTCATTGGTTGCCGAAACAGCAAGCAACGCCATTCCATTTGAATGAGAAAGGTTGAAGTGTAACGGCGGTTGCTGTGCAACTCGAATCAATGATGGTTTGCCGAAACGGCTGTAGCTAAATTGAATTTCGCCGGCCGAAAGCCCCAGATACACCGCCAGAACATTTCTCAAGAAACCACGGCCGACAACAAAATGATCTCGGTCTTGTTCAAAACGAAACTTTGCGGCTCTTAGCTTTTCATTTGCCGACAATGTATTAAACATCGAATGCACGAACGTCAAATCCCGATCCAAATTCGCGCTCCAGACATGGATCTCGCCTGGTTTAATTTGTTCCGGTTGAGATTGTTTTTTGTCCTGAGTAATTCTCATTTATGCCATTTAAGGCGCTCTGAAAGCATATGCTTCTTGCGCTTCATTTTCGGTCGTTTCAACCATGACCGTTTCGTAAGCATTATCCGCGTTCGACTTTTGTGCAGTTTCGAGGCAGTCAGTCAGTTTTTCGGCAAGATTACGAACATATGGCTCTGCAACTATCGACCCGTGGTGGCCGGGAACGTCGTAAATATCGATGCCCCCGGCCGCCTTTCCGTCCCATCCCAGGGTGCGGTCGGGATGTATGCCCAGCGGCTGCTTTTCCGCTCTGAAAAGCGTAATTTTGCCCTGATATGAATGTGGTTTGTATTCCTGCCCGGCACGCTCGATCTTGTCTTCCACTTGAATAAAGCTCTTCGGAATCGACCCCGAGTATTTCCGATAAAATTTACGGCCCATGTCCCTGTAGGTATTGTTGAGCTTTCTGTAATACTTAAGTTGAATCTTTTTCAATCGGAATACAAAATAGTCACGCTTGCCGTTCAGATTAAGGAGCGACAAGCTGTCCCGATGGTGTTCTGCCCGTCGCATAAAACCGTAAACTTTTGAGCGAAAACGAGTTGTAGTCGGCAGTTTTTTGGGATAATCGGGCGTACCGGTATCGAATAAAGCTAAGATAGCCATTTCGTCTCCGGCTCGATTTAGTAGTTTGGCCATTTCATACGCCGCAAGTCCCCCGAAGGACGAACCGCCGAGGTAGTACGGCCCCTCCGGCTGTATCTCTTTCATCTCTCTGATGTAGAACTCCGCCATCTCTTCCACCGTAGCGTGCCCCACCTGCCGTC
>JBQTJB010000116.1:0-4645 GCA_052387555.1 Blastocatellia bacterium | reverse complement strand
CGGTCGTGCCGGAGGTGTAGAGGATGATGAGCGGGTCTTCGGCGGAGGTTGGTTCGGGGCCAAGTTCGTCGGCTGCAAAAAGGTCGATCATGTTATGGGTGACTCCGAATTGCCGGACATTTACATTCGGAAATAGTTTTTCCAATTGCTCTTGAAATTGAACAAATCGAAATGCCCCTTGACCGTCTTTAACTTTATCAAAATGCTCCTCGCTTGAGATGGCTCTTCTCGTCACGAGAATTTCGGTTATTGACTCAGTTTTTGAAACTGCATCAGCGGCAATACTTAGCATGTCAAAGAACTTTCCCCGCCTAGAAAAGCCCTCACATGTCATCAGTGCTTTAGCCTGCACTGCCTGCATCCGGCTCGCAATAGCCTCGACTCCATACCCCGAAAAAACGGGAACCGCGATTGCTCCAATACGGTTTATTGCTAACAACGCAAGTACTGTTTCGGGAATCATTGGGAGGTGGATACCAACGGCATCACCTTTACCGATGTTCAACGCCCGAAGGGTTCCTGTGAGGATATCCACATTTTCAGCCAAAAACGAGTATGGGAGCGTATGGGTGCTACCGTCCTCCCCTTCCCAAATAATCGCAGGCTGATTATTCCATTCATCGCCTAACCAGCGGTCGAGGCACATCTCCGTGATGTTGAGTCCTGCAGTCGGAACGCGGACGCCCTCGTGCGCAAACGTCGGTTCCTCCGGCGAAATCGTTCTTCGGGCTTCGCCCTCATTGCGGACGGGGGCGTCCGCGTTCCGTGCGAACCAGTTTGGAAATTCTATGCCGTTGGATGTGTCGAGCAGCTTTTCATATGGTGGGTCGAATTTGATGTCGAGGAATTTGAGGACTTCCTCGGTGAACTTTTCGACATCGCGGATCGAGATTTGGTAAAGCTCATCCCAGGTCGAGACGCCGACTTGTTTCATAAAACGCGTTAGCTGCGCGCGTTCTATTACTTCGGGCGTTGGCGTCCAGGCGATGGGTTGGTCTTTGAGGAGATTGGCGTCGTGCATTGAACTAATGTATTGAAACTTTGAGCGAAAATCCACTAACATGATGTAGATTGCCTTTCCGACAATTGCTTATGAAAGAGACAACGACACGCGAACCAACGACCGACTATTTTGAAATGCCGGATTACGCTCCGATCTCGGTTCGCGAAAATATCGAGACCGTCGTGCTTGAAAAGCGGTCCGAAGAGCTGGCGTTGGACGGATTTGTTGCCACGGTGAAATGGATATTTCTGTATTTGCCCGGCGCCCTTGCGATCCATTTTATAATGATGGCCTTCGCCCTTTTTCGTACGGACTTTTCGGTAGCGATGTTGGTTGGAACATTTGGTGTCTTCGCTGTAAGCACATTTATGGTCATGCTTGGTCTTGGCAAACTGAGTGAGCTGAAGTACTTAAAGGTTGTCGCCGCATTGGTTGGAATGGGTGGCCTTCTGGGCATTATTTATGCTATCTCGACGATCGTTTTCGGGGATAACTTTTTTGGATAGTTTGTTCTTTTATCGTTTCCAATTAATCTTCTAGTCGGCTATCTGTTAAAAAGAAATATCGATGAATGAACCACGTGCAGATATTGAACTGCCTCGTAATCTATTCGCCGGTAAGACCGCGATCGTTACCGGTTCGTCGCGAGGTGTCGGGCGAGCGACTGCGTTGCGCTTGGCCGAAGGCGGGGAAAACGTAGTCGTCAATTATTTGAGTAACGATGGCGAGGCGGCCGAAACGGTAAGATTGTGTCAGGAAAAGGGCGTAGGGGCGATAGCAGTGCAGGGCGATGTTTCGGAATTAATCGACGCGCATTCAATCGCGAAACAGACGCTTGAAAAATTTGGCCGGATCGATCTGCTCGTGTGCAACGCGGGAATTTGGGAAGGAGCGCCTATCGAGGAGATGACCGAGGAGACGTGGAACAAGGTCATCAACACAAATTTGAAATCGGCGTGGGCAATGACGAAGGCTTGTGTTCCGGCGATGAAGAAACGCGAATCGGCCGCGATAGTGATGGTTTCATCCACTTCAGGCCAACGCGGTGAAGCCAACTTCTCGAATTACTCGGCTTCGAAAGGCGGGCAGATCTCTTTCACTAAAGCCCTCGCAAGCGAGTTGTGTCCCAAGATACGGGTTAACTGCGTCGCTCCGGGGTGGATCGAAACGGCGATGGTGCGGCCCACTTTTGACGACCATGACTATCATCAAAGCGTCCTGAAATCAATACCTTTAAACCGCATCGCAACGACCGATGACATTGCGCTTGCAATTTGCTTTCTGCTATCCGATTGGTCGCGGCACATAACAGGCGAGATCATGAACATTAACGGCGGCGCGGTTCTTTGCGGATAGGAGCGGGGACACTCCTGTCCCCACGGACTACGCTTTGTCGTCCGAAACGCTTGTCGCATTAAGTAGCGTTGATAGCAACGTGTTTTTCGCCGGAGGAACCGGCGATGGGGACAGGAGTGTCTCCGCTCCGTTGCGAAACTGCCTCTTTTCCCTTAGATTTACTGGTGATCGTGGGAGAAAGAACAGGTCCAACTATAATGAAATTCGGCGGGACGTCGGTTGGCGCCGTTGCGGCATTCGAGCGCGTCTTTAACATCGTTTCGACACAGATCGAGAAGCGGCCGTTGGTCGTCGTTTCGGCGATGACTAAAGTTACAGACGCTTTGCTTGCAGCGTTTGAAATGGCAAAAAAAGGCGAATTTGCCGAGGCTTTCGCATCGCTCGAACCGCATTTTGAAAGGCACGTTTTAGTCTCGAAATATTTCATTCCGGATGGTGTTCCGAATGCATTTGCGGGTGAACTGGAGTATGCACGCGGCGAACTTTCTGATCTGCTCATGCGGACTTCGCGTCGTTCGCTGCCGCTTTCTATGTTGAAGGACGCGATAGTTTCCTACGGCGAGCAGCTTTCGTCGCGGCTACTTGCGGAAGTGCTCAAGACAAAGGGCGTGAACGCGCGACAGGTCGATTCGAGACGCTTGATCGTGACGGATGACGAGTTCGGGGCCGCACAGCCGATCTGGGAAGAGACGGCTGAATTGGTTCGGCTGGAGTTGCGGCCTTCAATCGCTGCCGGCGAAGTGCCGATCATGGGCGGTTTTATCGCCGGAAATCGCGCGGGCGAGACAACAACGCTTGGCCGCGGCGGCTCTGATTATTCGGCGGCCATCGTTGCGGCTGCTCTCGACGCAAGCGAGCTGCAAATCTGGACTGACGTGACCGGAGTTATGACCTGCGACCCGCGCATTTGCGGCGATGCACGGACAATACCGGTTTTGTCTTACGAAGAAGCGGCTGAACTCGCCTACTTCGGCGCAAAAGTTCTGCATCCGAAAACGATCAAACCGGCGGTGGACAACGCGATTCCGGTAAGGGTCTGCAATACTTTCGAGCCTGATTCGGTCGGTACTATGATCTTGGCCGAATCGGGCGAGGCCCCGAACAAGATCAAGTCGATCGCCAGCAAGAAGAACATTACGATCCTGCGCATCACTTCGGCTCGGATGCTTGGCGCATACGGCTTTATGAGCGCGGTGTTCCAGGTCTTCGACCGCCACCGCACCGTGATCGACGTGATCTCTACATCGGAAGTGTCTGTAGCTTTGACGCTCGATAATTCCGAATCACTAGAAAAGGTCGTCGAAGATCTGCGGCGGCTCGGCGAGGTGGAAGTCGAAAAAGGTTATGCGGTGATCTGCGTGGTCGGCGAAGGCCTGCGTGCCTCTACCGGCTTGGCGTCAAAGATATTTTCAACGATCGAAGATATAAACGTCGCGCTTGTTTCGCACGGTGCGTCAGCGGTAAATCTGACGTTCGTGGTGAAGGAAGGAGAGGTTGCGAACGTGATCAAGAAACTGCATGAGGAGTTTTTCCAATGAGCCGAATTAAACCATTCTTTCTGCTTTTATTACTTACGCTCGTCGCTACGGTAGGCTCCGCCCAGACTGTCACGGTATCGAAAGCAGCTCTGGTCACGGTTCCGGAAACTGCACGAGAGAAATTGCCGATACGACTGCTGCTGTACCTCCGAGCCTTTAATTCGGGTAACATGAGTGATCTTTTCCATCTGGTCTCCTCGAGAGCAAAGAGAGGTATGACCAAGGACGAATTTATTCGGCAGGCCAAGGTAGATGCTCAGTCAGAACGCATACTGAAGTTTCAGATTCAGTCCGTTCAACAAGCGGACAAAAGCGATTACATTGACGAACCCGAGCCCGGTCCCGGCGAGGGGGTTAAGTGGTTTATCTCTGGCTGTGCTCGCGTCAGCGTTGAAGGATCAAAGCCGAGAAATCTCGAACAGAGTTTCGATGTTTGGCTGGTCGACTGCGAGTGGTATGTGCGTCGCGGAGGCTTGCGCATCGATGGTGGATATCGCGAGTGTAAGTTCAAATGAATCTTTTAGAACTGACAACCTCACTTATGTCTATCCCCTCGACTTCCGGCGAAGAGGAAGCTGTCGGGTTTTGGCTGCGCGATCATTTGGCGTCGCTCGGCTGGACGGTCGAGTTGCAGGCGGTTTCGGAGAATCAAAATAATATCATCGCGTATTTGAATGACACGCCGCGGAGTTGGTTTTCCACTCACCTTGATACGGTTCCGCCGTGTATTCCGCCTCCGGAGGATGAC
>JBQTJB010000115.1:0-8471 GCA_052387555.1 Blastocatellia bacterium | reverse complement strand
GCACGCTCTGAACAGAGGTCAACTTATCGTTAGGCGATCCGAATGCGAATTGAACTATTGCCGACGACGGAATCGGAGCCAGGTAATGAGGGTAGAGGACGTTGAAAAACGATTCGGTAATTTCGGGAAGTTCGTCGTCGAGCTTCAGGCCGATTCGTCCCGTCAGGAATGCAAACGCCTCGATCATTCGCTCGACGTGCGGATCCTCGATCTTTTCTTCGTCTAGCAAAAGACGCGTCGCTATCTTCGGGTATTTACGTGCAAAATCCGCGCCCATGCGGCGCAGAAATATAAGTTCGCGTTCGTAATATCCTAAAAGTTCGTCGCGCATCTAAAGATTTTCAAGGGGCTAGTGAGCATTGCCCGCGATCACTTTTCAACGACCTGAAAGTCGCCGCTTCCGATCTGAAGAACGGTATCGAAAGCTATCGGTTCCGGGGCGGGATCGACATCAAGTCTTGCCTCTATCCGAAATTTTAACAGGCGGTCGACGTTGTTGATCGGTTCCATCGTCACTCGGGGATCGAGAAATCTGGGCTCGAAATTTTTTATCGCAGTTTCTATGGCTTTTACGATCTTTTTCTGTTCGTTATGATTCTTGGCGCTAAAACCCGTGAAATCAGGAAGGCCATAAAATGCGACAGAATTAGGAGCTTCTTCCAACCGGTCGTCGATGTTTTCATAATGACATCTGGTGTTAAGCAGCCATTCGAGATCGCGGCGAACCGATTGCTTCAATTCCTGAAGGTGGATGGACCGCGACCTCGGAGCCTCTTCGGACATTCGCGGATCGTAGTCTAAAAGTCGGTCAAGCACCGAAGGGATCGAGCGAACTTCGCGGTCGTTAAACGCCATAGTTATCCAGTTAACAAAATAATCGGCAGGGCTGCGGTGTTTCCGGACTTTATCCGGTTTCCGCAACCCTGCAAATCAGCTTTATTCAGCTTTTGACCAATTAGGTCGGATCATCTCTTCAAACTATATGGGCGTGTTTGTCTTGAGATCGTAGCCTTTCTCGATCGTTCCGCCGAGCGAACCGTCCGCCTTCTGTTCCTTGTAGGTGATCTTTATCTTCGAGTAGTTAAAGGAACACTGGTCGGTCGGGGACTCCATTCCCTGCGAATTTCCGGTTTGATACGAGGAGATCAAAAGATCGTTAAACTCCACTTTCAAAAATTCCATCTTATCGCCACCGGCCTTACGGCATGTAAGCAATCCGGCCGGGATATGGTCGCCCTTTGCACACAACTGCATAAGAATCGGTGTATGTTTGCCCATATTGATAACGAAGTGAAAGTCCTGCATGTTGACTTTACCTGCGCCGCCACCGCCGCCGGATGAGAACGTACCGCTGTTGGTTTCTCCCCATGACCAGGAAAGAATCTCCATTTCTCCTGCATGTGTGCTGTCGAGGCTTTCACCATCAACTCCGTCGATCTTCAAAAACATGTCTGCTGCCATTTTTTTTGCTCCTTAAAATTATTTATCTATTCTAACCACCGGCAATAATCTATTTCCCCGGTTCTAGTTCTAAGACGTGAACCCAAAATGTTTTTGCGAAATTGCTCAAAAACTTTACGGGCAGTAACTGCGGCCCCAAGCGAACGACATTTAGAAAAAAGCCGCTCAAACTTCGGGCCGCATAAAAGTTGTCAACCTTTCGCCGGCGGCGGAAGATCTGCAACCAACCGAAGCGAGACGGAAAGCTCATCCAACTGGAAGTGCGGCCGCAAAAAGGCAACGGCACGATAGGCTCCCGGTTTGCCGGGAATTTCGGCGACATCGACCCTCGCCTCGCGCAGCGGATATTTTGCCTTGACGGTGGGCGAAGCCGTGTCGTCCTCGGTCACATAATTGTGGATCCAACGATTGAGGAAGAGTTCGCAGTCCTTTCGGGACATGAACGAGCCGACCTTGTCACGCATTATCGCTTTCAGATAATGCGCGAAACGCGATACAGCGAACAAGTATTGAAGCTGTGTCGATAACCTGGCATTTGCGTTCGCGGCGTCCGTATCGTACTTCTTCGCCTTGTTTGCCGATTGAGTGCCGAAGAACGCGGCGTAATCGGTGCCTTTACAGTGGACCAGCGGGATAAAGCCGTTGTCGGAGAATTCTTTCTCGCGGCGGTCGGTGATAGCGACCTCGGTCGGGCATTTCATTGCGAGCTCGCCTTCATCCGTTTGGAACGTGTGGGTCGGCAGACCCTGTACAAGTCCGCCGCCTTCGACGCCGCGAATGGCAACACACCAGCCGTACATAGAGAAGGCTTCGGTAAGCCGCGTTCCGAGAGCGTAAGCGGCATTGCCCCACAAATACTTCTTGTGGTCCCGTCCGTCAACATCTTCTTCAAAGCGGAACGTCTCTGTCGGTTTGGTAGCCGCTCCGTAAGGCTCACGCATTAACACGTGCGGCAGCGTCAACCCGACATAGCGGGAATCTTCCGATTCGCGGAAGCTGCGCCATTTCATGTACTCCGTTCGGTCGAAGATCTTTGAGACGTCGCGAACTTCGGACATCTCGGAAAACGTATCCCAACCGAACAATCCCGCCGAAGCGGCACTGAGGAAAGGAGCATGGGCTGCGGCCGCAACCTGCGACATGTTTTCGAGCAGTGCCATATCCTGCGGGTGGTTGCCGAACTCGAAATCGCCGATCAGGGCTCCGAAAGGTGCACCGCCGAACGTTCCGTATTCGTCTTCGTAAACCTTCTTGAAGATCGCGGACTGATCGAATTCGAGTGCTCGTTCGAAATCCTTGAGCAGATCCTTCTTCGTCACGCTCATGATCTTGATCTTGAGCTGCGTGCCGGTAAGGCTGTTTTTGAGAAGGTGGTGAAGACCACGCCACGAGCCTTCAAGTTTCTGAAAGTCTTCGTGGTGCATGATCTCGTTCATTTGAGCGGAGATCAAACGGTCGATCTCCGCGATTCGCGAATTTATGGCGACGTCCATGTTTTTGGACATCGTTAATTCGCCGCTCATGACCTGATTGACGAATTCGCCGATCATGTCTTTCGCGCGTTCCTTTTGGAAATCGTCGCGGGCCATTCGGCCCTCGGTTAAAATTTTATCAAGAAGGCCGCCCTCCTGTTCTTGTTCCACGGTTTCGGCCGCGGCGCTCTGTTCTTTCTGCTTAGCCATCGTTATGCGCCCTCCTTTCCATCGATGCCAAGAGACTTGCTCAGTTCCTTTTGCTTATCGCCGCTGGCAATTATCTCTTCGAGCATGGTTTCCAATTTTTCATTTCCATCCATCTTCGACCTGAGGTCGGAGAGTTTCTGCCGGGCCTCGACGAGCTTTCTCAATGGTTCCACCTGCTGGGCTACGTTGTCCGGCTCGAAATCCTCGATGCTGTTGAATTTCAATTCAATGCCGAGCTTGCTTCCGTCGTCCTGCATTTTGTTTTCGGTTGTAAAAGCGAGCCGCGGAGCCATGCCCGACAGAACCTGATTGAAATTGTCGGGATCGATCTCGACGAACTTCCGGTTCTTCAGCGCCGGCAGCGCTTCTTCGGGTTTACCCACGAAGTCGCCCATTACGCCGACAACAAAGGGCAGTTCCTTTAATTCGATGGCACCCCCAACCTCGACGTCATAAGTGATCTGAACGCGAGGCGGTCGCACGCGGTCGATCTTGTGCTGTAAACTTTCTTTTGTTGGCATTCTTTTTCTCCTTTATTCGTGAACTAATATTTGCAAAAGATCTTTGTGTTTAAACCCGACTTTTGATTTTGTACTACCATGTCGTCGACGAAGCCGGCGGCTGAGCTGCATCCCCATCGCCCGTAGTCGTATTAAACCCTAAAGTTTGCCTGATCTGCCCGAGTACGCCCTCATCCTTGATAACATCCCTCAGCCATGTTTCGAGCGGCATGTTTCCCCATTTTACAGCCCGCTGCACGAGATAAGCGACCGGGCTGTGCGGTTCGGTTTTCGTGAAAAAATCAGCAACGTCGCCGAGACGTTTCAGAGCGTCCTTGCGGTTCTGAATTGAGCCGGTTGCTACTCCCGCCACTCCCACAACACCGCCCTCGCCGGCAACCTCGCCCTCGGCCGCAATGTCAGCCTCGTTCGGTTCCTCCAGCCGCTTTTCTTCCAGAAGTTTTTTGACCAGGGTGTGAACTGCATCCAGGGATTTTTTTAGGTTACCCATTCCGGGCATCTGATTTCGATCGAACTTTTCCTCGATGACCTTGTTGAGGTCGTTGAAGGCTGTCCAGCATTCTTCGACCGCGAAATTCGTTTCTTCGCAAAACTGCCTGCGGGTGGCGGCCTGGGCGGCTTTCCATTTATCGGCGGTTGTGCGGTTTTCTTTTTCTGCCTGGGTTTTCAGCTCGTTCAGCCTTTGCTGCTCGGCGGAATCGAATGACGCAATGTTGTCGGGAATATCGAAAATCTTAGAATCTTCCCAGTCGAGATAGCTGTAACTATTTCCGCCGGTTATCTTTGCGGTCTTAACGGCAAACGACGTCTGAAGATCCATCCAGGCAATTGCATTCGCACGGCCTTCCATGTCGCCTTCGTCTATCTCCGGGTGCAAAGTGTCCCAAAATGCCTCCTGCATGCCGGCAAGAAGCTTCAGGCTGTCCCGAAGGCCGGCAAATCCGTGCTGCCTTGTAAGGGCTTCGGAAAGCCAGGCGGCGATCTGCATATCTTTCGTCTGTGAAGTAAGTGACGGAACTGCGAGATCTATAACACGCCTATAATCAGCAGTTTTCAGCTCGGTTTGCCAATCGCCCTGGTTCAAAACCTCGTCGGCGCGGCGAGCCTCCGAAATCTCGTCATACAAACCGGAATAACGAACGCTTTCGCCGGACGGATTCTCTTCCGAGATCGGCGTCAGCAAAGCCTCAAGATCAACGACCGGCGGCTTTTGTAGGTCTTCGCTCATCAAGAAATGCTCCTTGCTCCGTGAAACAAAGGTAAAATCAGAAGTTTCGTTAGAAAAGTATCAACATTCTAAACGAAAACGTGAAATAAAGCATCAAAAATCTTACTCGGCCGAAACCTCGTGTTCAAAGGTGATCGTCTCGATATCGAGGATCGATTTATCCTTCCCGTCCATCCAAAAGACGCGGGTTCCCTCGCCTAAGAAAACTTCGTCGCCCAAATCCTGCCAATCGGTCATTCGGCCAAGTCTTACTGCGTCGTTTCCGCTTTTCCAGGTTCCCGAATAAAGGGCCGGGAAGAACATTTCACCGCTGATGCCGTTAAGCATTTCGACCTCGGCCTGCAGCCAGTAGAGGTCGCGGAGCGTTTTGGGCTTAAAAAACTTGATAGATTTAACCTGTTCGAACGGCAGCCAGGTGTAAGAATCCTTTACAAAAACCTCAAAGACGCACATTGTCAGGTCATTGTAATCGCGGAAATCGCTGTATCCAAAGTCGTTTATCATGCACTTGAAGGCCGGACGTTCTTCCTCAACCTTGTCGAGCAGGGTTCTGGCTTCGGCTATATTTCCTTCACGCACGCGGTTTACCGCCGAAAGCATGTCGTCGATGTAGAGCGGCTTTGGCGTCATGAATTCCGGGCTTTGGCCATCGGAAAAAAGCTTCATCCGATCGCGCTCGTCCTTAAAATTCTGACGGTATATCAAAGAACCGATCATTGCGTTCGGGTCCTGATGCCCGATTACGTCGAGCTGCTTTTCCGCCCTGTCCCATTCGCCTGAAAAGCATGAAAGCTCGAACAGGAATGTCCGGGCGGCTGCGTTGTTCGGGTTTGTTTTGACCAGATTCAGCGCTGATTCGACCGCACCGGTCAGATCCCCTGAATCGAGTTTTAGTTTGGCATCGTTCATTGAGATTGCTCCCCATTCTTAGCTACGCGGCAATGCATTCGAAATAAGCTCATTCAAGAAAAGTTTCTATTTCAACAGGTTTGCCGGCGCCTTCAACAGCCGGAAAATGTTCTTATCGAACAGATCTCCGCCGCTTGGTTTTACTACAGCCGAAACCGTCTTTCCGCCAAGGCTGTACGAAAGCACATATTCGCCGCCCGATTGTTTCTGCGGCCCTCCGGCGTCTACAAACCTGAAGAGACCCCAATTTCCAGGGAATTTCCTCGAATTCGGATCTCCTGAGGTTGACGGGCTAGTCGTATTAGAACTTGTCGTGCCGTCGGTTGACGACAGGGTCATCAACACGCCGGTTTCGGTTGCGTTCCCCGCAGGGAAAGCTCCTTTGATTGAACCCGTGCCTTCTGACTTTATGGTTTGGCCATCGATCGTAACTTCGATCAGAGCGTCTTTCGAGGGACGGAGCGTAAATTCGTATTCAAACTTCGGCGCCGGATTCGATCCGAAAAGAGCCTTTCGCAGATTGACAGCGTTATTCAAATACGCAACGAAATCGTCGCTGAATTTAACCTCGGCGGTTTCCTTAAGCTTTAGCTGGCCGTTCGATTCTTCAAAGTATTTCGCAAGCTTGTCGTCATAAAACTTGGAGAATTTGCCGTCTGCGGGATTCAGGTACGCCGTAAGTTTTGTCAGGTCGGCATCCGATTGCCCGTCGTCGAACGGAAATCCTTTCTCGATTTCTTTCGCATCGGGAAGCAGCTGCTCTGTCCACTGTTTCGCTAGCTGGTCGCGGGTTCCGGCCCCGAGCATATCCTTCAGGTTCGTGATCGGCTTTTGCAGCAGGGTTGCAACTTCCTGACTCGAGGGCGACGCGCTGAAACCGGAAAGCATGCTGCCTATAGCCTTGGCGCTGTTGGTTATTTTGACCTCTTTTTCGGCGGCCATTGCTTCGGCGATCTTTTTTATCGCATCTTCCGAAAGCCCGTTTATCGTGTTGTAAACGCGGCCCATTTCGCTCTGATATTTTTCGATTGGCGGGTCCTTATCGTCTTTTTTACCAATGAAATCGAACAAAGGGCGAAATTCTTTTTCGGGCTGAGTGGTACCCGCGCCGGTATCTTGCTTCCTGGACACAAGGCTAATAAGCCATTCGATCCAACCCGGATTGTCGGGCGGAGCGGACAGATTTGTATTTCGCGCAACTTCCCGAACAAGTATCTTCATCGGCGAGTTTGCCTGAGAGAATGCCTGCATTGCATTCTGGGCGTCATCTTTGTTCTTGAACCGCTTTACCTCGACGCCTTTGACGAAATTTCGCCAATTGTCAGCATAATCGCGATAATAGCGGTCTTCGAGCTTTGCTTCGTCGGTGGTCTGGGCAAGCTCATTTTTACCGAGTTCGCCCATGACCCAATCGTCTTCGCTCAACTTTTCTCTGGCTTCCTTGATCGCGACTTTCATCAGATCGTGTCCAGGACGGGTGAATGCGCTCGGAACTGCGAAATTACCTTCCATGAAGCTTGTGTCGGCGCCGTTTCGCGTCAGGATAGCTTCGGCGGTTGTCGGCCCAACCTTGTCATCGACTTCCTTTGAGATCTCAGTTACCTTACGGCTGTAATAACGATAAACGGCCGGGAATGCCTGCAATTTCTTGCGGGTATCGTCAACAAGTTTTGCGTTCAGGCTGATACGCGGAAAATTGCCTTCGTCCGGTTGGCGGTCGACCTGTTTCGCCCAAAAATCCAACTGCTGCTGCGCCACTGCCTTGAGGTCGGCCGGCGTCTTCGATTCCGAAACCCAATAGTCTTTCAAAGCGCTCGAAATATGCGTCCCCTCGGCTTTATCGGGATACTTGCCGGAGAGCATCAGATAAGCTTTCAAAAGGTCGTAATGCTTCCCGAGATTTTGCTCCTCTTTTTCGGTCAATTGGGCAGGGTTAGCAACCGGGCTGCTTTCCGAGAATTTTTTTAGTTCCGCTTCGACCTTCTTAATTGTTGGCGTCTTAAATCTCTGTTCGACGATGCTGAAATAGAGAGGCAGGAGATTTTCCTTATAAATCTTGTTTCCCGAATAAAGGCCGAAACGCATGTAGATCGGGGCTCCGTTTCGCTCATAATCGTCCAATCGGTATAACAGGGCCCGCAGGTCCTCAGTCGTGCTGATCTCCCGCCGTACATCGTCTTCTTTCTTGGCGAGGATGTCTTTTCCGGCGTCGGCCTTGCGCATAACGAGCGCCTTTTCGCCCTGAATTGTTGCTTCTTCGAGCATCTGTCGGTTCGACAAAAGCGAAACGGCGGACATTACGAGCAGTAGAATGGTCAGGCTAGCGACGACCACGGTAGCGAACCAGCCAAAGATCGGCGGACGCTGGCGCTGTGCAAGGAACGTTTTGACCAGATCCCTGTCGCGAAGAACTACATCACGGAAAAGTCTCTCCGTAAAGTGCCCGTTGGCTACGGTTGCCGGTGCGTTGCCCGTGACTTTTGCGGCCGGTGCCGCCGTAAAGTAAAAGCCGCGCAGGAACGGGTTTTCACTAAACGGATTCGGGCGGAAAAGTGCGTTTACGAAAGCGCCGAACTTTCGCCGGGCAGAGCCGAAATGCAGCGGAAAATTGAATATGCGAAGCTGCCTCACCGGAGGAAACGGGGCCGAAAGCCGAACCAGCCGACGCTT
>JBQTJB010000114.1:0-1715 GCA_052387555.1 Blastocatellia bacterium | reverse complement strand
ACCCGTTAAAACGGGCGCCCGGAAGTTATCCGGCTCGCTGCCCTTTGGTGTTCTGACTTTCCTATTTCATAAGAAAGAGATCGCCCGGTTTGCTCCACTGCGTGGCAGTAGATATGTTAACAAAATGTGTTGAACATTTAAACACTCGGCGCGACAAATCAGAAATATGTATATTTATGGTGTTAGTGTCAAAAAAGTTATTTTGAAACCGGGCGAAGAAATTCTTTAGGAAACAAGTGAGCCCATTTTTCATTAATTGTTGCAAACAATGATGTTTCAACCTCGCTCGCTGTCCGGCAGGTTTCGATTTCTTTTATAAGATCGCGAGTTTCCTCAAATGCTATTCCTTCAATTAGCCGTCGAACAGCTTGAAACGAATTCAAGTTCATACTTAGATCCGTGGCTCCAAGCCCTATCAAAATGGGTGTGTAAAACGGAGAACCCGCTATTTCTCCGCATATAGTGACTGTTTTAATAGCATTTTCACTTGCAGAGATAACAGTTTTGATCGCTCCAATTACCGCAGGGTGCAGTGATGAGAACCATTCTGCTACCATCTCATTATCACGATCCACGGCAAGAAGATACTGTACTAAGTCATTTGTTCCCAAACATAAGAAGTCAACTTCTTCAAGTATATTCTTAACTGTTAATACTGCCGACGGCACTTCTATCATTGCACCGATTTTCGGTTTTCCGATCTTTACCCCACGTTTGGTAAGGTTGCTTACCTCTTTTTTAATGATCGACTTTACGTCCCTGATTTCCGACAAACCAGCGACCATAGTTATCACGATGTCGATGTTGCGGCAGAACGAAGCACGCAGGATTGCGCGTAGCTGTGTCCTGATCTCGTTAGGCTGTGAAAGAGCAAGCCTGGTGGCTCTCAAACCGAGAGCAGGATTTCGTTCGCGAATGCTGTTTCGGTCGATCAGTTGACCTACACTTAAATCGAATGTTCGTATACGCACTCTCCCATCACCGGCGGCGTCAGACATAGCAAGATACGCTTCGAACTGTTCATCCTCGGTCGGATACCGATTCAGGCTGTTGAAAAGAGTTTCCGACCTATACAACCCGACACCTTGGGCACCGAGTTTCTTTCCGTCTTTCACCAAGGCAGGGCTGTCGGCATTCAAGTAAAGATCGATCTTGCGGCGGTCGAGAGTCTCAAGAGGGACATCTGCGATATTCGAGACTGATCGGGGCTGCTTTAGTCCCCCGGCGCTTTTACTTTTATAGGTACGAAGAGTTTTCTCAGACGGATTTAAGATGGCGCTGCCGCTGTAGCCGTCGACGATCGCCAAAGTTCCTTCTTCCAGGTTCCGAAACACCTTCGATAGACCCGTCACGGCCGGGACTCTGGATTCGCGAGCGAGTATAAACGAATGCGACGTCCAGCCGCCGTGTTCCGTAAGAATTCCAGCGAGGCTTGATTCGGAAAGTTCTACAAGCGTTGAGGGTCGCAGTTCCTCGGCTACAATTATCGATTGCCCCTTGAGATGATTTCGTTTCCCAACTGCGCCGCCGAGTGAACCGAGTATCCTTTCGACGACATCTTCAAAATCGAGATAACGATCCCGGAAATGTTCATCGGAAATGGATTTGTAACGAGCGACGTAATCATCGGCAATTAGCTTTACCGCCCATTCGGCATTAATTACATCTTCGTAAATTTTTGTTTCGATTTTTGAATGAAATGGCTGATCTTCAAG
>JBQTJB010000113.1:0-12011 GCA_052387555.1 Blastocatellia bacterium | reverse complement strand
TTTTTCCCTTTAAGCTCGTCGACGCCGTAAACCTCTATTGCTTCCAGCTTCGATGGCTTTGTGCCGAGAAATCTTTCGGCGACTTTAGCAAATCTTTCGGCGGCGTCGGTCACGTAAAAATGATCGAGGTCATCGCAAAGCGTTCTCGAACCGGAAACCTTTTTAGGATTGGCGAGACCTTTTTCGACCAGCAGTTTTTCCACCTCTTCGGCGGTCGCTTCACCTGAATCTATAAGCTTAACATTTTCACCGACCGTTTGGCGGATCACATCTTTTAGAATGGGATAATGCGTGCACCCGAGCACGAGCGCGTCGGGGTGAAACTCGTTCATTGCCGCCAGATACTTGGCCGCTATCGAATATGTCTCTGCCTCCTGTGTCCATCCTTCTTCGGCAAGCGGAACAAATAGCGGACAGCCAGCCTGAAATATTTCAGCAGTTTCCGAAGTTCGACGAATGGCCTCGAAATACGCGTGACTGGCGACGGTCGCTTCGGTTGCTATTACGCCTATCTTCGGGTTCGCCTTGTATTTTGTAAGCTCAACCGCTTTTCGCCCGCCCGGCCCTATCACGCCGACGACATCGATGCCGATCTTTTCCCGTATCTTTGGCAATGCAAGCGCCGATGCCGTGTTACACGCAACGACCAACATCTTTATGCCTCGCGAAGCCAAAAATACAGAATTCTCGATCGCATAACGCTCGACCGTCGCCAGCGATTTAGTTCCATAAGGCACGCGGGCGGTATCCCCAAGGTAGATAAAATGCTCGTTCGGAAGACGATTATGCAAAGCGCGATAAACCGTCAACCCGCCAACCCCGGAATCGAATATGCCTATCGGTAAAGTGTTCATTCGTACAGAATTGACAAGGATAGTTTTGCGGGTAGCAAATGTCAAAATGAAGCAATTTGCAGGCGTGATTCAGCTTGGAATAATGGTTTATCGCATGACGCTCTTTTTTTCCTTCCTTCTTCGCTTCTTTGCAGGGAAATACCAAATCTCTTGCAAAGCTGCAAAACAATAAAGGAGCGGTATAAGAGACTCAGGATGAAATGGCAAATTCGTAATAATATATGCATTGAACCTGAACCTCTATCCGCTTTTATGCACATTAGCCGTTTTCCGCGAATTTTCCGCGTAGTGTCTCGAAGGGCGAATTACAGCAATTCGATATTAAGCCATTTTACGGAGGCACTATGAACACAGCAGTCGATAATCTGTATCTGTACGATCCTCAGTTTGAAGCAGGAGCCAAGAGTTTTGTAAGCGAAATGGGCGGCAGTTCCACGTCATTCCCGATCCCTACCATTGAGGCGCTTGAAACCGCGCTCAATACGCACGTGGCAGTTAAATTTCTTGTTTTCGACACGCATGGCGAGCCGGGCAAGATAGACCTGCCCGACGGCACGAAATTCGAAGGCATGGATTTTATGGCATTTGCCAAAAACCAGCAGTTTCTGAAGCGAGATGCCCGCGTGCTTTTTTACGGGTGCAATGTCGGCGAAGGTCCGGCCGGTGATACTTTTTTGGAAGAAGTAGGCACGTACCTGCTTCGCGGCAAAGGCGGAACCGTAGGTGCAACAACATCGCTGAACATGAGCTTTTCGCTTGGTTCCTTTAGCTCCGAGTCCTATATGGTCCCGCTTTCGTTCGGGCGACTTAGAGTGAAGCGTTACGACGAAAAAGGAAACGAGATCGGGTCGAGAACGGTTGACCGGCACGGGTTTTTACGAAAAGGCTAGGATTTCGGCTTGCGCATGAGCGCGTATAGCGTTTCGGCTTTCTCGCCGCGAAGGTGGCGAAGAACGCGGTCGATATTTCGCGTCAAAGATTCCTCGGTCTTTAGAAATCCAAGGTATTGCAGAATTTCTTTCCGGCGGCCTGGTGAGAGTTTATCGAACTCGGCCTTCGCTGCCTTGTCTTTCTTCAAAACTATTGCAAATTCGGGCGGAATTGGAACTTCTCTCGGACGAGGGTCGAATTCGATCTCGACATTTGCCGTGTCGCCAACCTTCAATCCCGACGCTTTTAACATCTCGGCATTAATGTACAAACGCCACGCGCCTCGATACTTTACCAGCGTTTGAATGAACTCGGCTCCATTCAGCTTTCCGCAAACCGGGATCGGCCCTTTCGATTTCCCGGCCTGTTCAAAGATGGCCGCAAGCACATCGTCCGGCGGATCGACTACCGGATTGATGCCTATCTTATAGATTCTTTGCGCGAATTTAATCATGTCCAAAATGAGATGCGGATCTTGGGTTTCAATCCAAAATCCGCAATCTAAAATCCAAAAAAGACTTGGTGGAGGCGGCGGGAATCGAACCCGCATCCAAAGGTTGCGACCAGTGAAATCTACACGTTTAGTCCATTCACTTTAGTTTCGCCGTTGATGAGCAGATGAATGGACAAGACCTCATCGACGGCTGACCCGGCTAATATTTCGGGATGCGTCCGCAGGTGGTGAACGCGCCCTAGCTTCTACTGAGTTATGCCTAAACCGGTCGCTACAAGCTGACTTCCGGCAAGACACTTGTGGCTAGTAATTAAACTAGGCAGCAAGAGCTAATTCTTGATTAGCATTTGTGTTTTGCAAGTTTTTTTAACGAGCTAACAAGCAAGCCCGACGTGCATCCAAAGATCTATACAAGCCCCTGTCGAAGCCTGTCGCCCCCACATTGAGGAAACTCAGTCTACCGGATTGAGATGAAAAAGGGAAGGTCTTGGTTGGGTTGAATTTTTATTAGTCGTCACTAAGAGGACGGGGTAGACCGACTCGCATGAAATATCGTGCGAAAGCTTGCGACAGATGTTCTCGATACGGCGAAAGTAAACGGACTCGTGTGCCCATTTGCCCAGTGAACTCAATCAAAAAATTCTTGGGTAGTGTAAATACCGTGCGAAAGTCTACAATTTGCTTTTCAAATTTGAACCCGCCCATATCGCACTTCTCGATCATATGCAGAGCTGGCCGTTGTTCCTTTCGAATCGAAATTCGATCTGACTTCGATTGATTCGAGGCCGGAAAATGAGCGCAAAGAAGAACCTGTGTGATCTTTTCTTGTGCAAGGTCACAACTTTGACTCATAACGATCAAGTCTGCGAACTCGACGACCAACGGAGTCTTCAGCTGATCTCCAGTCGTCGACCGCGGAAGTATCGTTGAAAGATTGTTTGGCAGGATCAGAATTGGACAATTTGGAAGTAAATCGCCCTGCTGCAAATCACCCCATTTTTCAACTTTATACCAAGGATAAGTTGGCTCTGCGGGCATGTCGTCAGTCATCAAAATACACGAAATCCTGTTCTTCGATGGAAGGCTGTTCAAAGCGACCACCAAGAATAATTGGAGCCGTCACGCGTATCGAATTGACCCGACTTGAACCGAATAGATGTCTAACTTCCACGGAATCGACCGGATTTTCAAGATAAGTCGCAAGGTTGTCGGTTCGATGGTAATTCCGAATAAACTCGTTTAGATCAAAGATCGTTGGGGCGACTTGAACGGACGACACGATGACGTATTCGTCATCTCTTCGTGGAACCGTACGAGGTTGATACTGCGTTATGTTGTTGGTTGATAGATCAATCATTCGGCTCCATCCTTTTCCTATGAACGTCCGTAATCGACTTTTCAAACGCCGCGATAATTCGGCTATGAGCCTTCTCAAGATGCTTTTTGAAAGCGACTATTTCTAACTTTGGTTCAAGTGTCGTGTAAGAAATATTTAAAATAATAGAATCATCTGAGCTACCAGCTTGCATGTTTTTCCCGGCAATTATGACGATTCTGTCTCCATCTTTATATACCTGTTCAGAATGCCTGCCGTAATTTATCATCTTATCCGCGAATTCAATCTCATCGGTGAGAAAGCGAACAAATTTCGACGGTTTTTCTTTTAGTGGGTTAAACTCAATTCGATTAATATACGTCAAAACCATTGACGAGGCTTTTTTAGGTTTCGCAATCCTTAAATATAGTTCAAAGCCATTCAGAATGTGGGGACGAAAAACCTCCCATCCTTTGTATGGACTTCTTCTGTTCGCGGCAAACAGTTCTGGCCCAGCCTGCCAAAGCTCGGTCTTTTCTTGATTCCAAGTTTGAATTCGACCCAAGACCGGTTTCATTTTGGGCGGTTGAGCTTTTCCGGCTGTAACAGCAAAGTCAAACTGAAATCCCTCGCCTGCATCAACGACAACTGGAAATCCGGCCTTTTCGGCCAAACTCGCAAATTTGATAAAGGAACTCATGTTCCATTTCGTTGGAGACGAAAAACGTAGTTCACAAACCGTTTCGATCAATGACGGGTATTTATAATTCGCGTCTTTCAAAACTTTATTACCTTCTCTATCCTCAAATAAAAAACCGAACAATATTCTAGAATATCTTACGATATTTCTCTTGAAAATGATCGGCCCAAATCACCATCGATCTACGCAGCTTTACCGTTAGCGATAAGAGTCGGGTATTTGCCGGTCCAGCACGCGGTACACGAACCTGATTGCCCAAGCCCGATCGCGGCAAGCATTCCCTCATGCGATAGATAACCCAGTGTGTCGGCACCGATATATTCGCGAACCTCTTCGACGGACATTTGGGCGGCTATCAACTCGCCTTGGCTGGGCGTGTCGACGCCGTAGTAGCAAGAATGAGTTGTCGGCGGGCAGGAGATGCGCATGTGGACCTCGGTTGCGCCGGCTTCGCGAACCATTTGGACGATTTTCTTTGAGGTCGTGCCGCGGACGATCGAGTCATCGACGAGCACGACGCGGCGACCGCTTATTAAATCCTTTATCGGATTGAGTTTAAGACGAACGCCGAACGAGCGGATCGACTGCGTCGGCTCGATGAACGTCCGTCCGACATAGTGATTGCGGATGATCGCCTGTCGGTAGTTGATGCCCGATTCGCGTGCATAGCCGATAGCGGCGGCAACGCCGGAATCCGGCACGGGCACTATCAGATCGGCATCGGCCGGATGTTCGATGGCGAGCTGCTTGCCCATCTTGTGCCGCGATTCATTGACCGATTTGCCAAAGATGGTCGAATCCGGCCGCGAAAAATAAACGTGCTCGAACGTGCATACGGAATGCGGTTTTTCGGCAAACGGCTTTGACGAATGAAGGCCGTTTTGGTCGATGATGAGCATCTCGCCCGGTTCGACCTCGCGGACGTATTCGGCGTCGATCAGATCGAATGCGCACGTCTCGGACGCAACACACCAGGCGTCTTTAAGTTTGCCGAGCACCATCGGCCGGAACCCGCGAGCATCGCGAACGGCAATCAGCGACTTAGGCGTCAGGAACAGCAGCGAGAAAGCTCCTTCGGTGTCTTTCAGCACTTTTTCGATGGCCTCAACGACAGATTTGGCCGACGTTCGGGCGATGCTGTGCAGAATAGTTTCGGTGTCCGACGTTGAAGAGAATATAGCACCGGCGCGTTCGAGCTCGGCGCGTTTCGTTTCAGCAAACGGCAGGTTACCGTTATGGCAAATGGCTATCTTTCCATGCTGACAGGCAACCGAAAATGGCTGAACTTCCTTGATCGTGTTTTTCCCGGCGGTCGAATAACGCGTGTGGCCGATGGCGCCCGACCCGACCAGCTTTTTCAGAACCTCTTCGTTCAGCACGTCGGCAACCAGCCCCTGCGAGCGAAACTGGTGCAGGTCGTCGCCGTCCGTCGAAACAATTCCGCACGCTTCCTGGCCGCGATGCTGCAACGCAAAAAGCCCAAGCTGCGTCAGCGTCGAAGCCTCTGCGTGACCAAAAATGCCGAAAATGCCGCATTCTTCGTGAAATTTGTCGAGAACCAGATCCATCAAGGGTATTTTAGAACAATTCCCGCCGAGAAGCAGAGACGCCGAGACAAAACATTCCAGGAATCTCGGTTATGGTTCAGTTTGAAAACTGACAAACCGGCTTTTTTGACTCTTACTCTGCGTCTCTTCTTCTCAGCGGTGAAATGATCATTCCGCGGGAAGGATGCGTCCACGGCATTCGCCGAAGCCGATCCTGCGAAAGCCTTCGCGTTCGCAGTAGCCTTTCATGATTATTTCGTCGCCGTCTTCGAGGAAGCGGCGTTGTTCGCCCGAAGGTAGATCGATCGGTTCGGTTCCGCGCCAGGTTAGTTCTAGTAAACAGCCGCGTTCGTGCTTTTCTTTGCCGCTGACTGTTCCGGAGGCGAGCAGGTCGCCGGTTTGGAGATTGCAGCCGCCGGAGGCGTGGTGCGTTAGCATCTGGCCGATGGTCCAGTAGAGGTCTTTTGTATTCGAACGCGAGAGCATGTGCGGCTCGATGTTTTCGGCACGCATTTTTTCGGTCTGAATAAAGACCTCGAGATTGATGTCGAGGCCGCCGAATTTGCGGTTATTGTCGCTCGACAAATAATCAAGCGGCTGCGGATCGCCTTCTTCGCGTTCGAACGCGGGCGTTCTGAACGGTGCGAGAGCTTCCATCGTCACGACATACGGCGAGATCGTCGTCGCGAAGTTCTTGGCGAGAAACGGCCCGAGAGGCTGGTATTCCCACGCTTGTATGTCGCGTGCCGACCAGTCGTTCACGAGACACACGCCGAAGATGTGCTGCTCGGCTTCGCTGATCGGAATGCTCGTGCCGAGTTCGTTTCCGCTGCCGACAAAAAAGCCGAGTTCCATCTCGTAATCGAGGCTCTTCGACGGAATAAAGACCGGCGGCTTTTCGGCGTCGCTGCGGTTCTGCCCGTGCGGCCGCTTCACGTCCGTCCCCGAAACTACGATCGACGAAGCCCGCCCGTGATAACCGATCGGCACATACTTATAATTCGGCATCAAAGGCTGATCCGGCCGAAACATCGACCCGACGTTAGTAGCATGATAGATCGAGCAGTAGAAGTCGGTGTAGTCGCGTATCTCTAAAACCGGATAAAGAAACTCGGCGTCGCCGAAATCGACGAGGCATGATTCGAGAGCGGCTTTCATCAGGGAATCGGCCTTATCGCTCAAAACCTCTTGGAAGTATCTTCTGCCCGAAGTCCGATCATCAAAAGCTGCGCTCGGAAATACATCGCGTTGATCGCATTCGACCAAATCGACCACCTTAGTGCCGATCAAGAATCCTACGCGGTCAACATCCGGCTTACTCCGATTACGAAATCTACAATACGGCAAATTCTGAATCGGAAAATCCGTATTCGGGTCGTTGGCGGATTCGACCCAGCTCTTGAGGTTCGGGTCGTGGGTTTCGTTGATCATAATGGCCGAAACACGACCGGTAGGGAGTGTGCCCTTTGGCGGTCGCGAAGTTTAATTGTAACAGGCACCGACGGATTGGGGCACGCTCGCTACCGCTCGTGTTTCTGCCTAGAACTCGGGTAGCTCTTCGCCTTGGCCGTAAAGAGTATAGTTGACCGCTCGCTGCACGCTCTCAGGTTTCCAAAGATATCTTGTGCTGCCGCCCCGCGCCCAGATGCGAAAATCGTGAGCTATCAAACCGGCCTCGCGCAGTTCGCGTGTTGCATTGGCCTTAAAGGCATTCATAACGACGTCGGGCTTACGCGCAGCCCAGACCACCGAATGTGCGTGGTTAGTCCTGACGTGGAAAGCGTGCAAAGTATATTCGCGATGCAGACAAACATTCCTGATCGCCTCCTCGACGACTGATCTCTGCGGACCGTTCAACACCACTGGCTCGGTGGACATGTTTCGATCCATCAGCACTGAGAACTTCGGGTCGAGGCCGATGCGTTCGGTTCCGAAAATATTCTTGCCGTGACGATCGACCGATTTGCGCCCGTCACAGTGGAGCCAGGTTCCATGCGTTCGAAAGGTGATAAAGTAGGCGAGCGGTCGGTCGTTATCGTCCCATTCGAAATTTGACATGCTTTGTCAGTAGAGCGGCACGCTCGCTACCGCTCGTGTTTCTGCCTAAAGTATCCCCAGTGCCTGAAGGTCGGCGATAGGCTCATCGAACGAGCAGGAGCCGAATGAGTGCATTCCTTTTTGGCGAAGGTGGCCGAGGTGCGAAATGTGGAGGAAATGGCCGTCGCGCCATCGTACGCCGGTGTCGCTGAATTGGAACACCTCTTCAAATTCCTCTTCCATCAGCTCTTCCAGCAGGCTGACACGATAGCTCTCGCGGGCAAAACCGGTCATCAGCAGCACGTTCAGAAAGCCGTGCATCGTGCCCTGCGGGGCATCAGCGGCGTATGTCAGCGGTTTGAAACATCGCACGGGATGGTGCAGGCCGGCCGTCGCCTTGAACGGCACGTTTGCGGCCATGCAAGTGCGGACAAAACGGATTATCTGCTTCGAAGTGGGAAAATCTTCGCGGGTAACGCCGCCAGTGCGAATTTTCGCCCGTTGGTCTTTTAGAGCTAGCGTAGCGACAAGCTCCGGCAAAGCCTCTCCTGTCGATATTTCGAAATATGCCGTTACGCCTTTGGGAAGCGCGTTTACCGTGTTTTCGATCTTGGAAACCGTATTGGCTTTTACCTCGACCACATCGCAAACCACACCTGGCCCATTGACCGCGTTAAACAAATCGATGGTCTTGATAGTCTCGTAAACGTCATCACCGGCAACGACAGCGACACGCCAAGCACTTTTAGCGTCCCGCGAGATAAATTCCTTCGCGCTTTCGAAAAACTCCTCTAAACGCACCGCTTGTACCACAAAACGCCCGAGCATCCAGCCATAGTTGCTGTTCTTGTAGGTTGCATAGTTGATGACAGCCTCCGGCATCGAGACCTGCGACGGCGGGAAAAGCCCTGCGTAATCGATGATCCCGTTCAGCAAGGTTCGTACTGCCGTCGTTGGCTCGGCTACTGTTATCCGGGGGTTCATTGTCTGGTTTTGCGGTAAAGTGTTGATAAAAAATGATAAATGTTATTGGTTTAATTTACAAATTTGTGCCGGAACGTGAGCCTCCGCTTGCCTTTGCCGAAAAACTTCGGGTATCTTTGCAATTATTCATTTTGCAGACTTTTTGAATGCGTGTTTTAGGCATTGATCCGGGAAGCGAAACGCTCGGTTGGGGCGTGGTTGAAGGAACCGGGTTGAAGTATTCGCCGGTCGATTTCGGCACGGTCAAATCGAGCCCCAAACAGGCGTTTTCAAAACGCTTGATGAGCGTATTTTCCGGCGTTGCCGGCGTTATCGACAGGTTCCAACCCGACGTGCTCTCTATCGAAGATACGTTTTACGCCGTCAATGTAGGCGTAGCGATGAAGCTCGGGCAGGTTAGGGGTGTTGTCCTACTGCTTGCCGAGCAGCGGGGCATAACTATCGCCGAATACGCCCCGCGGTTGATAAAGCAAACGGTCGTCGGCTACGGCAACGCCGAAAAGCATCAGGTTCAGGAAATGGTAAAACTGCTGCTTCGCATGAAAACGCTTCCAACGCCGCATGACGCCGCCGATGCGCTTGCAATCGCCATCTGCCATTTTCATCACGCAGGAATGCAGGCAAAGATAGATAAAGCCAAGAAAAAATCTTAAATTCCAATGAAGGTCATTTTTCTTTTTCTCCTTACGGTTGTTTTTGTGTCCGACGCCTTTACTCAGAAAAGGCGCCCTTCCGGTAAATTGCGTCCGTTGACATCTTCGGTTCAAAAGCCAAAAGAGGTCGGTCAGACGGGATTTGTGGTCGATGAGACTCTTTCGGTCCTGCGAACCTCGCCGAGCCTGTATGCCGAACCGATCCAACGGATGCGGCGAGGGAGAGCGGTAAGAATTCTTGCAGTTTCCGAGGCCAACGGCGTAAGGTTTTACCGCGTTGCGGCTCCGCCATCGTCGGCCGGTTGGGTACAGGCGGACGCTGTCTTCGGCAAATTCCGAAGCAGCGACGAGGAACGCCTGGTCAGGCTGGTTCAGGCCTCTGAGGGATTCGAACAGATAGAGATCGCGGTCGAATTCTTCAATCTTTTTCCGGAATCGAAATTCAAACCGGCGGTGCTTCTGCTGTTCGGCGATTTGCTCGAAGTTACGGCTGCCAAGCTTTCGCGTGACGCGTCAAACCGTCTGAGCCGGACGGAAATGGCCGCGACCGCAGCTCCGCTTCACAGTTATTATCTGAATTTCGTCAGTCTCGACCGTTATCGAAAACTCGGCATCGTATTTCTCTTCAACTCTTCGACAAAAACCTACCATTACGACGGTTCCGGCTGGCGTGTGGTCGTGAGCAAGTTCCCTGCTTCACCCGAGGCAACTGAGGCGCAAAAACGGCTCGATCAGTTAAAGCAGAAGCTCGAATCTCAGCCAGCGAAAAAATGATTTTGCGGCGCTCTATCTTGCTCCAAATACGCTGATCGCCACGGCGATCTCGGATGCGACCCGAGCGTTGTTTTGAAGAAGTGCAATGTTAGCGGCGAGCGTTTTCCCTTCACTTTTTTCCGACATTTGAGCGAGAAGAAACGGCGTTATCTCTTTTCCGCGAATTCCTTGCTGCCCGGCAAGTTTTAGCGATCCTAAAAGCATTTCCTCGAGTTCGTTTGCCTCTATCTCAAATTCCTGCGGCACCGGCACCGTAACAAGTATCGAATTTCGCAGGCCCAGATTTTCACGTGCGTAAGCAATTTCGGCGACCTCGCGCCCGGTTTCCACGCGTTCATCAACGGCCAGGCCGCTGGAACGCGAATAGAACGCCGGCATTTCGCCGCATTGCCAGCCAAGAACAGTGATTCCGTTCGTCTCCAGCCATTCGCGTGTCGCCGGTAGATCAAGCACTATTTTGGCTCCTGAACAAACTACGATCATCGGCGTTCGGGCAAGCTCCGGCAGGTCGGCCGAAACATCCGCGCTGTTTCCGCGATGAACGCCGCCAATACCGCCCGTGGCAAAGACCTTTAACCCGGCCCGATGAGCTATAAAAGCGGTCGATGCCACCGTAGTCGCGCAATCCAGCTTTTTTGCGACTGCAATGCAAAGATCGCGCCGCGAAATCTTGCGAATATCTTTTTGCGTCGCCAGCTTTTCCATTTTGGCGTCGTCCAGGCCAAGAAAAGCTTCGCCGCCGAACATGGCTATCGTCGCCGGAAAAGCGTCGTTTTCGCGGACGATGCGTTCGAGGCGGTATGCGGTTTCGATGTTTTCGGGATAAGGAAGACCGTGCGCGATAACCGTCGATTCGAGAGCGACTATCGGTTTTTCGAAATGGATCGCCCCGGAAACCTCTTCACTGAAATTTAGCTTCATGCAGCAAAAGGGCGGGCAAGCCCGCCGTGATTCAAGATTTATTTTTGCTTACTTTACGAACTTGCCGATGCGGTCGAGCCGCGGGTGAGTTATGCAGCCGAACCAATCGCCGTTCGACGCACCACGGTCGCAGGACCAGTAAACGAACATCGCCCGCCCGATGACCAGCTCACGCGGAACGAATCCCCAACCTCGGCCATCGTCGCTTTGATCGCGGCTGTCTCCCATAACAAAAAAATTATTATCGGGCACGGTCATCTGTTTTCCGGAGACGCCGAAATTATAACGCTCGACCGAAAGTGTTCGTCCTGCTCTGACCGGCTGCATTGTTTGTTCTGAATAATAGACGTTCCACTTTGCATCCGGTGGCCGCTCTTCGAACTCCTTTGTTACCAACGCGGACTGTTGATCACGCGGCGTTGGCGGATCGCCTAATACCCGATGCTCAACAAGTAATTGACCGTTGACGAATACCTGATTGTTCTTGAATTCGATCTTTTCACCCGGCAAGCCTATGACTCGCTTGACATAATTGATCTGGTACTTCTTTAGCCCTCTTTCAATGTCTGATTCGGGGTCAACGCGATTACCGGGGTACTTGAAAACGATAATATCCCCGCGTTCTATTTCCCTTTGCGGCAGAAAAGGAAGTTCGTATCCAGCCGGCGTAAATATGAATTTATTGACCAGCAGATAATCGCCGACAAGAATTGTGTTTTGCATCGAGCCGGTAGGTACGGTCACGGCCTGCAAAATAAAGGTCATTCCGAAGATCGCCATAACAAGCGTTACGGTAAAAGATTCGAGATATTCCCGGATGATCGATTTGGGCGGTCCGGTCG
>JBQTJB010000112.1:0-11796 GCA_052387555.1 Blastocatellia bacterium | reverse complement strand
TACAAGAACTAACAACACAAAGCTCTTGCCCTTGTTAAAAAACCGCGTGAACAGCCAGATCGAAACAAGCGAAACGAACAGCAAAAGACTGTACATCCGCATTTCTTGAGCGTATTTGATGAGCGCTCCGTTGACCGCGAAGAAACCGAGCGAAACAGCGATCACTGCGAATTTCAGTTTCAATTCCTTGCAAAGCATAAGAAACGGAAATAATGCCAGCACCGCAAATGCAACCGGCAGCGAACGGAGCCAATAAAGGCTCTCGCCGCCAATCGCGATCCAGATTTTCAGTAGTAAATAAAAAAGCGGCGGGTGAATTAAATCCTGCGCGACGAACCATAAGATCGAGTCCCATGAATGTTCGGCGGCATGGATACTGAAAATCTCATCGAACCAAAGACAAGAATCCGTAAGCCGCCAAAACCGCAAAGCGATATATGCTGCGATCAGCGCAAGAATTACGATCCACGTTAAACGTCGGCTTTCAAACATTAGTCCGCAGGATTTCTTAACAGGTCGATTACTAATTAAATTTAGAAAAGGTTTACAGAGTGACGCCGTCGCACAGATTACCGTCGACGCTTGTGTAAAAGAGTTGGACTTCCTTGAATGTATCAGTGTCGCGGCAGTATGAGAGACAACGGTCGTACGGTTTGGAATAGATATGAATGCTGACGGCTCGCGTCTTGTATTCGGCAAGGTTTAGAATTTGGTGTATCGGCTGTTCGAGTTCGACCTTTGCGGCAAGACATTCGGCAAGTTCGAAAGTATCGGTTTCGAGCAGTTTGCAATAACCACTCGATTCGTCAATCGCTTCGACTGCAAAGTTCTGGCCTTTTAATTTACCTACGGGCACAGTCATCCAGCACCGCTGCTCCGAATGGTTATGCACCCGCGATACCTGACCGCTTTCCCAGCAGATCGCCATCATTTCGAAACGGTCATCTTTATAAATCAGATTACGCGTGTAGAAGTTATTGCTCCAAAAGAAAAAAGGGGATATCGAATCAACTTCAACTGGATTTTCGCAGAGAAAATCATAAACAGGCTGACAATGCCAGTCCCTCTCCGGAATCTCGCAAAGGCCTTCGATTAAATTACTTATGTGCACCTTCATTCGTATAATTTTACGTCTGGACGGTAGGAGCTCTTGCATAAGCGCGGGCTACTGCCACCTTTGTGGCTAATTCTCTTGCGCTTTTTTCAGAAAGTCAACAAACTCTTGCGCGTTTCGCGTCAAACCGGGGAACGTAGCTATTATTTTTCCATCTCCATCTACAACTGCGTAAAAAGGCAGAGCAACCGTGCCGAACATCTCCTGTTCCATTTTCTGCTGCTTTTCGTAGATTTCACCTTCGCCATCTGTGTAAAGCGATGAAAGCACGAATTTTTTCAGTTCCGCTTCGACTTCCGGCTTAACGAAAATATTTGCGTCCATCCAGCTGCAGTTTGTACAGGTGTAACCGGTGAAATCTATGAAGATTCGTTTATTCTCTGCTTTTCCTTTGGCAAGAGCGGCTTCATAGTCATCTTTGATCCAGGTAAGTTTTTCACCGCCGCCACCAAAGACGCTTGACGTCGAATTGTTCAAGTCCGGCGGCAGGAATGCTTCGAGTTCGCCAAGCTTTGCGCCGAATAGGCCGGTGATCAGATAGAAGCTGATCGCAAGACTAAGAATCGCAGAAACCAGACGGAAAGCCCCGATGCGTTCCGGCTTTGAATCGTGCGAAAGTTGGAATTTCCCGAGCAGATATATCGAAAGAATAACACCGATCGCAATCCATACCGCAAGCACGACGCTTCGCGTGAAAATTCCCCATTTCCAGACAAGATCGACATTCGAGATAAACTTCATCGCCGCCGCGACTTCCAGAAAACCCATCGCGACCTTGACCGAATTCATCCAGCCGCCCGCTCGCGGCAATTGTGAAACCCATTGCGGAGCGAGTGCCAGCACGAAAAACGGCAAGGCGAAGACAGTCGAGAAAGCCAGCATCCCGACAAGCGGCATTTGCCAATTACCCTGCGACGCCGATACGAGGATCGTACCGACAAATGGCGATGTACAGGTAAATGACGTCAACGTAAATGTCAATCCCATCAATAAAGCGCCGATAATGCCGCTTCCCTCGCCTTCCTGCGAACGCGTAAAGCTGTCGAGCTTTGTCAGAACACCGGTCGGAACCGTGATCTCATACGCTCCGAAAAGATTGAACGCAAAGAAAAGAAAGATGGCGGTGATGAACAGATTTATCCATGGATTTGACGCGAAAAGATTTATCCCAGCCGCTCCGACAAATACGGCAATAAGCATTCCCAGCAGCGTGAAAGTTGCAATTATTCCTAATGAATAAATCGCCGCTAGCCTGACAGATTTTGCCCTGCTGCCAGCCGAATGGTTTGTAAAATATGAAACCGTGATCGGTATCATCGGAAAAACGCATGGCGTTAGCAACGACAATGCACCGAGTCCGGCCGCAAGCCATAGAAATGCCCAAAGATCTGTTGGCAGTTGGTTGTTGGCGGTCGCAGGTTGACTTGACGTTGGCGTGCCGGATGTGACTGCAGAAGGCGAATTGCCAACTGCCGACTTTTTAACGTCTTCTTCACCGGCAAACGACACGCGTTTCGTTCGCGGTGGAAGACACAGCGTGTCGTTGCAAACCTGAAACCGGACATCGACCTTTAACTCATCTATCCGTGAATCCACTATCGGGCGAATCGTTAAATCGAAAACCGCAGTATTCTCAAAATATTTTGTTTGGAGCGGCTTTCCTTCGATCTCGAAATTTGGGTCGGCCTTGAGCTTTGGGGGCTGCGAAATGATCTTGCCGCTGAGTTCGAAAGGGGACCCCTCGGAGATTTTTATAGTAGTCGCGATCGGACCGCCCTCTGGCTGATCGAGGGCATAAAGGTACCAGCCGGATTCGATCTCGACTTTGAGTTGTACCCGTGCTTCGTCCTTAGTACTTAGCGAACCGCCGCTTGGAGAGCCAAAACTCCACTTTGTGGGGTTTTGAGCAAACGCTGCCGTCGAAAGCAGCAGGAAAGCGAAAATTAATAATAACGATTTAAACATTTTCATCGCTGAAAACAATCTTATTATTAAAGTAACCGATTGGACAACACGGGCGCCCGATGCCGTTTCACGCTTGTTTTGCACAAAATAACTCATCTCGCTTATACTAATGCCTTTACAACGTGTATTTATTCTCAACCCTGGCAGTTCGGAGGATTTGATTTTGCCAAAGACAGCGACAAGCCCTAAAGCGGACACCGCATCGAAGAACGGTTCCGGCGACCGATCGAATAAAACGGCGGGGAAGAACGGCATCGACGATTTTGCATTGGTCGAGCTTGCAAAAGCCGAGTTTCAAAAACGCCGCAAATCGCAGATAGAGTCGATCAGAAAAACGGACAAGAAACTTCTTCGTGCCATGCTTTACCAGATGGTTCTTGGCCGACGGTTCGAAGAAAAATGCGCCGAGGTCTACCGAATGGGCAAGATCGGCGGGTTTTGTCATCTTTATATCGGCCAAGAAGCCATTGCCGTCGGTTCGATGATGGCACTAAAACCGGACGATATGGTTATAACGGCTTATCGCGATCACGTTCAGGCGATGGTCAAGGGAATGTCGCCGGAATCCGTGATGGCGGAACTTTACGGTAAAGAAGGAGGATGTGTAAAAGGCAAGGGCGGCTCGATGCACATGTTCTCGAAGGAGCTTGAATTTTACGGTGGGCACGGCATTGTCGGCGGGCAGATCGGCGTCGGGACAGGAATGGCTTACGCGGCTAAATATAAAAACACCGGCCAGGTTGCATTGTGCTTCTTTGGCGAGGCTGCCGTTAATCAGGGAATGTTTCACGAATCACTAAACATGGCCCAACTCTGGAAGCTTCCTTGCATCTACATATGCGAAAATAACCAGTACGGCATGGGAACTTCGCAGGAACGCGCAATGAGCACTCGGAACATAGCCAAAAAAGCCGAAGCTTTCGAAATGGCGAACGAGTTCGTCGATGGAATGGACGTAATGGCCGTTCGCGACGCGACGGTACGTGCTATAGAACGGGCAAGAAAGGACGGTTCGCCGACGCTGCTTGAAATTCGCGCCTACCGCTTCATGGGCCATTCAATGTCTGACCCGGGCAACTACCGCACCCGCGAGGAGATCGCAAAGTACCAGGAACGCGACCCGATAGTTCTTTTTAAGGATAGCTTGAAAGAAGCGAAAGTTTTGAACGACAAGGATTTTGAGAAGATCGAACAGGAAGCATTGGAAGCTGTCGCAAGCGCTGTGAAATTTGCCGAAGAAAGTCCGTATCCGGCAAATAGTGAGTTGTTTACGGATGTGCTGGCGTGATCAATATGTTGCGTATTGGTATTGCTATTATTATTGCCGCGGCTCATATAGCCTGTTCTTCGGTCGCATCGAATTCCAGCAAGACGACTTCCAATACGTCTGTCGGAAACTCGGCTATCTCTGAAGAAGAGAAAGACAAGGAGGCTAAAGAGCGTGAGGCAAAAGTTCGGATCGAACAGAAGAAAGCTTTAAGTGAATTCATTCAGAAAAATTATAAGGGCTGGACGCATTCCGGTACGGAAGCTGGCACAGCCAGTTGTGATATCGGCTCACCATGTGATTTGCATTTAACGAATGGTACACAAACAAAAATTTTGTCTGTTGTACTGAAGCAATTTGAAAAAGATGATGGAACAACTTATTGGCTCGTTTTTGAAGCCCGCTCAGTTGACTTGGCGTTAACTCAGATTGAACAAATTAAATCGAAAGAGCAAGACGCTACTCGAGAGTATGTCCTAGCCAATCTTGATTACTCTGATTGCGAGAACGTTATTGAACAGGCCCGCGAAGGCGATTACGAATTGCAAGATGATTTCGAAGATTACGACGGCCGGTTCCGACGAGGCAGATAATATCGTGGCATTTGTTCGCTTGAAGAATGTAGAGTTTGCTAGATAAATATGGCGGTTTTAACCATCCGTGACGCGCTTAACGAAGCGTTGCGTGAGGAAATAATCAGAGACGAAAATGTTTTCGTCATGGGCGAAGAGGTTGCCGAATACGATGGCGCGTATAAAGTGACGCGCGGATTGTGGAAAGAATTCGGCGACAAGCGCGTGGTCGATACGCCGATCACCGAGCTCGGCTTTGCGGCGGTCGGCGTTGGGGCGGCGATGGCAGGTTTGCGGCCGGTGATCGAGTTCATGACGTGGAATTTCTCGATTCTCGCATCCGATCAGATCATCAACCACGCGGCGAAGATGCTTTATATGTCAGGCGGGCAGTTCAAGGTTCCGATCGTTTTCCGTGGCCCGAACGGCTCGGCGTATCAGGTCTCGTCGCAGCATTCGCAGGCTCTCGAAGCGTTTTACGCAAACTTCCCCGGCTTGAAAGTCGTGATGCCATCGACCGCCGCCGATGCAAAAGGCCTGCTAAAATCTGCGATCCGCGACGACAATCCGATCGTTTTCCTGGAACAGGAACGAATGTACGGACTCAAAGGCGAGGTTCCTGAAGACGAAGATTTCACGATTCCGCTCGGCGTGGCTGATATCAAACGCGAAGGAATGGACTGCACCATTGTCGCCCGCTCAATGACCGTGCCGCTCGCTATGCAGGCCGCAGAAAAAATTCAACAGGAATTCGACGTTTCGGTAGAGGTTATCGATCCGCGAACGATCAAACCGCTCGACATCGACACGATAGTCAATTCCGTCAAGAAAACGAACCGTTTGGTGATCGCTGAGGAATCCCACTATTTTGCATCTGTCGGAGCCGAAATTTCGCACTCGGTCATGGAACACGCGTTCGATTATCTCGATGCTCCTGTAAAACGCGTCTCGACGGCCGAAGCCCCAATGCCGTATGCCAAAAACCTGGAAGCACTGTCGCTGCCGGATGTGGATAAGATCGTCGCGGCGGTAAAGGAAGTTTGTTATCTATAGGTATGTCCCTTCGTCTCGTCACTCTTCTGAGCTTGATTCTGCTCGTCTCGGGTAACGTATTACGTGCGCAGGCCCCCGACGCGAAAGAGCGAACACTTGGCATTATGCGGCCCGAACCAGGGCCGACGCTCCTAGATGAATTTGGAATATTAAATAGCGAGCAGCGAAGCGCTCGGTTCGATCATTTATTTCAGGAGATTTCACAGAACCCCGCTTCCACTGGTTACGTGTTTTTGTATTGCGGGAAAAAATGCAGATATGACGAAATAGCTGCCCACATGAGAGGGATCGAGGTAAAGATCGCACTCCGCCAATTTGATCGGTCGCGGGTTGTCGTTCGAGATGCTGGATTCCAGGAATCCTTCAGGACTCAACTCTGGTTGGTACCAGCCGGTAGTTGTGTTCCGGTTCCCAACAAGGGCTTGAATATTAAGGAAGTAGTGTTTGCGAAGCCAGGCAAGTATCTGATGGAAGCGTACGATTGTTGTGATGATTACTCCGATGTCTGGAAGAATCTGAAACCTTAAATGGATAAGAAAGCTGCAAAACTTGCTTATAAGGCGTCACGCCGGCCGATGGGTATATTTGCGATACGCAATCTCGCAAACGGCAAAGCTTTTGTCGGCTCCACAATGGATCTGACTGCGATGTTCAACCGAATCCGGTTTCAGCTTTACGCCGGCTCTCATTCTAATAAGACGTTGGAGTCGGATTGGAAGCTCTTCGGGACAGGAAAGTTTGAATTCGAGGTTTTAGAGGAGATCTCTCCTCGCGAAGACCCAAACTACGATTATTCTGCCGATCTTGAAACGCTCGAGGATCTTTGGCTGGAAAAGCTGCAGCCGTATGACGAGCGTGGTTACAACGAACGAAAAAAGACCCGCGGAGAACGACTGCGGATGATCGCTGCAAATAGAAAAGTTTGATATTTGCGGACAAGAGTGTCCGCGATCCGTAAATTATGGCCGAAAAATTCTTAATGCCAAAGCTTTCGCCCACGATGGAAGAAGGGCAGATTTCCCGTTGGGTGAAGAACGAGGGCGATGCGTTCGAAGCGAATGAGACGCTGGCCGAGGTCGATACCGACAAGGCCACAATGGAAATGACTGCTCTTTCGGGCGGCACGCTTTTGAAGATACTAAAAGTCGGCGGCGAAACAGCCGCGCTCGGCGAAGCAATTGCGATCATCGGACAAAAGGGCGAAGACATTTCCGGCCTGTTGAGTGAAATCGCATCGAACGGCAGCAAGTCAGAACCGCCGGCGTCAGCAGGTGGCGAAAAAGCAAAGGAAGAAGCCACAGAGACCAGAGAGAAGGTTTTAGCATCGACTGCAGCCGAGCCGAAAGCGAAAGAACCTGTCGCCGCCGAAAGTCCGCAGTCCGCAATCCGAAGTCCGCAGTCGAATGGTCGCTTGATCGTCTCGCCGATAGCCGCGCGAATGGCTGCGGACAACGGCATTGATCTGCGTTCGATTGCAGGTTCGGGGCCGAACGGACGCATTATCAAACGAGATATAGAAATAGCTTTGGAATCAAAAGTCCAAAGTCCAAAGTCCAAAGAGGCTAAGGTGTTTACGCCTTCAACTATTGTTGGCGCTTCACCGTTCCGTGATGAAAACACTTCAAAAATGCGTCAGGTTATTGCCAGCCGCCTTGCCGAATCTATCGGCCCGATCCCGACGTTTTATCTCACCGTCGAGATCGAAATGGACAATCTGCTTGCCACGCGTAAACAGATCAACGCCAACCTCGACAACGACGCGAAGATCAGCGTCAACGACATCATCGTCAAAGCAACGGCGATGTCACTGCTAAAACACCCTTGGGTCAACGCTTCCTATCAGGATAAGACTGTGCGTTTTTACGAACAGGCAGATATCGGCGTGGCCGTCGCGATCGATGAAGGATTGATAACGCCGGTCGTTCGCGGAGCTAATCTCAAAGGCCTTGCCGAAATATCTGCGGAGATTAAAGACCTTGCGGCAAAGGCGAAAGCAAAAAAACTGCAACCCGACGAATACATCGGAGCGACCTTCTCTATCAGCAATCTAGGCATGATGGGCATCAAGGAATTTACCGCGATAATCAATCCGCCCGAAGCCGCGATCATCGCCATCGGCGGTGCTAACCCGACGCCTGTCGTCCGCGACGGCCAGGTAGTCGTACGCTCCATTATGAGCGTCACGATGTCCTGCGACCACCGTGCCATCGACGGAGCAACCGGCGCGAAATTCCTGCAAACCTTCAAGCAAATGCTCGAAAGTCCGGCGATGATGTTGATGTAGCGACCGGTTTTCTCTAGGGCTTGTTGGTCTTTTCGAGTAACTCTGCCTTCTTTTTATCCTTAGCGGCTTTCGTCGTTTCGCCCAATTCTTCGTACGCAATTGACCGATTTTCATATGCCGTTTCATTCTTTGGATCTAGGCGAATCGCATCAGTTAAATCCGAAATAGCTTTGTCATACTTTTCTGTTCGCATGTATATCAATCCTCGATTTGTCAATGCGTTGGAGTTTTTAGCATCCAATTCAATACAATTGTCAAAGTCCTTCAATGCTGATTCGTAATCATCAATATTTATGTAGATTAGGCCGCGCTCAAAATATGAATCATGGTCTTTTGGATTGAGTTTTATAGCTTTAGTAAAGTCGAGCAACGCTTTTTCATAGTCTGAAAGTTTTACATATAAACTGCCACGGTAGTAGTAACTGAGAAAGTCGGTGTTATCCAGTTCGATAGCCTTATTGTAATCTGAAAGGGCCTTTGCGTTTTCTTTTTTTTCTTCGAAAACCAATCCTCTGTCAACATACGCTCCGGCACTTGGCGGCCTAAATTCAATAGATTTATCGTAATCGGCTAACGCAAGGTCAAAGTCCTTTTTTTGAAAATAAGTGTAGCCACGATTGTGATAAGCGTATGCATTTTTGGCATCGATGGAAATTGCTTTGTCGAATTCCCGAATTGCATCGACGTACTGTGCCTTCGCCATAAAAACGCGGCCACGGCTTGTAACAAGATCGGCATCTTTTGGCTTAAGATTTATCGCCTTGTTGTAATCTTTCAAAGCCAGATCGTACATTTTCTGTTCAAAATATGCATCGCCCCTGTTTTCATATCCTTCCGGGTCGGCGGGTTTCATAATGATAAAAGTAGAATAGTCTTTTATCGAGAGATCATATTTTTCTTGGGCATAATACGTGTTTGCCCGGTTGAAATAAATGTCTGCATCTTTAGTATTTAAAGCAATTGACTGCGAATAATCCTTGACAGCGTTTTCATAATCGCCCTTACGATAATAAGAATTGCCACGGTTGTAGTAGCTTATATGGTCTTTTGGATCGATCTTTGCGGCCGTAGTATAGTCAATGATCGCTTCATCAAATTTCCCGCCATTATAATAAGCTACGCCACGATCAATAAGAATTTTGGTATCAACCGGGTGAAATGCAAGGGCTTTTGTGTAGTTAGATATCTGGCATTCAAAATCTTCTTTAGGACATTTTTCCGCTCGTCCCGAAAAGGCATCGCATAGTTTTAACTTGATCGTATTTAACAAAGATTCGTCCGCTCCCGCATCACTTAGATATTTTTCTGAACTCAAGTCGATTTCAAAGTCTACGCCACGCTCCTCTACCTGTTTCCTCAGGATTCGGTTAGTCGTTTGCAGTCCTGTCTTGCTCTCTTTTAGAGAAACCAGCATCGCGTCCAGACTGAGAGGTTTTTCGGCGTCACTTACCTGTCCCTGAGCCATAACCATAAAAAAGGCGACAACGATTCCCCCTATAACCGATGTTTTCAGAAGCAAACTAACCATTCGAAAGGTCATACAAAATCCTCTTATTAACTTCAATGAATTGAACTGTAAGTATTTTATCAGTTCCTCGGATTCTTTCCAGAGACGATAACCATATTTGTTAACGTGTTTGCTATCATTTGTTTTTCCGTTACATTTTGAACAACGAAGACGAACAAAAAGAAATTTTATCAAAATACTATCCTGTATTTGCGTTGATCGCGGTGCAGGCATTTTTTGGTTCGCTGCCCGTGATAGGCAAGGTTGTGTTGGGGGTGCTGCCTGCAATTTCGCTTGTAGGGTTTAGGGTCGGGATCACGGCGTTGATTCTGTTTGCCGTGCAATTTTACCGACGGAGAATTTGGCTGCAAAACAAATCGGACTATTTGCGGCTGGCCTTGCTCAGCCTTTTTGGCATCACGTTCAATCAACTGCTGTTTATCGGCGGCCTCTCGCTTACAAAAGCTTCGAACACTTCCCTGCTTGCCGTTACGATCCCGATCTTCACATTGGCTGTCAGCGCGATCACGGGCGGTGAGAAACTGCGAGCGATAAAGGTTGTCGGTATTGTCCTGGCTGCGGCTGGCATTGTTTTTCTGATCGACCCCACCAAGGCTTCGTTTTCGTCACAAACCACACTCGGCGACCTGATGATAATCGCCAACTCCCTGTCTTACGGTATTTATGTCGCCACCTCAAAGGACATAATCACGCGAAACGGCGCATTTCGTTCGATGATGTGGGTCTTCTTTTTTGCAAGCATCGTTTGTGTTCCGCTCGGCCTGTTTTCTATATCAAGCGTCGATATTACGGCGGTCGATTCAATGACCTGGTGGCTGGTTATTTATATCGCGGTTGTCGCAACGGCCGCGCCTTATCTGCTCAATGCATGGGCATTATCCAAGGTAAATCCTTCTGTGGTAGCCGTTTATATTTACCTTCAGCCGATGATCGGGTTTATACTGGCCGTGATCTTTCTGAACGAGATGGTCGATTTCAAATTCATCGTTGCCGCTGTACTGGTATTTGCGGGAGTTTACATGACCACCCGGCAGGCTAAAGATTCGCGTTTAATTTCTCCGGAATAACTGATAGCTGACAGATAACTGATAAAAGATGATAAGTAACGAGATATTAAGCGTAGGATTGAAACAAATATCGTGACTATCCGTAATGAAAGCATCTAAATCCTGAAATGCCGACCCAGATAACACAAAGCGAATTCGGTAACCGAACCATCTTGCGCGTCGAAGGCGACATGATGATTGACGACGCTCTTTTGCTCGAACGAATTGCCACGGATATTCGCGTCGAATCTGGAAGCCTGGTTACTGTCGATCTGGCCGATCTCGATTTACTTGACAGCGAATCCGCACCGGTACTAAGAAGATTGGGGAGCGAACACGGCGTCGAGATTCAGGGCTTGGAAATATTTCTTCAATCCGCAGTAAATGCCGCCGAACGCAACAGCGGCTAGATCCGGTTCTCCTTTGTGCTGCAATGACCGGCTTCTTACCAAAGGCGATTCTGACAGTCGCGTTTCTGCCCGAAAAAAGCTAAATTGTAACGAATGAAAGCTCGTGAAATAGCTGAATTCGTCGGCGCCGAACTGCATGGCGACGGCGAAGTAGAGATCAATTCGGTCGCTGAAATTTCCAAGGCCGAAAGAGGTCAGATTTCGTTCCTCGAAAAAGCCGATTCGATTCCTGCCACAACCGCATCATGTCTGATCGTTCCCGAAAACTCAGAGGCAGAAACGCGGGCCGCAGGGAGTATCTCGCTTATCGTTGCCAAAAACCCGAAACTCGCATTCGCAAAAATCGCGGCAAAGCTTCATTCCTGCGACTGGCGTTCAGGTTGGAATGAAACATCTCATATCCATCCAAATTCTGACGTTCGGGCGAGTTTTATAGGAGCTTTTGTAACGGTCGGTGAAGGAAGCCATGTAGGTGAATCCTCGCAGATCCATGACGGTTCGAAAATCGGCCGACATGTAGAGATCGGAAAATGTTCGATCATTTATTCAAATTGCGT
>JBQTJB010000111.1:0-14658 GCA_052387555.1 Blastocatellia bacterium | reverse complement strand
CGTCGCCGGTCAATGGAGTTGTTTGTAAGACTGGAGCGCGATCCGTTCCGGTCGCCTACGCCGCTCGGCGCATCGTCCCATTTCCATCCGGTCCCTGTCCAAAGTGAGAGGGTTTAAATACAATTGCTACAACCGTTACAACCAAAAATCGTTCCGCTTGGAAATTCCTTAAGCCTTAAGTGGGACGGATGCAGGCGGCCATCGCAGAAAAATTGTCAAAGACCAAAAGCGAGGCCTGTTCACAGCCAACGCTTGAATCAGTATTGCACAGATGCAACAAAATGTCAAGTACAGGATTCAGTCGCATGTCTTCGGGCTGTGCCCGCCCGCTTATTGCCGGAACGCGGGCATCTTTGCCCGCACGCGTGAAAGGAAAAAAGAGAGGGTGTCTGAAAACGAGGCTGATGAGAGCGATGCAGGAAATTCAGGTTTGTTTTATTTCAGCGTCTTCGGTGTTTTTCCGTGTGCTCCGTGGTTATGCTTGAAAGCCGTAACCACGGAAGACACGGACCAACCAAGTGTTGAATTGACTTTTCAGAGAGCCTCGTTCTTTTCTTACCTCACGAACGCATTCGGGACGGGCTGGTCGGCTGGGAGGCCGAACTGGACGATCTGGGTTCCGGCGACCGGGGGCAGCATATTCATACTCCGTCTTGCGGCCCATGTAATCCGTTCGCAAAGTCCGGTTCCCAACCGCATCGTACTCGAACGTCATCGTCGAACCTGCCCGCGTCTGGCTTAGCTGTCTGCCAAGAGCGTCGTAAGTAAACACATACTCCTGATTCAACGCATCTTTCACCTTCGTCATCTGCGACCGCAGATTGTACTCGAACTGCGTCAACTGGCTTGCGGCGTCGGTGATCTTGATGAGCCGGTTCGACGTGTCGTAGTCATAGCCGGTCGTCCTTACGGCAGTATCGATCCGCGTTTTCACGTTCCCCACCTTGTCGTAGGTCAGCGATTCCTCCAGCCTTGTCACGTTCGGTTGTGATCGTGATCCTTATTGTCTGGTCCGCACGCTGCCCTTGTACAGCCATTGAACAAACCAAACAAAAAACCACCAGCAAGACTATGTTCGCTGGAGTTTTGTAAAACATAAAACCGCCGTAATCAGATTTTATCAACCGGAGCGCGATAAACCAATGTCAATCGGAGCGGTGGCAAATGACTTGATTTTTCAGCGTTGGGAACTATAATCAAGTGTTCGTGGCTGGGTAGCTCAGATGGTTAGAGCGTGGGATTCATAACCCCAAGGTCGGGAGTTCGATCCTCCCCCCCGCCACCATAAAAACCGCAGGACGGGCTTCGGCCTGTCCTTTTTTTATTAACACTGTGGATATCCACGTTGAGACTGAGGGCAAAGCCAAATACCATGATTGAGGGTTTGACCATAATGTCTCGATTCTTTTTCCATCTGCTTATCTTTTTCCTCACCCTTGGCATCGGCATGTTTTTCGGAAACGTCAGACTAAATTTGAATGACCGATCGGCATTGAGCAAACAAAAGGACGAGCAAATAGAAAAGCCACCGGAGCACTACAATTTCTTTACACCGCCCCAATTAGATAGTCCCAAAGTCGAGGAAAGCACCAGGCCTATCAACTCTTTCGAAGTCCGCAAAACGTTCTGTTCAGATCCGAAGATTCGACCGATTTGGAATGCAATAAGACGTGACAGAGAGATGCGTGAAATTCTGGATTACACAACACAAAGCCCTGATTGCAGAGACGTGTTCGAGATCAAGCATGTCGATCTCAATCGTGATGGCCGCAAAGAAATTCTGGTGCGTTCAACGACCGCGCAGTTTTGCGGTGCAGTAGGAAATTGTGACTTTTGGATCTTTGAGCGACGTCGAAGTGGCCTTCGGATGCTCTTGCACGGGGATGATTATTGGGATGTTACTAAAATGGGCGATCAGGTCAAACGCACCCGAACCAATGGATATTCCGATATTCTACTAAAAGGCCATTTTTCTGTATCAGAAACGAGCTATTCGACCTATAAGTTCAACGGCCGGAAATATGTCGAAACAAAATGTCTCTATGAAACTCCTAAAGAGCACAATGGCGACAAAACAACGTGGGAGTTTGTAACCTGTAAAGAATTTTATCGCGAACGGGGCCTTTAGCTAGTTAACCGCCGATAAATATTCGGCATTCGTTCGGGCAATGAGAGGATATTGTTGATTATGTTGCAGCCGCGATTACCAATCATTTTTCAATCTTTTCGTGAAAACTTAGGATGAATCACTTCTTCAAAAACGCCCAATTTGATACTGTCCAGCGCCTCGAGCAAGGGGCCGATCATTTCCAGGTGGGTCGCCAGGCGATTGCTGTACGCTCGTAAAACAATCACGGAAATTCTCCGGCCAGCTATATTTTGTTGCGTAGAGATGTTGGAATCGGCGGTAAGAAGAACTTGAAATCCGCTTTGTTCAGCAAGTACGAGAAGTTCCCCATTTACAAGATCCGACCAATGCAGTTCGTAAGTTGTCGAGACTTCATGATCGACCAAATGCTCTTTCAACCGGCGATCAAGATTGTGATCGAGGAGTATCTTCAATTAGAGCCGATCTCCCTGACAAGAGATTTTTCAGCCATTTCCAACACCGCAATGGCTTGTTCTCGGGTTACCGGTGGAAAACCTTCAAGAAAATCCTCAAGCGAGTCTCCGCCTTCGAGGTAATCGAAAAGATTTTTTATCGGCACTCGCGTACCGGAAAAAACCGGTGCACCACTTACTTTGTCTGGGTTTATTTCGATAACTCCGTTCTTCATAACAAGAATCTTAACACAGCTTTAACTCGTCAATCTCCGATAAATATTCGGCATTCGTTCGGGCAAAGAAAGAACGTCGTCGATGATCGTGTAGCCGACGTCGCCGTACAGGTCACGAAGTTCGCTTTCCGATTCGCGGTCGACGGTGATGCAAAAAGGCGTGATGCCGCTGACCTTGGCTTCGGTCAGGGCTTCGCGCACGTCTTCGCGGGCGTAGCGTGCGTCGCCGTAGTCGTGGTCGTACGGCCGGCCATCGGTCAGAATTATCAGCAGCTTTGTTCGCGAATCCTGTCGGAGCAGTTTGTGGGCGGCGTGGCGGATGGCGGCACCGAGACGCGTATTGTTTTGGAATGTGATCCCGCCGATCCGTCGTTCCGTATCCTCGGAATATTTCTCGTCGAAATCTTTGACGATATAAAATTTCACGTTTCGCCGTCCCTCGCTTGTAAACCCGTTTATCGAATAAACATCGCCGACCGCTTCGAGAGCCTCGCTCATCAACACCAAGCCCTCTTTTTCGATCTCTATTATCCTGCGACCGGGATAGGTATAAGGCTGCAGCGGATTGCGAGTAATAGTCCGCGCGGTCGAGGACGATTGGTCGAGCAGCAGTGAGACCGCTACGTCCCGCTGTTTGCGCAGTCGTTTTGTATAGATGTTTTCCGATTGCTGGCCGTCGGCCTTGCGGTCGATGACGAAATCGACAAGAGCATTGAGGTCGTAATCTTCGCCGTCTATCTCGCGGTTTACACGCGTTAGATTTTCGGGCTTCATCAATTGAAACTGATGCCGTATCGACGAGATCACGCCGCGGTAACGCGACCGCGCCAGCTCGACAAAATTGCGGTCGCCCTGCTTTACCTTTTTTTCGATCACGCGGCTCCAGCCGACGCGGTAATCGTTCAACTCGCGGTCCCATTCGTCGTAAGCAAAAGCTTCGTCGCCGGGTTCTAGCGCCTGCTCGGGCATCTCGTTGTGTGTCCAAGCTTCGGCGCCCTGAAGGTCGTCCGGCTCGCCTTCGTCGTCGAGGCTGTTCCAAGCGTTGAAGAGATCGTTCACGTCTTCGGGATGTTTCGGTTTCTCTTCGCGCTTGACCTGATCTTCGGTTACTGCCTCGCTCGAGTTTTTGTCCTCGTAGGCATAATCGCCCTTTTCTTCCTGCTGGTCGGCCTCGGCCTCCTGCATCTGCTCGGGCGTGATGTTTTGGAACAGCGTGTAGACGCGGCTCGTCGCCATCAGCGAATCGGCGACGGTCGGGAAAGAAATGGACAACGGATAATTGACAGTGGACAATTGGGAATCTGGTTCCAAATTGTCCATTGTCCATTGTCCATTGTCCATTTTCCTCCGTGTCTCCACGCCTGGGCGGTGGAAATACTGCTCTACTATCGTCTCGATCTCCGAAACTATCTGCCCATAAAACTGTTTCGCGTCGTCGGTTGCTCCGCCGCAGAGCGTGATCTGAAACAGCAGTTCGAACGGCACTTGATGGATCGGAACGTCGAAAATGTACGGGCGTTTTTCCGCCAGATAACGCCGCATCAGATCGAGGTCTTTTCTCAGTCCGCGATACGTTTGCCGCAGGCGGTTATCGATGCGTGCGTTCTCCATGGTCCCAAAAATTTTGCGTGCAAGTCGCGGTTCCGGGAAAACTTTGAGCACTTCGCGGTAGTCGGAACCATTAGGTAGATTGCGGACTGCGGATTGCGGATTGCGGATTTCGACCGCTTCCGCTCTTTCTCCTTTCTTCACATCTTCGATGTACCCAGCTAACGAAAACGCGTCAAGCTGATCCGCCGTCGCTTCATAAAAGGACGAAAGTTCCACAAACGCCGCCTTCAGTTCCGGCGTGTCCTTTTCGAAAGTGCCGAATTCGATCTGCCCGGCGCCATGCGCAGCCAGCACTTTGTAAAGCCGAAAATCTTTCTCTTCGTCATCGAATTCTGCAATTGTCCCCGGCAGATGGATCGTCTTGCCGTCGCCGATCCGCGATTCCTGCGGGATGGCCGACAGCGGCGCTATCTCGACCTCTTTTCCCGTTAGCCCCTCGATGTAGATGCGTAAAATCGGTTGAATCGTTTCAAGGGGCAGGCCGGTTCGCGTCTCGCGCAAATGTTCGTGCGATTGCCGCGTTTCAAGCGCAAAGTAGCTGCGGCGTGCCTTGGTCGATTCGCTTGCCATTTCACGCAGGCCGGTTTCGATCCATTCCTCAAATTGTTCGAGCGTGACTTTTCTAAGCGCCGCCGAGCTTGAACGAAATGCTGCGAGCGCGCTTTCGGCGTCCGTTTCGGCAATTTCGCCCGTAAGTTCGAGGACGCGGCGAATAGCCTTTACGCGCGACTTTTCGCCGCTGATTGCCTCAAGTTTACGTGAGCGTATCTGTTTGAAAAATTTTGGCGTCGCCCGAAGAAATGCTATCAATACGGCGTTTCCGGTTTTTGCGATCTTTTGAAGCACGCCGCACCATTTGTCGAAAACTTCTTCGGCATCGCGCATAACGTCGCTTCCGGAGGAAACAAAATGCAGCGTCACGCTGCCGCCGTGATCGAGGAACTCGATGCTTCGCTCGGCCAGGCGAATTGCCGCATCGGCCGTTAATCCTTCAAGTGCTTTTGGAAGATTCGTCCACAGATCGGCCGTCATCCCGCCGGTTCTGCTTGCGAAAATAGAACCGAGCCTGATCGCGGATTCTGCAACTTCGCCTTTTCTTTCGCCGAACTGTTCCAAAGCTTTAGCAACCGGTGGAGATTTTTGCAGAAATTCGGAACTGTGTTTCGCCGAACGGTTTGCTATCTCGACCGTCAACTCGAGAATCTTAGACAAAAGCCCGGCGTCGTTAACTTCGGCCGAAAGCTGCGTAATAAAGTCGAATGTATGAAGCGAGACCGAGCTTGATAACACAAGCTGCTTTGTGCAGATCTGAAAGATATGCGGCCTGGCGGCCTCCGGCACGCCGACGAGACCGCTTACGCCGCTGGCAAAAAACTTCGACCCCAATTCGGCGTTGCCCATTGCCAGACGGCGCCCTAGTTCGCCCCAGGCGCGAAGGTCGTCAGCCGACAGAAGTTTGGCAGCCTTAGGAACAGCCTCGACGAAATCGCGGCTGACGCGCAAAGACACTCCGGCCAGAGCCGCGCTAACCTCGAGCGCCGCACGGCGTTTGTTTGCGGGCAGCCGGCCAAGCCGAGCGGCAAGCCCGGTCAACGATTTCTTTTGCGAAGAACCTTCTTCCATCCGTAATTCGAGTTTAAGAACTGCACCGTCGAATGTCCACAACCAACCGTTTTGACAAAGCCGGACAAAAGAAAAGAACAGGTTAACGCTTCATTTATTTTTTGTGTTAAATCTTTATTTCAACTATTTGCTGCGCGGTTTTAAAGATGCATAATTGTGGTTATTTTTTCTTAAAATCTAACGATCGATACAGGAGCGAGTAATGGGTGAAAAAAGTATAATCGCGATAGCTGAAAGCTTCGGACTGAGTGTTGAAGTTATGCCGGTGCCCGAACATGAACGCGCTTTTCGAGTTTATAAAGGTGCTAATCCGGTTTTTGTCGGTACGGAAGAGGCCGTCCGGAATTTCCTGAGTGACTACGAAAAAGAGCGCCCCGGATTGTTTGAGGGAAGCATGTACGCATATAAAGATTAGTCAGAGATTTTGTTCCCTCGACTTCTGACTTTTGATTATTGCTACAAAGCTTCTGGCTGCGCAAAAGCACTAAAAATCCGTACTTTACTTCATCCTTCGTGCTACATTCTCGGCGGCATGCTGTCGTGATAGATAAAGACATGGAAGCATGCGTTGGCGCCGTATTCAATGAGTGCGTCGAGTTTGCCGTCGCGTTCCATTTGAGCAAGTTTTGCCATTACGAAATTCTGCTCCTCGACCGGCATATGTTTGCGGGCGAGGTCGAATGCGCATCCTGAAGTGTGCGGCGGCAAAGAGCCTTCGCCGCGTACCTTGAACGAATTTGCGTTGCCCTGATTTAGCAGGATCTGGTAATCCATCGAACGCGTCAGCGAGGTGACACGCAGCGGACGGCCGAACTGTTTGAAATATGCATCGGCAAGTTCCTTCAGAATGGGCTTGGCTTTCGGCTGGAACATGCGCAAAAGACGCATTCGCATCTGCTTGCGGTCGCCGGCGGTATTGAGGTCGTATTTCTGACCCGCAAAATTTCCCGCAAGACGGCTCAAAATGTTGAACTTTGGCGAGCCGACCATAATATCCTGACTGTTTTCCTTGAAACTGAATGAGGAAAAAGGCCTGTCTTGCGCCGAACCTCCGACATCGAGATAAAAACTCTGTGTCGCCATAGGCATTTCGATGAGCTCGCCATTAAGACGCTTATCGGCAAGATCGGCAAAATCCATCGGCTGTCGATAACCGCCGCTGTTCATTGCGGCAAGTTTCGCCTTTTGCTTTATCACGCCGTCGCCAAAAAGTTCTTTGGGAACATTCAACCCCGCGGGCCGAATGCCTTTTTCACCGGGACGATCTTCGAATGCTTTTTTTTGCCGCTCCGCCAGAAATGCAGCGGTTACGTTGAGTTCGGCTTCCTCGGAACCGGACGCAGCCGATGAAATGTCCGAGACATTGGCCGCGTTGATTTCCTCTTCGGCGACTTCCCATGAAGCGATGAGATCGTCAAGATCATCCTCGTCCTCGGCGCCAAGCGGATCGATAACGCGAACCGGAATCAGGGCCCCGCTGGCGATCATGGGCGTTGCCGAAGTTCCTGGCTTCTTCGGACCGTCTTCTTCAGCAAGGGAAACGACGACCAACGCTATTATTCCCATCAGGAAGATAACCGCGACCATGGCCGCGGCTGCGATAAGGACAATAGGCGGACCTTGCGATTGCGGAATTTGGGTTGGTGGTTTCGGAACACCCGATTGCGGATCACGGACTGCGGACTGTGTATTTATCTTAGCTTCAGGCTTCGGGGACTCCTTTGCCACCATAGGAGGCTGCGACAATGCGTCGCCCATTTTGACGCGAATGCGGGTATTGCTCCCGATCTTTATCTCGTCGCCGTCGCGGACGGCCTGTGGCCGTTCGACCTTGATGCCGTTCAGAAAAGTTCCGTTTAGCGAGTTTTCATCGGAAACATAGACCTCATCATCATCGACAAAAAAGGTCGTGTTTACACGCGAAAGGCCAGAGTCGTCGAGCACAATTCCGGCGCGGTCCGTCCGCCCGATCGATAGCTCGCCGTCAAGGTCGACAGTTTTCGTCTCGTAAGGAGTTTCTATGCTAAGTTTAACTTTCACGGGTTAATTATGATGGTCTTCGGCAACCTCTTTCAGTTTTGAAAGATCAAGCAATCGGGAGAAATCGTCAAAATGGAACATAGTGTCGTCCTTGCAGTATTCGCAGAAGAAGGTAACGTCATCGCCGAGATACATTTCCTTCAAATGGTATGCGATAAAACATCCGTAACAGCGTTGTATTCGCTTGCCAAATTCATGTAGCACTTCGTCGTTTGCAATGGTTTCCATTTAATATTGCAAATTTTATCACATAAGTTTTTCGGAATTGGTTTGCAAAAAAACTCCGGATGTGTTTTCAATATAAAAAACGATGTTTCAACACATTCTCCACGTCCATCATCTCCATCATCACGCGCACATGCATTCGCGCGTGAATTGAATCCCGTTTTCTAAATAACACGAAATAGATTCTTTCCGGCGCGAACTTGAAAAAAGTTTCAAGGGCGTCGTTTTGTCATTTTTTGCATTATGAAATTGAAGATCGCACTACAAAAACAGGGAAGGCTGGCTGACGGTTCGACTAATTTGCTGAGGAAATGCGGAATCGGATTTTCAAACGGCCAGGGAAAGCTCCGCACGGAGGCCGAGGATTTTCCGTTGGAGATATTTTTCTTGCGGGACGACGACATACCGGATTATGTTGCCGACGGCGTGGCGGACATCGGGATCGTCGGCGAAAACGTCCTGGCCGAAAACCCGAAGCCGGTCGAAACGGTCGAAAAGCTCGGCTTTGGCCGTTGTCGATTATCGATCGCCGTTCCCAAGATCTTAGATTACAAAGGCCTGGACGACCTTAGCGGGAAGCGCATTGCCACGAGCTATCCGAATATTCTTCGTGATTTTTTCTCGTCGCGTAGCGTCAAAGCCGATATTCACGAGATTAGCGGTTCGGTTGAGATCGCTCCGTCGATCGGGCTGGCGGACGCCGTGTGTGATCTGGTCAGTTCCGGCAGTACGCTTTTTTCGAACGGACTTCGCGAGGTCGAAACGGTTATGAACTCAGAGGCGGTGCTGATCTCGAGAAGCGGACTCAGCGGAGAGATGGCTGCAATTCTCAATAAGCTGTTATTCCGCATTCGAAGCGTAAAAGCCGCTTCTCAAAACAAATACATTCTGCTGAATGCACCGAACGAAAAGGTGGGGGAGATAACGCGGCTTCTGCCCGGAATTAAAAGCCCGACGATGGTCCCGCTGGCTGAACCGGGCTGGGTTTCAATTCATTCTGTCATTAACGAACACGATTTTTGGAATGTTGTCGACAATCTAAAACGTGCCGGTGCGGAGGGAATTCTGGTCGTTTCGATAGATCAGATGATCAGCTAAACATATGAAGATTATTCGATATCCGGCTCGGGATACATGGGGCGATTTACTAAAACGGCCGGCCTTTGACACGCAGTTACTTGAACGCACTGTAGCCGACATCCTGACAGACATCCGCGAAAATGGCGATGCAGCATTAAGGCGTTATGCACAGCGGTTTGACAAGGCCGATGTTGCCGAGTTTCTGGTGAACGACGATGAATGTATTGAGGCCGAGGCTTTGGTGCCGAACGAACTGAAGGAAGCGATAGCTGTTGCGAAGGCAAATATCGAGAAGTTTCACAACGTCGATCAGCACCAGCCGAAAATTATTGAAACCATACCGGGAGTGTTTTGCTGGACGCGGGTTTTGCCGATAGAAAAAGTCGGGCTTTATGTACCGGCCGGAACCGCTCCGCTATTTTCGACTGTTCTTATGCTCGCAATTCCGGCGAAAATGGCCGGCTGCAAAGAGATAGTTTTGTGTTCGCCGCCGGACACAGACGGCAAAATAAACGCGGCAACACTCTATTCCGCAATGCTTTGCGGAGCAACGCGGGTTTACAAGATCGGCGGTGCGCAGGCAGTAGCGGCGATGGCTTATGGAACGGAAACGGTACCAAGCGTTTACAAGATTTTTGGACCGGGAAATCAGTTCGTGACCGAGGCAAAGCTGCAAGTGATGCGCGCCGGTATTGCAATCGACATGCCGGCAGGGCCGTCTGAGGTCGCGGTTTTGGCCGACGAAGCATGCGTCCCTTCGTTTGTGGCATCCGACCTTCTTTCGCAGGCCGAACATGGTGCCGACAGTCAAGTAATTCTTGTTTCAACTTCGGAGAGAGTAATCATCGAAACACTCGCGGAAGTAGAAAGCCAGATCGAAGATCTTCCGCGAAAAGCATTAGCCAAAGCGTCACTGGAAAATTCGAAAGCCGTGCTTGTTGAAACCGTCGACGATGGCATCGAGTTGCTTAACGAATATGCTCCAGAGCATTTAATTTTAGCTACCGAAAATGCAGACGAGATCGCCGAAAAGGTTGTGAACGCCGGTTCGGTATTTATCGGAAATTTATCGTGCGAAAGTGCTGGCGACTATGCCACGGGTACGAATCACACGCTCCCTACACATGGAGCTGCACGAGCATTCAGCGGCGTCTCCGTTGCCAGCTTTACGAAAACCATTTCGTTTCAGAGGTTGGCGGAAGCCGGCATTAGGAATCTAGGCCCGACGATCGAAAAGATGGCAGCCGCAGAGGGACTTGACGCGCATCGGCGAGCCGTTTCGATACGACGTGAATGGGTCGGAGAATAAAATGACTTTCGATATGCATAGCCTTATTCGAGAAAACATCCGAAAGCTGAAGCCTTATTCGTCGGCGCGTTCCGAATTTGCCGGTGAGGCCGAGGTGTTTCTCGATGCAAACGAGAATGCGTTCGGCTCGCCTGCCGGTGACGGATATAACCGTTATCCCGATCCGCTTCAAATCGAATTAAAGCACCGGATCGCATTACTGAACGGCGTAACACCTGAACGGATTTTTGTAGGCAACGGCAGCGACGAAGTGATCGATCTGCTTTTTCGAATTTTTTGCAAGCCCGGGAAAGACGAGGTTATCATTTGCCCGCCAACGTATGGCATGTATCGCGTATCGGCAGACATCAACGATATTCAGGCCAATGAAGTAAGGCTGACCGATGACTTTCAACTAGACGTGCCAGCGATTCTGTTGAATGCTTCGGAAAAGACAAAGCTAATATTCATTTGCTCGCCAAACAACCCGACGGGGAATCTGATGCGGCGCGAATCGATAATTAAGGTCGCCGAAGAATTCAACGGAATCGTCGTCGTCGACGAAGCTTACATACATTTTGCAGACACGCCGTCGATGGTCGCCGAACTCCAACGGGTGAAAAATCTTGTTGTCTTGCAGACATTTTCAAAGGCTTGGGGAATGGCCGGACTGCGCGTCGGGCTGGCATTTGCAGATGAAGGGATCATCGGTCTGATGAACAGCGTTAAGCCGCCGTACAACGTCAGCAGCATTGCACAGGCTGCCGTGATCGAGGCTTTTGGTCAAAAAAACAAGGTAGACGATTGGGTTCAGCAAGCGGTCAAGCAGCGCAAAGCTTTAGCAGCAAAGATCGGCCAATTCAGTTTTGTTCGAAACGTATACCCTTCAGATGCAAATTTTGTTTTAGTGAGAACCGTTGATGCAGATGTGATTTACCAATATTTGGTCAGAGAAAAGATCGTTGTGCGCAACCGAAACAATGTCGAACTTTGCGAAGACTGTCTAAGAATAACGGTCGGGACTCCGGAGGAAAACGATTGTTTGACCAAGTCGCTTGCGAGATTTGAGCAGCGTGCCGCTGCCTGAAAGTAGCCGATAATACAACATTATGAAGAAAGTTTTGTTTATAGACCGCGACGGGACGCTAATAAGAGAACCTCACGATTTTCAAGTCGATCTTCTTGAGAAGCTTCGGTTTCTTCCCGGGGCGATCACAAATCTTGCAAAGATTGTTTGCGAAACTGATTTCGTCCTGGTAATGGTCACAAATCAAGACGGCCTCGGGACCGAATCTTTTCCTGAATCGGCGTTCTTTCCGGCACAGAATTTCGTCCTGCAAACACTTGCGGATGAGGGAATTGAATTTGCCGACGTTTTTGTAGACCGAACGTTCCCGCACGAAAACTCGCAGACGCGAAAGCCCGGAACGGCGATGCTTGCCAAATATCTCACCGGCGAATACGACCTCGCTAATTCCTACGTGATCGGTGACCGACCAACGGACTTTCAGCTTGCAAAAAATCTGGGCTCGAAAGCGATCTATATAAAAAACGCAAATTTTCTGTTGGAAAAAAATGACGAACTAGGTGTGTTTACGACAGAGAATTGGGATGAGATTTACGAACTCCTCCGTCGGCCGCAACGCTTAGTCACGCATCGGCGAAATACAAAAGAAACAGATATTTCCATAGAACTGAATCTGGACGGCAGCGGTCAATCAGAAATTTCGACAGGCATTTCTTTTTTCGATCATATGCTCGAACAAATAGCCAGACATGGCGGCATCGATCTAAAAATCGAAGCTAAAGGCGATCTGCATATTGACGAACATCACACGATCGAGGACACCGCGATTACGCTTGGCGAGGTCTTCTCGATGGTTCTCGCCGACAAACGCGGATTGGAACGATACGGTTTTTGCCTGCCGATGGACGATTGTCTTGCACAGGTTGCAATCGATTTCGGCGGGCGGAACTGGATCGTTTGGGATGCGGAATTCAAACGCGAAAAGATCGGCGAAATGCCCACTGAGTTGTTCTTTCATTTCTTCAAATCGTTTAGCGATAAGGCTTTATGCAATCTAAACATAAAGGCCGAAGGAACGATCGAACACCACAAGATCGAGGCAATATTCAAAGCATTTGCCAAAGCTATAAAGATGGCGGTGCGACGCGAAGGCAGCGAAATGCCAAGCACGAAAGGAGTTTTGTGAAAGTCGCAGTTGTGAAATATAACGCGGGAAATATTGCTTCGGTTACTAACGCGTTAAGCCGGTTAGGCGTCGAAACTCTGGTGACAGATGTTCCGGAAGAACTAAATAGCGCAGACAGGGTGATCTTTCCCGGCGTCGGCGAGGCATCCACGGCTATGAAATATCTCAAAGAACGGCAACTGGACACAGTTATCAGATCGCTAACACAGCCGGTGCTCGGCATTTGTTTAGGAATGCACCTGCTGTGTGAGTTGTCGGAGGAGAATAATACGACCTGCCTTGGCGTTGTCTCTTCCCAAGTCCGCAAGTTTGGATCGAAAGAACTGAAAATTCCCCACACGGGTTGGAACACGATCGGTGAATTTAGATCGCGACTTTTCGATGGCGTTGACGAAGGCTCGCACGTCTATTTCGTTCACGGATATTTTGTTGAAACCGGAAAGGAGACGACCGCAGCGTGCAGATACGGCACAAAGTTCAGCGCCGCTTTTCAGCATAACAATTTCCATGCGGTTCAGTTCCACCCGGAGAAATCTGGTGCAATCGGCCAGAGAATTCTGGAGAACTTTTTAAATTTATGATCGAAATAATTCCAGCAATTGATTTGATTGACGGCAAATGTGTTCGCCTTACACAGGGCGATTTTGCGAAGAAAACCGTTTATTCGGACGACCCGCTCGAAACGGCAAAGCGATTTGAGGCTGCGGGATTAAAACGCATCCACATTGTCGACCTCGACGGAGCGAAAACGGGTAAGCCGGCAAATTTAAAGGTGCTCGAACGAGTTGCGGACGGCACCGACCTACGGATCGATTATGGTGGCGGTATAAAAAACGAAGCGGATGTGGAAGCCGTGTTTTCCGCAGGAGCGGAGATCGTTAACATCGGCAGCCTTGCCGTGAGGGAACCGGAAACGTTTCTGGCGTGGGTAGAAAGATTCGATGGCGGACGGGTTTTGCTCGGGGCGGATACGCGAAACGGCATTGTTGCGATTGACGGATGGCAGACGGATACTGAGATTCCGATCCTTGCCCTGCTTCGCAAATATGCCGAACGCGGCGTGACGAATGCATTCGTTACTGATATCGTCCGCGACGGAGCTATGACCGGTCCGGCAATAGAAATTTACAGGCAGATCGCCGTAGCGGTTCAGGAAATAAATCTGATCGCAAGCGGCGGTGTTCGCTCTACCGATGACATCGACGAGCTGCATCGCATCGGCTGCGCCGGCGTGATCATCGGAAAAGCGTTTTACGAGGGCCGTATCAAATTAGATGACTTGGGTAAATATGTTGGCTAAACGCATCATTCCATGCCTTGACGTAAAGGACGGGCGCACCGTGAAAGGAACGAATTTCATCGGTCTTCGCGATGCGGGAGACCCGGTCGAGCTTGCGACGAGATACTGTGATGAAGGAGCGGACGAGCTGGTGCTTTTGGATATTTCCGCAACGAATGAAAAGCGGAAGACATTCGCTGATATTGTTCGACGAGTTGCTGCCGAAATCAACATTCCATTCACGGTCGGCGGCGGCATTTCGTCGGTCGATGACATCGGAGCGCTGCTCGATGCCGGTGCGGATAAAGTCTCGATCAATACTGCCGCCGCAACTGACCCGCAGATCATCGACCGAGCATCGGCTAATTTCGGGTCGCAATGCGTTGTCCTGGCCATCGATGCAAAAAAAAGCGAAAGAGGATGGAAAGTTTTTCTTAACGGCGGACGCATCCCTACCGACCTCGATGCCATCGAATGGGCGCGACGGGGCGTAGAACGGGGCGTTGGTGAAATTTTGCTGAC
>JBQTJB010000110.1:0-15355 GCA_052387555.1 Blastocatellia bacterium | reverse complement strand
GGAAAACGAAAACGACTAGATATGGCCAAGCAGCCGCTCAACCTGAGCGTCGCCAAAACCATAGACGCCGCCCCTTTTTTGAAACTCGGGGAAAATCGTTTCGATTTCGTTCAGACCGGACGACTTTATTTCTCTTGCTATCTCGGCGGGTCGCGTTTCGATTTCGGCGGCCGCGTCGCAAACCTCTTTCAAAAAAGGAAAGCACGGTGACCGGTAATTGCCGAGATCGCGAAGCTTTTCGGATTCCCTATTTCTAAAAGCGTGCCAAAGCCGCGAACCTGCCTTGATATCCTCGGCGTTAAGTTGAATTCTAGAGTCAAAACAATTCTGTAGCTCGTCGGGGCCATGGCTGCCGAAACCTTTCCAAACATCGTCCGGCGATGCGTTCAGCGGCTCTACGCGATAGATTTCAGCATCGGAATTCTTGAGCAGATCGAGACAAAACCACATATTTGTCTGACAAAAAAGCTCGTATTCGAACCATAGATTTACTTCGGCATTAGCAGGCAGATCGATGAGCCGTTCGAGTTCGTACGCGACGTGTTCCTGATAGTCGATCGGATCGCCGCCATACTCAAGTTCGAGAAAATTAGCTCTTATCTGCCAGAATTCTTCCAAAGTTTCGCCCGAAACATCGCCGACTACCAGACACTCGCGGCAGACGATCGTCTCGCCGTCAATACCTGTCTTGGCGAATTCCTGAGTGAGCGAATCACCTGGCAAAACATGCGCCATCATATTGAAAGACTAACCGCGTAAATGACCGAAAGGCAAACTCCGGCATAAACTCCCGCAAGAATGTCGTCGGCACAAACGCCGAGGCCGCCGGGTAAGTTTTGCAGATCGTCGATCGGGTACGGCTTCCAGATATCGAATAGGCGAAACAAAAGAAATCCGGCGAGAATAAAAGGCCAGCCGATACCGAACGGAACAAAAAGAAAAACAATAAGCTGTCCGATAACTTCATCAACTACAGCCTGCGACGGATCGGCGTTGCCGAACAACTCCGTCGAACGGTTAGCCGCCCAAATTCCAAGCAGACAAAAGAGAAGAAACGCGATAAGGATCGATACCCGAAGCCACGCTGCCAAACTCGGAGCCCATTGAGCAAGAACGTCAAGCGATGCCGGTCCTTGTAAGTCAAGGCTTAACGAATTAACGGAAACAAAGGCGATAACCTGAGAAACGGCCACATAGATCAGAACGGCAACCATAGATCCCCAAGTTCCAGGTGCAATCGGAAAATACCCCACGCCGAACGTTGACAGCGCAATCGATAAGTAGTCGAGCAATCCTTCTGGTTTTCGGCTTTCGATCTCTTTTTTCATTTCAATCGGCTTATAGTCAATAGTAAATGAAACAGACATTGTCCATTCTCCACTATCATTTATCCATTCTCACTAAAACTCGATTCCCTGCTGCGCGTAAATGCCGGCATGGAACGGATGCTTGATCTCTTTCATTTCGGTGACGAGATCGGCGGCTTCGACAAGCTGCGGCGGGGCGTTTCGTCCGGTTACGATTATGTGAAGATGCGGCTGTTTTTCTCGTACCGCTTTTATTTCATCGAGAACTTTTTCGACATCGAGGAATTTGTAATCTAGCACGTAAACAAGCTCGTCGAAAACCAGGAGATCGTATTCCTCGCTGCGCATTTTTTCAACGCAAAGAGCCCAGGTTTCTTCGGAAGTTTTTATGTCCTGGGCCGGGTCCTTTGTGTCCCATGTAAACCCGTCACCCATTGTGTGAACTTCAATGCCAAGCTGTTCGAGCGATTCGTGCTCGCCATAACGGTCGGTTTTCGACTTCATGAACTGGATGAGACAGCAGTTCATTTCGCGTCCGGCGGCACGGATAAGCAAGCCAAGCGCGGCAGTCGTTTTGCCCTTGCCGTCGCCGGTGTTTACCATCAGCAGCCCATGCGTCTTTTCGCGATAATCTTCGCGGCGCCATTTGTAACGCTTTTCCTTAGTTTCGCTCATTTAACTAACTTGTCAGATATTCGCCCACAGTCGCGTGTATATATTCGCGGGCATTTACCGGAATGCAGAAAACATTTGCGCCGATGTCGTTCGGATCGAAACCATCTATACGGACGAGTTTGCCTCTGATTTCATCGACTTTGAAGAAAGCATATTCCGCACGTTCGCCGATATACCTGATCAAATCGTCCGGGACATAGCCGAAATTCCTCGTTTGTCCGAGCGCCATTTCCATAAGGAAAACGGGTGGAAACTCCTGTTCGAAAAGACGGTTGGCTCCCCGAAGAAACATCATCTCCGCTCCCTCTATATCGACCTTCACAATCGCAACATCGCCGACGTTTCTTTCTTCCAAATAGCTGTCCAAAGCTATCATACGGCATTCGAAAGAAGATATGCCCGATTCGCCTCTTGTCGCAAGCGACGCGTGGCCGGATGAAAGACCGTCGAAAAGATTTATGTGAACGGTGTCTGCGCGGTCACCGAGCGCCACATTGTTAATATGCACTTTTTGCGAAAAAGGAAGAAGGTCGCGGTTTCTTTTCAACTCGGCAAAGCTTTTCGGCACCGGCTCGAAAGAATGGACCGCGCCATCCTTGCCTGAGCGCATCGCCATCAATGTCGTGTACCAGCCGAAATTGGCCCCGACGTCCAGACAAACGTCGCTTTCGCCGATCATCTTCGACGTTATCTCGGAAATTGCTCTCTCATACTCGCCGATAAAAAAGACAGTTTCCTGCATTCCCGTCGTCAGATCGACGATCAGATTGCGGCCGTCTTTTACGCGTGTCGATAGAGCCTGAGGCGGGGTTTTCAGCGCGTTGAGAGCGGTTTGGTAGAGTCTGTATTTCCCTTTAGAAATTGGCGTGTTGTAGGTGTAAAGGCGAATGGCGCGGAGCCAAATCTCGACGACTTTTTCACCGATGCCTCGTGTGCGTGATTCCGGTCGGTCGCTATTTTCATCGTCGGTTTCTGGCATCATCGAGGAAGGTATCGAGCAAGCTAGTCGGCATTGGTGCCGTTGATGTCGTATTGGCTGATTTCGGCGTGCAGGCGGGCAACAATCTCCGCTTCTTTTTCGTCCCAATCTCCTTCGACACCGCAGCCCGCGGCGTTGTTGTGGCCGCCTCCGCCAAATTTTTCAGCAACGCGCGCTACGTTTATATCGCCTTTCGAACGAAGACTGACGCGGTACTTTCCTTCGGCAACTTCGCGCATGTAAATCGATGCAAGCACGTCGCGGGCGGCCAGCGGAATATTTACAAAGCCATTATTGTCGCCATCGACGGCACCCGCACGCTCACGCATTTCAAGGGTCTGCCGCATTGTTGCGATACGTCCGTTGTCATGCCGTTTTATCGTGGCTATCACCTGACGCATCAGCTCAACCCGCGACCACGGATAATTGTTATAAACTGCTTCCGAAATTTCAGCAGGTTTGGCTCCGGCTTTTACAAGTTCCGAAGCGACTTTCAATGTCCGGTCGGTGGTGTTGGAAAAATGGAACGAACCGGTGTCGGTAACGAGAGCCATGTAAACGCACTCGGCAATTTCTTTCGTTACGCGTCCGCCGATTGCTTTGCAGAGATTGTAGATCATCTCGCCTACGGCAGATGCAGTCGAATCGATCCAGTTTATCGTTCCGAAGTGTTCGCTCGTCGCGTGATGGTCGATGTTGACGGTGAATTCGTTTTCAAGTCCGCCGATTCCCGGACGATCGATGTTCGAACATTCGATGACGAAGATCGCATCGTATTTCTTGTCGATCGAAACTACGTCGCGTATCTCGTCCGCACCCGGAAGACTCCGGTACGACACCGGAACGTCGCCGCGAACGATAACCTCGGCAGACTTGCCTAAGCTTCGCAAGAGCCAGCAAAGCCCCAGCGACGACCCGACGCCATCGCCATCCGGTTTGATATGCGTCGTGATACCAAACTTTTGTTTATTTTCAATTAGCTCTACTACTTGGCTTAACACTTTTCAGAGAATGGTGAATGGTGAATGGTTAACGATGAGTTGGAATTTCTTCTGCCACTCATCACTGCCCGTTCATCCCTCGCCACTACTTTCCTTCTCTTTTAATTCGCCCTTGCGGGTCATATCGTCAAGGATCGCTCCGATCCTGGAGGCATTTTCCTCCGCAGTATCACGGACAAAATGTAAATGCGGCACATGCCTCAAACTCAAATTCATGGCCACCTGCTGACGAACGAAAACCGATGCTCGGTGAAGCGCGGTCATCGCCGATTTTATCTCGTCTTCGGTTCCGGTGACGATGACGTAAACTTTCGCATCTCTAAGGTCGTCCGAAACGGTTACATCGGTGACGGTGACCGCCTCGACCCGCGGATCGTCGAGTTCGAAACCAACCACCTCCGCGATCTCGTGCTGCAAAGCTTCTGCCAATCTCTCAGGGCGCCTCATAATCCCAAAAACAAAGAGCAAAGTTTGGTCAAGATCACAGCTCAGTTGCTGCGATCTTTTCGATAATAAACGCCTCGATCTCGTCGTCTACCTTGATGTCGTTAAAGTTGACGAGACTGATCCCGCATTCATAACCTTGTTTGACTTCATTGACGTCGTCCTTAAAGCGCTTGAGCGTCGAGATATCGCCCTCCCAGATAACAACCCCGTCGCGGATCAAGCGTGCCTTTGCCTGTCGGCGGATCAAACCGTCGGTAACGCGGCAGCCGGCAATAGTTCCGATCTTCGAAACCTTGAAGGTTTCCTGCACGAGCGCCTTTCCGAGAATGACCTCTTTCTCTATGGCGTCGAGCATGCCGATCATGGCGGCCTTTATTTCTTCCTCGACCTTGTAGATGATCGAGTGAAGGCGAATATCGACGTCTTCGTGCTTGGCTATGTCCGCAACGCGTGCTTCGGGCCGGACGTTAAAGCCGATAATAACTACTGCTGTCGAAGCGTCGTCGGCTTGCGTGGCCGATGCCAGCAATACATCCGATTCCGCAATTGCGCCGACACCGGCACGTATTACGCGAACCTTGACCTTTTCCGTCGAAAGTTTTTCGAGCGTTCCACGCAGCACTTCGACAGAACCCTGAACGTCGGCTTTCAAAATAACAAGAAGCTCCTTGATCTCTGCCAGGCCAAGCGATTCGATGCCGCGTTTGGTCGTCTTGAGCATTGCTGCCTGACGCGCCTGCATCTGCCGCTGGCTGGCAATTGTCTGCGCGCGGTCGATGTCCGATACGACCTGGATCGTATCGCCTGCGTGGGGCACGCCCTGCAAACCCAACACCTCGACAGGCGTTGCCGGCGGAGCCTCGGTAACTATCTCGCCGCGATCCGAGAACATGGCCCGGACCTTGCCGTAAAATTGGCCTACAATGAATGGGTCGCCAACACGCAGCGTTCCCTGCTGAACCAAAACGGTTGCAACTGCTCCGCGTCCCTTGTCCAGCTTTGCTTCGAGAACGACTCCGGACGCCCGACGCGTCGAGCTTGCCTTGAGATCGAGAATATCCGACTGCAACAGAACCGTTTCGAGAAGCGTGTCCAGATTCTGGCGATTTTTAGCCGAAACGGGAACCATTTCCACATCGCCGCCCCAATCGACAGGCTGAAGTCCGAGACCGGCTAGTCCCTGTTTCACTTTGTCGGGATTCGCGTCCGGCTTGTCGATCTTGTTGATCGCGACGATCATCGGCACACCGGCAGCTTTCGAGTGCTCGACGGCTTCGATGGTCTGCGGCATCACGCCGTCGTCCGCGGCCACGACAAGGACAACAACGTCCGTCGCCTTTGCTCCGCGCGCTCGCATCATGGTAAAAGCTTCGTGGCCCGGCGTATCGAGAAACACGACGCGCCTCTGTTCTTTAGGATTATCCGGATTCGCCACAAACACGCTGTACGCGCCGATGTGCTGCGTAATTCCGCCGGCCTCGCCCTCGGCCACGTGGGTGGAACGAATAGCATCGAGCAGCGACGTTTTACCGTGATCGACGTGTCCCATTACGGTGACAACCGGCGGCCTCGTCTCTTCCAGGTCATCGGCATCGGCGGCGATAAGCTCTTCGAATTCCTGCTCGATAACCATTTCCTCGAAAGGAACAAAACTTACGTCATAGCCGAAGTCAAGACCCATTTCGGTCGCCATTTTATCGCCGATCGGTTGATTGAGCGTCGCGAAAATGCCGCGTTTAATAAGAAGCTGCACGATGTCGCGGGGCGTGATGCCGAGAGCCTCGGCGAATTCGCGAACCGTTGCTCCTTCCGTAAGCCGGACGGATTTAAATTCGCTTTCAACGCGAGTGCCGACCTGATCCATCACGCGCTCTTCGATCGTTCTTTGACGCGGTGCATCGAGATCGCGTTCGGCAAACTTTCCGCCCTTTACCTCAAAGCCCTTGCCCTTGCGTCCGCCCGAACGTCCCGGCCGCCGGCGGTTGTCCGCAGGAGGCGTGTAATTCATTTGGGGCGTCGCCGTCTCGCCGGGTGTCCCGCGAAACTCCGGGCGTCGTCCCCTGACATCGCGTGCCGGAGCCGCGGCTTCACCCATAAGCTTGCCGGTTCTGGTCGGAGCCTCGCTTACAACTCGTTCGCCGGGCTTTACCCCTTTTTCCAGTGCATCGCGAGTCAGCGTAAGCTGCTTGATCTGCGTCCCTGTTGGCCGCAAAACGCGCGTGGTTATTTTTGACGGAATTGGTTTCGCTTCTTGGAAAATCGGGACTGCTTCGAGACCTGCCTCAATCGAGATTTCTTCGTCCTTTTCAGATTCAGTCTCCTCAATTTCGGGTTCCGATATTATGTCCGGGACTTCTGCCGGTTTTTCGTCAGGCTTCTTTTTGAGTACCTTTCTAACACTAGCAGGTTCGACTTTTGTATCGGTAGTATCCGGCTCCGGCGTAACTTCTTTTGTCGGGGAGGGTTTCGCTTCAGCTACAGGTGCGGCGACCTCCTCAGGAAGTTCATGCGTCTCGGTTTCGGCTTCATCGCTCTTCGCCACCTTGACTACCGTCGCCTTGATAACTTTGATTCCGCGCTTAGGCGCCACTTCGGCCTTGGGGAAGTATCTGAGACGCACTTTTTCCGCCAATTCCGCGCTGACGGAATTGGAAGGCACGCTTATGTCCGCTCCTTCGCGGCGCAAGTCTTCCATTACACGCTTGGTATCTTGTTTCAGATCGCGTGCAAGGTCATAAACCCTTATTTTCTTTCCAATGGGCATATTCAAATTATGCGAAACCCAACTCCGAAGAGTCCTGTCAAATCAGTACGCCGGACCGAAGCTTTTATTTCTCTTCGTTTCCCCCGGCAGTAGAATTTTCGTCAGACGGCTCGTTGATTTCCTGTTCTTCGGAAGTAGGATCTTCAGTTTCCGGTTCGATCACTTCCGAATCTTCGTCTGCTTCGTCCTCGACGGTTTCCGCTACCGGCTCTTCGACTTCGGCGGCCAATTCAGATTCTTCCTGCTTTTCGGCGGCTGTCTCTTCTGGTTCGACATCCACAACAGAGGACTCGGCAAGATTAACCTCTGTCGGTTCAGAGCCCGTTTCTTCGTCGGCAGCTTCGTTTTCCGGGGCGGCTTCGTTTTCCGGGCCTTTAACTTCGAGGTTGCGTGCCTCGACGATTGCCGCTGCAGCCGAGATTATCTTCTGAGCCTCATCCAAACTTATGTCCAGATAATCGACTAGATTGTCGAGCGACGCAGCCGCCAGCGATTCGACATCGGCGATGCCTTTTTCCGCCAGTGTCTCGGCCTGATTTGCCGAAACGCCTTGAAGAGCAGTGAGCGGAACGGCTTCGCCCGAGGCCATCATCTTACCCATTTGCAGAGCGATTTCTTTCTTCAGAACATCTTCACTTACGATGTTGATGTCCCAGCCGACAAGCCGTGTCGCCAGGCGAACGTTCTGACCCTTTTTGCCGATGGCAAGGCTTAACTGATCTTCACCGACGATGACCTCCATCTGACGATTGTTGATGTCGGTGATTCGAACCTGGGAAACCTTTGCCGGCGAAAGGGCGTTGGCCGCAAAGACCGATGGTTCGTCCGACCATTCGATTATGTCTATCTTTTCACCGCGAAGCTCCTTGATGATCGACTGTACGCGTGAACCTTTCATCCCGACGCAGGCCCCGACCGGATCCACATCTTTTTCGTTGGAAGAGACGGCGATCTTTGCTCTGTCTCCCGGTTCCCGAACAGCGGATTTGATCACAACGGTATCGTCATAAATTTCCGGCACTTCCATTTCAAAGAGCCGCTTGACCAATTCCGAAGATGCTCGCGAAACCTTGATCTGTTGGCCCTTTTGTTCTTTCGAAACATCGACTATCACGACGCGGACGCGCTCACCCTGATTCCATATTTCGCCGCGGGACTGCTCGCTTCGCGGCAGAATCGCTTCGAGATTGTTGCCGAGGTCGACTATCATGTCGCCGCGTTCGAAACGCTTGACCGAGCCGTTGATAAGCTCGCCTTTTCTGTCGACGTATTCTTCGTAAACTTTTTCGCGGATCGCCTCCCGAACCTTTTGGACGAGAATCTGTTTTGCGGTTTGAGCGGCAATGCGCCCCATTTCTTCACGCGGCAGTGGAATGAGCAACATGTCGCCGATCTCGATCTCATCGCCTGCAAGTTCCTGTGCCTCAACGAGCGACAACTCGGCAGAAGGGTTTTCGACTTCTTCTACAACTGTTTTCTGAACCGAGACCTCAACGTCCTGATCTTCAACGTTCCATTCAACCTGAATGCTGTCGCCGGTTTTGTCCTGCGCCTTGAACTGCTTTCTGGCCGCCGCCTTAACGGCGTCCTTCATGGCCTCGATGATCATTTCGCGGTCCAGGCCTTGCTCCGCGCAAAGTGCGTCAATACTTTGTCCGATCGATGATGTCATAACGTCCTATTCTATCTGCTGCGTTAAGCGTTTCTTCGCTTTTTGAATTCCTGTTCCAGGTCCACTTTCAAATTCGCTTTTTCAACCAGCGAGTAATCGATTTCCACTGCTCCCGACGACCTGTCCTCAAAACCGATCACATTGTCGGCAACCGACATGATCGTTCCGTTGAAATTGCTTTGCCCATTTAGCGGACTCTTCGTTTTCACTTTCGCTTTCCGGCCGGCAAACCGTTTGAAATCGCCGATACTGTAAAGCTCGCGGTCCAGTCCCGGCGACGAAACCTCAAGCGTGTAAGAGGTCGGAACAAAATCGTCCGAATCCAAAACTGCTTCGGCCTCCCGCGAAAACTCCGCACAGTCTTCTATGGTCACTCCATTTGGTTTGTCAATAAATATCCGGATGACCGGATTCCGCTTCGGGCCGACCGCATCGGCATGAACAAACTCAAAGCCCATTCGGTTCGAAATTTCCGCTGCAATGCCGTTTATCTTGTCAACAATCCCCTGATTGCTCATGCTTTCTCGCCAAAAAGAAAAGTGGGCACGAAACCCACTAGTCACGTCCTTAGTATCGGAGCAAACAAGAATTATAACGTATAGGTCATTTCATGGCAAGCATAAATCTAGATATTCGATCTGATCCTCGCCAATATCACCCCGATCTCGGCGTACCGTTTTTCTATGACGTCGAGCTTGCCGGATGACGCCCCTGCGGCAAATTCTTCGAGCATGATGACAAATTCCTTAGTTTCCGCAAGCATTTTGTTCGAATCCTTAGTGACCGCGAGAGCTTTGTCAGGGGTGTTGGAAAGTGTCTTTTTCGCTTCGGCTGCGCCCCAATGGGTTATCCGCACGACATATTTTCGAGGTGTTTCCGTCACCCAGCTTTCGCCGGTAAGAAAATGGGTAATGTCGTCGATGCTTGGAAAAAAACCTTCCTTCTTGGTCACATCGGTGAGATCGACGTCGACCGAGTCGCGCCCATCCGACAGTTCGTAAACCCGCGTTAGAACTTTGTGATAAACGTCCATATTGATATCGCCTTTTTCGGATTACCGGGACTTGGCGAGCTCCATCATTAGTGCAAGATGCGATGCACCCAAAATACCGGCGTCATCACCCAATTCCGCGATGAGAAGTTTAACACGTTCTGCCGGTTGTTGAAACGCCCTCTTCATGATCTGGCTTTTGGTTTCCGGGATAAACAGTTCCCAGCCGGCGGACGCGCCGCCGCCGATAACGATGACCTCCGGATTCAAAACGTTAACAAGGCCGGCAAGCGCGATCCCGAGATAAAAGCCGACCGTGCGGAAAACCTCGATTGCCAGCGGATCTCCGGCGTTGCCGGCTTCGAAGACCTCTTTCGGAGTCAGATCGCTATCCAACCGGAGTTTCGATGTCGGGTGCTTCGTGAAAAGTTCATTCGCCTGCCGGACGATTGCGCTTGCCGACGAATACTGTTCGAGACAGCCGATGCTGCCACAACCGCAAGGAACACCGAACGGTTCGACGCAAATATGGCCGATTTCACCGGCAGTTCCATCGACTCCGCGAAGCGGCTTGCCGTCCAGAATTATACCGCCGCCGACACCCGTCCCAAGCGTGACGCATATGGAATTTCGGTAACCCCGAGATGCTCCAAGCCACTGCTCGCCGATCGCGGCCGCTGTTGCGTCGTTTTCGAGAACCACCGGGATGTTCAGTTTTTCACCGATAGCCTTCGATAAATGAAGGCCATTCATAACCGGCAAATTCGGCGACGTATGAATTTTACCCTCGGCGGTATTTAGAACCGCGGGCACCGCAAGCCCAAACGAAACTATCTCTCCCTGCCCGGCAACCTGATCCCGGCAATCGACGGCAAGACCTACAATCGCATCGACGATCTCCTCTGCACCGCCGGATTTTGGAGTCTCGGTGCGGGCACGCGCGAGGATCGATCCATCCGCCGCGATTGCGGCTACACGCAGATTCGTTCCGCCCAGATCGGCGGCTAATGCGATGCGATTCATTATTTATCGAGCTTAACTATGGCATTTATCGAGCTTAACTATGGCCGTTTTGGACGGTCGCCTTCAGGAATATTTTTGTAAACATCCTCGAACTTTGCATAACCGTCTTTTATCACGGTGGTCATCAAATTATCCTTGTCGACGACCGTAACTTCCAGAAGAATTGCCGGCACGTCCGAACCCGTTTGGTCGTTTTTGAAAGGCGTTGTCGTCAATTTTTCGCCTTTTGCGAGCTTGATCGCCGCTTCAACCGCACCGCTTGCAAGCGGGATTATCGGTTTGTAAACGGTCATCGATTGTTTGCCTTCTGCAACGTTCTGAAGAGCTTCGAGACCAGCGTCCTGACCGGTGACAAGGATCTTGCCGGCCAGATTCTTTTTTGCGAGAGCAGAAACCACGCCGCCGGCCATTCCGTCATTTGAAACGACGAAAGCCTGTATGTTATCGCTCTCTTTGGTCAATGCGTTTTCGGCAAAATTCAGCGCGAGGTCATTTTTCCAATCGGTTATGAATTGATCGGCGACGATTGTGATATCGCCGCGGTCGATAGCCGGCTGAAGAACCGCCAGTTGTTCTTTTTTCATGATGCTCGCATTGTTATCGGTCGGGGCACCGTAAACCATCACATAATTACCCTTCGGCACTTTCTGAAGAGCGTATTCGGCGATCTTTCTGCCGATAACGGGAACCTGATGCGAAATATACAGGTCGATCTTGCCGGAATTGATCAGCCGGTCGTAGCTGATGACCGGTATTCCTTGTGCTTTTGCCCTATCGACCATCGAAGCGGCCTGTGTCGCGTCCTGAGGAGCGATCACTAAAACGTCAATCCCTTTAGTCAGCAGATTTTCAACGTCATTAGCCTGTTTGTCCGGCTTGTTATCGGCGACGGAAATCTCGCATTCGACATTCAACTTTTTGCAATGTGCCTCAAATGCGTCATGGTCGCGCTGCCAACGCTCCTCTTTGACCGTCGCCATTGAAAATCCGATCTTGATCTTTCTGTTCGGATCTTTGACTTGGGTGGCATTATTTTGTGACGTCGGCGACCCAGAACAAGCAAAACAAAATAGAGCAGCAAGTACAAGAGCAATGTAAGTTGACTTCATCAAAATTCTCCCCTGAAATTCAATTGGTTGAGCAAATTAAAGCAGAATTCGAGCGTAACGGCAAAGGGTTCGGTATTTGGCATTGTTTCGGGCGAAGTTCGACCCTTTGAAACGGCTCATTAATCGTGTGGCGAACTGTCCCAAAACTCAAATATAAGTTTGAGAAGATAAACCATTAGTTTAACTAGGTTTAGCCGGTTTCGCGAACGTATTCGGGAAATGTTCAGTATTTGCCAAACATGCTCATTCTACACGCGTTTGACCTTCACTAATCCCAATTAAACGGAAATCAGAATTAATGCCATTTTTATGTTAACAAATGCCTTTCTTTTGTGGGCAATTATGTGTTATAAGTATTTATCAAATCTTAAGCTTAGAAGTTTCTAAAAGCTGTCTAAAGATTATTTTTCAAAATTTTCACGAGGTTCGGCACTTTTATTGACACCGAAGGGCATTTCGTGTAAAAGTTTGGAAGGTTTGTTTTTTTGATATTATTGAAAATTGGCGACTTAAGAGGAGAAATATGACTTTCAAACTGTGGATTCGCAAGGCACTCACAATGTGCCTCACTGTCGCGGTTCTCGCGGCATACTCAATGGTGACGCTGGCAAACTCAGCGAAAATCGTCGGAGACCTGACTGTGATCGGAAACGGCGAAGCTACGTACGTTTTGGTAAATGGCGAATCTGCCAAGACCGGCCGGTCGATCTTTTCATCGAGCACGATCACGACTCCGGAAAGCTCCTCCGCAATCATCAGCCTTGGAAAACTTGGAAAGTTAGAATTATCGCCCAATACGACAATTTTACTGTCCTTTAACGAAAAGGGCATATCCGGCGACTTGAAATCTGGTAAGGTCGCTGTTCTTGGTTCCTCTGATCCTGTCAGCATTACTAATGCTGCCGGAAAACAGTTAATGCTTAGCGCTGGTCAATCGTTGACTGCTGCCGGACGAGCTCAGGACGATGACGATGACGATGACGATGACGATGATGGCGGTGCTGCCTGGATAATTTGGGCTGCGGTTTTCGGAGGTGCCTTGGCGGGTATCGTTTACGCGACCGTTAGCGACAACAACAACACTGCTCTCGGCGGTGGCGTGGGCGTGGTCAGCCCCAGCCGTTAATCGCTCTTTTACACTTCAACAGCGGCTCGCGTACAGCGAAGATCGCTTGAAGGTCAAACTTTTCATGGGATTGTTACAGGAGGAAATTAAATCAAATGCTCGGCAATAACTGTTTTCGTAAAATTGTAACTTCATTTACCGCCGTTGCTGTGCTCTGCGTATATTCGGCTGTCGCCCTTGCGGCTCCGGTCGATGTGCCCGCAGAGATCACGGTAACCGGACAGGTAACTGTTAACGGCCAATCGGCCGTCTCTAATTCGACGATCGTTTCGGGAAGCACCATCGTAACCGGCTCTGATTCGAGCGCTATCGTCAGCCTCGGCAAAACCGGCCGCATCGAAATTTTGGCTGATTCGAACATCGTCCTGAACTTTTCGGCAAGCAGTATCGTCGGGATCCTTTCGTCGGGCAAAGCTCGCGTCTCCAATGCGGCCGGCGTAGCAACAACAGTTACGACCAAGGACGCCACAGTGATCGCCGATGCAGGCCAGGCTGATAATTTTTCGGTCGAGGTCGAATGCTCGCACACCCACGTAGACACGACCTTAGGTTTAGTGACTATGCGTGAAGGCACTTCCGACCGCCAGATAGCATCGGGAACTTCGGCCACGGCCGGCAACCTTTCACAGACGGGCTGCAAACCGTGTCTCCGGCCCGATTCGGCTCCTCCGGTACGTTTCGCCGGACCATGGTGGCTGATCTTTGCTGCGGCAGGGGTTGCCGGCGGTGCTATTCTCTTGGGGACACAGAAAAACGATACCACCATCGGCGGCGGGACGATTGTCGTCAGCCCGACCAGGTAGGTTCTTTACAGAAGGCTCCTTTATTTCGTATATTGCGCGGGTCATATTCATGTGATGTGACCCGCGTAGTTTTGTTATTATTTTCGGATTATTTTTTGATGGCTTTTTAGTGTTATGCAAATCGCAGTAATTGGTACCGGATATGTTGGATTGGTTTCCGGAGCTTGTTTCGCCGAGTTCGGAGTGGATGTTACTTGTGTCGATGTCGATGCGGCAAAGATCGAGAAGCTCAATCAGGGCATTATTCCTATTTACGAACCCGGACTAGATCAGATCGTCGAAAAGAACGTTAAGGCCGGAAGGCTTCACTTCACAACCGACATCACGGCGGCGGTAGAAAAATCGCTGGTCGTTTTTATTTCGGTCGGAACGCCGCCACAGGCGGACGGATCGCCGGACATGAGCTATTACCGGCAAGCGGCGAAGGACGTGGCCGAGGCAATGAACGGCTTCAAGGTTCTCGTCACTAAATCCACGGTGCCGATCGGAACCGGAAGGTGGCTTCGTGAATTCGTGACTGAAAACCTTAAGACAGGGACGAATTTCGGTGTTGCATCCAACCCGGAATTTCTTCGCGAAGGTGCGGCGATAGACGATTTTATGCGGCCCGACCGAGTCGTGATCGGAAGCAATGAGGAAGAAGCGATCGAGGTGATGAAAGAGCTTTATCGCCCGCTATACCTGATCGAAACGCCGATCGTAATAACATCTCTCGAAGCAGCGGAGCTGATCAAATACGCGGCGAACGCATTTCTCGCGACCAAGATCACCTTTATCAACGAAGTAGCAAATCTCTGCGACGCTATCGGATGCGACGTTCACGACGTCGCACGCGGAATGGGAATGGACAACCGCATCGGCCGAAAATTTCTTCATCCGGGACCGGGCTATGGCGGCTCATGCTTTCCAAAAGACACGCGTGCTTTGACAACCGTGGCTGACCAATTCGGCGTGGAAACGCGAATCGTCGATGCGGTGATCGAAGCGAACGACCGCCAGCGTGACGCAATGATCCCAAAAATAGAAAAGCTCGTCGGCGGGCTGAATGGAAAGAAGATCGGCGTTCTGGGACTTTCTTTCAAGCCGGAAACCGATGACATGCGCGAATCTCCGGCGATCGAGATCGTACACACGATGATTGAACGCGGGGCGACCGTCCGGGCATTCGATCCGGTTGCGATGGAAGAATCGAAACACTACATCACGGGGCTTGACTACGCATCGGACGAGTACGACGCTATCAATGGGGCCGATGCTCTCGTTATCATAACCGAATGGAACCAGTTTCGCGCCCTCGACATGGAACGTGTCAAGCAGCTTCTAAATGCCCCGAAGATCGCCGATCTCAGAAACATCTACGAGCCCTCGGACATGCGCGAGATGGGCTTCGATTACGTTGGCGTGGGACGATAGATAAGACATTAGACCTGAGACAAGAGACGCGAGTTACTGCGTTTC
>JBQTJB010000109.1:0-7723 GCA_052387555.1 Blastocatellia bacterium | reverse complement strand
ATGCCGCGAGATTTTCGGCTGGTTTGTGCCCAAAACCTCTACAAAAAAACAAACGCACACCTCTTCGTCGCCGATCAGATTCAAAAGCCTTAGCCGCGTTTTGTCAGCTAGCGCCGCGAAAAATAGCTCCGTATCAAATGCTTCTTTTTTGTCCATTGGAATAAAACTTCAAAAAAAATCATATATGTGTTGACATATCCGATAAATCACAATATTATGAATTGTCTAATATGTTTAAGCATATCTGACAAATGAAATCATAAAGGAGTTATACGATCATGGCAACCGAAAACACACAGATTCAGACATTAAAGGCACACTTGGCGATAAACGTACGCGACACTGAAACGAGCATTTCTTTCTACAAAAAAATGTTCGGCATCGAACCGAGCAAGGTCCGCACCGGTTACGCAAAGTTCGACGTACATAATCCGCCGCTCAATTTCACGCTCAATCAGGTTCCTTTTGGCGAACGAGGAGCTCTCTCACATCTTGGCATACAGGTCGCTTCCACTGAAGATGTTCTTACGATGAAGCAGCGTTGGGTAGATGCCGGTCTTTCGACGTTTGACGAAATGGATACGGCCTGTTGCTACGCCGTTCAGGACAAATCATGGGTCAGCGATCCGGACGGGAACGAATGGGAAGTCTTCGTAGTCAAGGAAGATAATTTGCCGGAAGGGCAGGGCAAGGCAGGCGACTCCGTGTGCTGCGCAACAGCACCGGTCGGAATTTCGAAAGACGCCGCGCAACCGGCAATTGGCTGCTGCTAATATTTTGGAGGTTCGATTATGGCTTCGGCATGTTCGCGAACAAAGATAATCAAGCCCTTAGTACAAACCGAACGTCCGGTTACGGGCAAGGAAAGAGCACGAAAACCAGATGTTCTGTTTGATCGGGACTGGGAAGTGTTTGTGGTCAGAAAAGATAGATCGACCGGTGATTTTACCGTTGACACAGCGTGTTGCGAAGACGCTCTAGCCGTATAAGCGATGGAAATAAACTTAACGAAGCGCGCTTTCGCGGAATTTATCGGCTCGGCGTTTCTGCTCGCGTCTATCATCGGTTCCGGAATAATGGGCGAACGATTGTCGGACGGAAACGAGGGGTTAACCCTGCTTGCAAACAGCATCGCGGTCGGCTCGGCTTTGATCGCTTTGATAAATGCGTTCGGCGGTGTTTCGGGAGCCCATTTCAATCCGGCGGTCACGTTGGTCGATGCGATTCTCGGTAATTTCCGCTGGCGCGAAGTTCCGGTTTATATGGCTGCACAGATTGCGGGAGCGTTTCTCGGCGTTGCGTTAGCGAACCTGATGTTCGATTTTCCGTCAGTTTTTGCTTCAGAAAAAGTGCGTACCGGCGGTTCTCAGCTTTTAAGCGAATTTATCGCGACGTTCGGCCTTATTTTGGTGATACACGGTACTTTGCGAAATAACAGCAAGGCCGTGCCGTATGCGGCTGCGTTTTACATTGTGGCCGCGTTCTGGTTTACGTCGTCGACATCGTTTGCGAACCCAGCGGTGACGCTCGCCCGTGCCGCAAGCAACACATTTGCCGGCATTAGACCCGCCGACGTTCCCGGATTCATCATTTTTCAGTTTATCGGTGCGGCAGTTGCTGCTATTTTGATACGTTGGCTATTTCGTAACAATGAAGAATAAACAGCGAGTTTTGATTTTATGCACTGGAAATTCCGCCCGCAGCCAGATGGCCGAAGGTTTGCTGCGCGTCATCGGCGGCGGACGTTTCGACGTGGAAAGCGCGGGTGTTGAGCCGAGCATCGTTCGACCCGAGGCGATCAAAGCCATGAAAGAGATTCGTGTAGACATCAGCGGCCATCGTTCAAAATCGGTGAGTGAATTTGCGGGACAGCATTTCGATCACATAATTACCGTCTGTGACAACGCAAATCAAACCTGTCCGGCGTTTCCGGGCAACGCGAACAGATTGCACCACAGCTTTGAAGATCCACCCGCAGCGGGTGTTGTGGACGATGAAGAAAGTTTGAAAATATTCCGCCGCGTGCGAGATCAGATCAAAGAGTTTCTGACCAAATTCGTTCAGGAAAATTAAAACAAAGAGATGTTGATTTAGGGACGGCTTTAGACTAAATTTCGCATACGGGAAATTTTTTTAAGCCATGGCAACTTGTGCAAAATGCGGCAGCGATCAGGTGTACGACGGAATATGTTTCTCGTGCGAACACGATGCGGATGAGACCTTAAACCCGATTGCTGTTTCCGAGACTTCGTCGACCTTTGAACCGACAATCGTTCCTGAAGAAAAACGAAATTACGGTTTCTGGCTGAAGATTGGCGGAGGTGTCTTGTTGCTGCTCATCGTCATCAACGCGATCCGCATCAATCGGACAGAACCCCCGCCGGCCAGGCCGGAACCGATAGTCGAAAACACGCTCGGCACTATTGTTGTCGGAACGGTCAATGTCCCTGCAAAAGATTTTCTCTCGTACAGGATTGCCGTTGCAAAAAGATCTAAAGTGTTCGGCAGGTTTACGGTCGGCGGTCAAAAACCACGCGTGGGTTGTTATCTTCTGGACTCGGCAAACTTCGAAAAATGGAGGAACGGTTCTCAATTTGCTACGATCGTTTCGACCGGCGTCGTGCCAGGCGGACGGATAGAACGAACGGTCGAACCCGGAACGTATTTTCTGGTGCTCGACAATCGCCATTCGGCGGAAGTTCCGGCTGTGGTCGATGCGAATTTCAGTGTTGAGTAGCTATGGTTGGAAAATTTTACGTTTCAACGGCGAACGTTTTCACTCCCATTATCATTCCTGTTTTGTCGATGCCGACAATGTAGATTTCGATCCTTATTCGCCCAACGCGAAAGACTTTTATTTCTTTAAGTTCGGATTCCATCAGGTCGCGTAACTTTGCAAATCGTTTTGCCATTTTTCTTTGGCCGGCGGTGAACCAATCTTTTTCCGTTATCAGGCTTTCAAAGAACTTATCGAATTCGACTTCCTCTATTTTTGTTTTCGAATCGGAACCGGGGGCTTTTCGCAGAACTTCTCGTAAACCTTTTTTCGCTTCGCCTCCAAAAAAAGGTTCGAAAGTGCCGTCCGTTTCGCTCGGGTATATCAACCCCTTGCACTCTTTTATAAGGCGTGTTTCAAAGGCTTTGGTTTTTTCTTTTTGCAACGAGCCTTTTGGCATGAAAAAAAATCTCCAAAAAAGTGCCGATTTGGGGTCGGTTTTATCACAAAACAACTCATTTTGCTTGCCGGGATCGGTGCCAAATTATTGCATAAAAAAGCGCTTATGACCCATTACAATGTTTATTTTTTTTCTGTGGATTTCTGTTTGCATTGATATTTCGTCTGTGTTAATCTGACACCCGTTTTTGATAAAGTCGCCCTTGTAAAGCATTGAAAATAAATAACTTAAAGTGTCACTTTAAGTATTAGGCGTGTTTCCACAGCTCTGTGGAAAATCTTGTGGAAAACATCCCCGCCTCACTTTTTCAATAGCTATAAACTCGCGAAGATCAAACGAATTACAGAGCTTATTCGAAATCGTCCCACTGTGGTTTTTCAGGTTTCGAAAGATCGCTTATGCTCTAACAATATTTCGGAAGTTTATTTCCTTTAGTCGGAGTCCTTAGGTGGAAACTCTCGTAGAGAAAACTGACGTTTGGAACCACGTCTTAACCGTCGTCGAGCAACGTCTCAACAAACATATTTTTGAATCGTGGTTTCGGCCGATAAGGTTTGAAGGGATCGATGAAGATTCAAAGACCATACGTCTTCGTGCTGGCAATGTAACTAAAGATTGGGTAACAAGATATTACACGGAACTGCTTGATGATATCTTGAACGGCTTCACGCTATCTGATTATAAGATCGATTGGGCGATCGATGCGGCAGCCGCTGAGAATAAGGACGAACTTTTCTTCGATCTCGCCGATGACGACAAGGAACCGCAAAGCCAGCCTTCGCACCGAAGGCCGTCGTCGTTCCCATCGTCAACATCGCCGAACTTTGTCGATATCGAACCAGTCGAAGATTCGCTTAACCCTAAGTATACGTTTGAAAAGTTCGTCGTCGGAACGTCTAACCAATTCGCTCACGCCGCGTCGCTCGGCGTTGCCGACACGCCGGGCAAAACTTACAATCCTCTTTTCATCTACGGCGGCACTGGCCTCGGCAAGACACATTTGATGCACGCCATCGGCCATTCGATAAAGCAACACAACCGTCACCTGCGCGTTTCTTACATCACCTCGGAAAAATTTATGAACGAGCTGATCAACGCAATACGTTATGACAAAACACATGCATTTCGCGAGAAGTACCGGTCTATCGACGTGCTGCTGATGGACGACGTTCAGTTTTTCGCTGGAAAGGAGCGGACACAGGAAGAGTTTTTCCATACGTTCAACGCCCTGCACAACAGCCAGAAGCAGATCGTTATTTCAAGCGATTGCCCGCCACGTGAAATTCCTACATTGGAGGAACGCCTGCATTCGCGTTTCGAATGGGGGTTGATCGCAGACATCGAACCGCCAGATCTCGAAACAAAAGTCGCTATCCTGAAACGCAAAGCTGACCTGGACGGCATCGATCTTCCGGATGACATCGCCATCTTCATCGCCAGCAAGATCAAGAGCAATGTTCGCGAGCTCGAGGGGTCGCTTGTCCGACTCGTGGCTATCGCCAGCCTTCGCGGCGTTCCTATCTCGAAGATGCTCGCCCAAGACGCTCTAAAGAACATCATCGACAGCGAACGTCCGGAGGGTTTGACGATGGAACGCATCGCACGCGTTGTTGCATCGCACTATAAACTTACGGTCGACGAGATGAAATCTAAAAATAATTCGCGGGCCGTCGCAGTTCCGCGTCAGGTGTCGATGTACTTGTGCAAACGCCTTACAAAACACAGCTTTCCCGAGATCGGGCGGGAGTTTGGCGGCAAGCATCATACGACGGTAATGCACTCAGTTGAGAAGATAGAGAACCTTACGAAAGAAGATCGGGTTTTCCACAATACGGTCAGCAGCCTAATAGACAGTCTTTGCAGCTAGTTAAAGGAGTTTGTGCCTCTTATGCAGGAGAAAGATATTCACATGCAGTTTCGGGACGTGGCGTCTGTATCTCTATTATTTGTAGCACTTGAAAAAGAATTTCCACTTTTCCGCAGCGTTGCTGTAAGCGAGGTTGTGGAAGAAGGTGGAAAAGAAAGACGCGAAAAAGTTTTCCATGCATTGAAGACTTTTTCCACAAGTTTTCCACAAGTTGCTGTGGACGAAAAAGTATAGATTTTGTAAGGGCTTTTGCCGCTTTTACACAAATCCACAGACACTATTAGTAGTACTATATATATAAACAGGTTTGTTTTTTATTAGAGTAAGTAAAAGACCGGACAGGTACAAAAGTTAGCTAAACAGGAAGCAAGGTTTCAGGAGTTACATAAATGGAATTCAGCATAAAGCAGAGCGTATTAAAAGAAGAGTTGGGTTATATTCAGGGCGTTGTCGAGCGCAAGAGCACGATTCCGGTGCTTTCGAACATACTGATCGAGAGCTTAGGAGAGGGATCGATCCGTATCGTCGGGACCGATCTCGACGTTACGATCCGCTGCGACGCCGAGGCCGACATCAAAAAGCCTGGCGCGATGTGCATTCAGGCCCGAAAGCTCTTCGATATCGTCCGCACTCTGGAGGGCGGTGATGTATATTTCAAAAAAGAAGAGAACGAATGGGTGCAGATGGCCGCTGGCCGAGCCAAATTCCGACTTGCCGGCGTAAACCGAGAACAGTACCCGGAAATCCCGATTTTCAAATCAGCTCCGCTAAAGCTCTCGGCCGAGATCTTCAATTATTTTATCCAGAACACCGCGTTTGCCATCACTAATGAGACGAGCCGCTTTACGCTGAGCGGGGCAAAGTTCATTCTCGCCGACGGCAAGGCCCGAATGGTGACGACCGACGGCCACCGCCTGGCGTTCATCGAAAAGACATTGGACGAGAAGATCGAATCTACGATGGATGCGTTGATACCTAAGAAGGCTTTGCTTGAGTTGGTAAAGATTTCGCGTGACGAATCAGGCGACGTTTCGTTTGGAGAGGACCAGAATCACATCTATTTTGAAACCGGCGGCCGTCTGCTTATTACGCGCAAGCTCACAGGCAATTTTCCTAATTACGAAATGGTAATGCCCAAGGATAATGATAAAAAGGTCGTCTTCGATCTGGCCGACATGAAATTGGCCGTCCGACGCATTTCCCTTATGGCGGACGAGCGGAACCGCTCCATCCGCGTAACGGTGCGCGAGGGCGAGGTCGAGATCACCGCCCAATCCAGCGAAGAAGGAGAGGGAGCCGAGATAGTCCCCGCCGACTACACCGGCGAAGAGGTAGTCCTCGGGTTTAACCACCAGTATCTGCAGGAATTCCTCAACAACGTCGGAGCACTTGAGAACGCAGGAGATACGGGCGGAAACGCGAGTGTGAGAGAGAATGCCGAAGACGCCGACGCCGTGTCAGTACCGCCTGCGGTAGCGGGTGGGGATGTATCAGGCTCTACCGCAGCCAAAACCGCCCGCGATACTAAATCCCCGACCCGCATCTCATTCGAGTTCAAGGACGCCAACGCCGCCACCCAGATCCGCATTGACGGTGACACCGCCTACGACTACAAATATATTGTCATGCCGTTGCGAATATGAAACGCAGATTTTTGTGGAAAGAGAGCCTTTTGTTGAGGAAAAGAAATGTTTAAAATTGAGATTACTGAGTATTATCGCCATTAAAATTGAATTCATATGGTAAACGGACACAAATGGGAGTATGCTTTAGTGGTTCAGAGTCCAGCTTGCTCTTTTCTCGGTTTAGGCGGAATCCGCCGCGTCTTCCGATGCTTACAGCTCTCTCATTTTAAGGAATAAATTATGGGTGATCTAAATATCACAAAGCGTCAGATACAGGGTGTTGTCATCGTCGATCTAGAGGGCAAGATCGCCCTTGGCGAGACTAACCGCCAACTCCACGAAACCATTCGTCTGCTTGTTCAGGAAGGCAAAAAGAGCGTTGTGCTTAATCTTTCAAAGGTTACGACGATCGACTCCAGCGGTCTCGGCGAATTGATCGCCGGTTATGCGACGCTTGAGAGGAACGACGGCACGCTGAAGCTTGCGAACATCCCGGACCGCGTAATTGAATTGATGACCATTACGAAGCTCTACACTGTTTTCGATGTTTTTGAAACCGAGGCTGACGCCATCGCCAGTTTCGATGCGTCTGAGGTCAAGGCAAAGGCAGGCAGTTCGCTTTTGTAGCTGAAAGTCAGTCTGATTAGATCTCAGTAAACGCCGAGGCTCAACGATTTGCGGGTTGAGTCGAGGCGAGGTTTACCGCACATTGCGTTTTCTTCATCGGTAAAAAGAACTCCCGCTCTGACATAACTCCCAAAAAATGATTTAATTTAGTCATGGATTCCGTCGGGGAAATAGAAGCCGGATTGTCTGCGCGCATCAACAACCTGCTTCCGTATGCGGCATGGGTGATTGCGTTGATCGCTACAGCCGGAAGCTTGTTTTTCAGCGAGATTATGGAGCTTCCGCCATGCGTTCTGTGCTGGTACCAGCGGATCGCAATGTACCCGTTAGTTGTTATCATCGGCGTCGGAATTGCATTTCGCAAAGCTAGTTGGAAGCTGTATGCGTTGCCGCTTGCTCTCGGTGGACTCGCGGTTTCGATCTATCAC
>JBQTJB010000108.1:0-11701 GCA_052387555.1 Blastocatellia bacterium | reverse complement strand
CAAACCGGCTGTGGAAATATGGAAAAGCCCAAAACCGCTTTCCCACATTCCCACAGCCACGACTACTAGATCTATATCAAAGGAGAAAAGAGAGACTTTTTTGTCTACAAAAACTTGACCGGCTCAGAACTGTGCAGCAGATATTGTTTGAAAGATCTTCGTCGGGGGCAAGCGATGTACCATCCACTACAAGGCTCGCCATCGGAGCCGTCTGCACAACGGTCGGCGCAACCGAATTATCTTTCATCACGACCAAATCGCTCAAAGCATCAAGGTTCAGACGCATCGGCAGAATCGCCGTTATTTTGTCCGTCGAATCAAGCGAAGTTTGCAATTCAAATTTTTGCCCCGCGTAATTTACCGCTTCCGTTTCGCTTCGCGGAGCAGTAAAATCGCTAGTTAAGAGATGAATTTGCTTCTCAAAACCGATCACCAAAGTATCGATTGAACGTGCCGAAACCCGCGCCGTCAGCATCACCGGCAGATTTTCGCCCGTCAATTCCGAAGTCAGAGAAGCCGTCGTTTTCTCGCGCCAATCGGCTAATGAATTCCCGCCTTTTTCGAGCAGATAAACTTTGCCGTCATCTGCAAGAAGCGCGATCTCCTGTTCGTTACTTTCGCTTTTGATAAACTCACCGACAGTTACGGCCCCGACCCGAAAATCGAAAGTCCGGTGAGACAAAATTGCTGTTTCCGTCGATCTTCCGTTGTCGCTAAACATCAATTTTCGGTCACGTCCGCGGATGATCGTGAGATTGTTTCCGGCTGCAACGACAAGGTCAATGCGTGCGTCGCCCTCGATATAACCAGTACTGAGCAATGTCACCGGCGAAGCTAGATCGAAAACTTCGGGTGTGGCTTTTATCGACCCGTATGGATGTTCGAAGAAGAGCACCTTGCCCGAACCACCGGTATCCAATCCGACGATCACGTCGTTCAAACCGTCGCGTCGGTTGACGTCGTCGGCGATCATTGCAGTCACTCGGCCCGATAAACTGACTTTCTTAGAAAACTCAAACCCACCGCCGCCGTCACCGCGAAAATAACTAAATGAATCTGCATCGCGGTTTGCCACGGCCACGTCAAAGTGTCCGTCTGCGTCAAAATCACCGGCAACGATAATATCCGGCACTAGGTCAGATGTTGAAATGACCCGTGCCGGTCCGAGAAAAGGCGTACTGGTGAAAACGCCTTTCGCCTTGCGCTCCTCCGCGTCCCGCGTGTTCGGATAAACCGAATCTACGTTGCCGCGAAGAAACGAAATGGCTCCCGTCGAGCCATCTGTGTGCCCCATCACCAGATCGGGCATTCCGTCCTCGTCAAAATCAGCCGTTGCCGCCGAAAGTGATGAACCACCACCGACTTGCAGTGCCTTAACTTCCGACGAAAGGTCTTGCGTTTCGAGGACGATCTCTCGACCATCAGTTACATTGATCCACGGATTGCCGCGTTCGGCAGAGATAACCGTAACTTCGTCGCTCCAACGCGACGGATGTATCATTGTCGATGAAGCCTGCGATTCATTCTGAGAAATTTGCTCAAATGTCGCGAGTGCAATCACCAGTAGCAAGAAAAATATTGTTAACCATTTCGCTCTCTTCATTACTTTGCACCTCATTTCAAATTCAAGTTTTGTGACTCGTAAATGCAAATTAGCTTGACCTCGTCTCAAAAATCTTCAAAACTGTAATCAAATTTTTTCAAAAGTCTTCAAAGTATAATGATCGAGCTTTTTGAATCAACGGTTTACGAGTTTGAGGAATTTCGTCTTGACGCAAAGAGCCACAAGCTTTATCGGCGCGAGGCGGACGAGCTCGTGCCGCTGTCGCCGAAGGCGGCCGGGGTTTTGCTGTATCTTGTGCGAAACGCCGGACGCGTCATCTCAAAAGACGAACTGCTCGAAGCCGTCTGGGGCGATGCGATCGTAGAAGAGTCAAACCTCTCGCAAACGATATTTGTCCTCAGAAAAGCTCTCGGCGAGAACACAAAAGAGCCGCGCTTTATACTGACCGCGCCGAATCGTGGTTATCAGTTCATTGCAGAGGTCAAGGCCGATCACCCGGAGGACAATATCCTCGACGAAAGCATTTTATCCAACTCACACGTTGGTGAAGTTCCGAGTTCCGAGTTTCAAGTTCCGAGTCCCGAAACCCAAAGACCAAAGGCCAAAGATCCAAGGCCGAGATTGATCTGGTTAGCAATTCCACTCGTCGCCTTATTTGCGCTCGGGGCATACTGGTTTTATCCAAAGGCACAGCCGGCGAGTTTGACCGAGATCAAAACGATCGCGATCTTGCCGTTCGAAGATCTGAGCGTCGAACAGAAGGATAAGTATTTAGGCGTGAGTCTGGCCGATGCTTTGGCGAATAAGTTTAGCGCCCTGAAACAATTAACTGTGCGCCCAACGCGCAGCGTTTTGAAATACGCGGACAGTCGCGAGAATCTGGGCAAAATTGGGCGCGAATTGCAGGTTGACGCGGTTCTTGACGGCAGGATTCAGCGTGTCGGCGACAGAGTGAGGGTAAATGTTCAACTGGTCCGCGTCTCGGATAATGCGACGATTTGGACTGGTAATTTTGACGATCAATTTTCAAACTTTTTTGCCGTACAGGATTCGGTCAGCCAACAGATCACCCGCTCACTGGCACTGCAGATCGACGAAAAAGAAAGTCAAAGATTCAATCGCAAAGTCACCGAAAACGCTCAAGCTTATCAGGAATACCTGCTCGGCAGATTTTTTTGGAACAAGTGTTCGGCATCCGATCTCGACCGCGCGATCGTTCATTTCAACCGCGCGATCGAGCTCGACGGCGGCTTTGCCCTGGCCCACGCCGGACTCGCCGAAACTTACGCGATCTATCCGTTTTATGCGGTCAATCAGGACAAAGAATCTCTGCCAAAAGCACGCGTTGCTGCGACCCGGGCACTCGAGATCGACGGCGAATTGGCTGAGGCACACACGGTCTTGGGTTATGTTCAATCGCAGTATGATTTCGACTGGATCGGCGCCGAAAGGTCGTATCTTCGGGCCATCGAATTAAATCCGAATCACGCTAACACGCGTCAGTGGTATGGCGAATTTCTGACGTTCCAGGCGCGTTTTGATGAGAGTCTCGTGCAAATGCAAAAAGCTATCGATCTTGACCCGACATCGTTATCTGCTAACGCCGCTCCCGCTTTGGCTTATAATGCGTCGCGCCAATTTGATAAGACACTGGAGGTCACTGATAGAGTTTTGCAAATGGATGCAAACTTTCTCATCGCGCAACATTACAGAGCCAGAGCTTTGTTCTTCATGGGTAGAAGGGAAGAAGCCTTTGAGACCTATCGAAAAGCCATTGCCAATTCGAGGGGAAGCGCATTTTTCATGACTGATTTCGCTTTTATGAACGGCAAAGTCGGAAATGAATCGGAAGCTCGACGAGTCTTGGCTGAACTCACCGAAATCGCTAAACAAAAACACGTTTCGCCGATCCATTTCGCGTACGTTCACCTCGGCCTGAACGAGCGTGACAAGGCCTTTGAGTATCTGCGCAAGGCGGTTGCCGAGCATGACCACAATGTCATTCTTTTCAAAGTCGGCATAAATTTTGACGATGTCCGCAACGACCCGGCGTTTGTCGAGATACTGCGTGGCGCGAACTTCTAGACCGTCGCCGTAGATTCGCCCATCGTAATTGAAAGTGATTCAGAAACAAGATTAGCCTGCTCTGCGTTGTGAATCGAGTACGAACCGGTCGCCGGCGACGCCGATGCGACGCGGCCGACGTAACGCAGCGACATTCGCTCCGGTTTTATTTCGCGAAGTCTCGGTTCGACAAATGTCCAACCGCCCATATTTTGCGGCTCTTCCTGCGTCCAGAAAAACTGGGTTGCATTCGGATAAGATTCTAAAATCTCTACCAGCCGCTTTGCCGGAAACGGGTAAAACTGTTCGAGGCGAAGGATGGCGACGCTGCCGTCCACCACGCCGTCAGCCACCCCTCCTAAGACAGGTGGGGAGCTCAAGCGGCCAGCGTCAAGATCATAATAGACCTTGCCGGAGCAGATAACGACACGCTTTACCTTGGCGCGGTCGCTGATCTTCGCATCGTCGATAAGAGGCTGAAACCCACCGGTCGTTAATTCTTCCACGGTCGAACTTGCCGCCGGCAGCCGCAGAAGGCTTTTCGGCGTCATCACGATCAGCGGCCGAACTGTCTCTTGATGAACCTGCCGACGCAGCAAGTGGAAATATTGAGCCGGCGTGGTCGGGTTGCAGACTTGCAAATTATTTTCGGCGCTCAACTGCAAATATCGTTCAAGGCGAGCCGAGGAATGCTCCGGCCCTTGTCCTTCGTATCCATGCGGCAGAAGCAAAACGAGACGGCATTTTTCCTGCCATTTATCTTCGGACGCGGCGATATATTGATCGATGATGACCTGCGCGCCGTTCGAGAAATCGCCGAACTGCGCTTCCCACATCACAAGGTCGTTCGGACAGACCACCGAATAGCCGTACTCGAAACCAAGCACGCCCGATTCGCTCAATGAACTGTCGAAAACATAAAAGCGAGCCTTGGGATTTTTCTTATTCCTGAGTTCCGTGAGCGGCGACCAACGCTCCCCGGTAACTGTGTCGTACATCGATGCGTGCCGCTGAGAGAACGTTCCGCGTCCGGAATCCTGCCCGCTGAGACGGATCGGATAGCCTTCCAACACGAGCGAACCGACGGCCATTGCCTCGGCAAACCCCCAATCCATCGGCACCTCGCCGGTTCCCATCTTTGCCCGCCGAGCAAGCTGGCCGACCATTTTCGGGTTAACGTTGAAGCCTTCCGGTACGATCGAGATCTTCTCCGACGCGGTCTTCAAAAGATCGTACGAAGCACCGGTCGAAAGAATCTCTGAACCGTCTTCCTCGACCACGGGCGGGTTCAATTCGGCCTTCTTCGGTTTCTGAACTGCGATCTGTTTCGCCCGTTCGAGAATTCCTTCATACTTCTCGACTACCTTGCTGATCATCGCCGCCGCATCGTCCTCTGTGACAATTCCTTCGCGGATCAGATGCTGCGTGTAAAGGTGGCGCGTTCCGGGATGCGCCTTTACTCGCGCGTACATCAACGGTTGTGTATAGCTCGGTTCGTCGCCTTCGTTATGCCCAAGACGGCGGAAACCGACAAGGTCGAGGACAACATCCTTCTTAAACTGACGCCGATAGTCTATGGCAATCTGTATGACGCGATACCCGGCCTCCGGGTCGTCCCCGTTGATATGGAAGATCGGGGTCTGAGTGATCTGCGCGGCATCGGTTGAATAGATCGAGCTTCTGGCCAGATCCGCGCCGGTCGTAAAACCGATCTGGTTGTTGATAATGATGTGGATAGTTCCGCCCGTGCGATAACCGGGAAGATTGGCAAGCTGCAGTGTCTCCATTACGATGCCCTGACCGGCAAAAGCCGCGTCACCATGGAGAAGGACGGGCATGATCAGATCGTAAACCTCTTCGCGCGATTTGCCTTCACCGTTTCTGAGGTCGTCCTGCCTCCCGCGAGCCATGCCCTCGACAACCGGATTGACGAATTCCAAGTGGCTCGGGTTGCAGGAAAGCCGGATGGTGAGCTCTTTGCCCGCCTTAGTCTTGCGGAGACCAAACGCGCCCTGATGATATTTAACGTCCCCCTCGTCCGCAGGAAAGCTCGGATGCGACGTTCCCTCGAACACCGTGAAAATTCGCTCTGCCATTTCACCCTTATCGGGGTCGCCGATGATGTTCGAGAGTACGTTCAAACGGCCGCGATGAGCCATGCCCATGTAAATATCGGTTACGCCGCGTGCCGACGCTCCTTCGACTAATTGGTCGAGCATCGGGATCACTGTTTCGCAGCCCTCCAGCGAGAAACGCTTTTGGCCCAGATACTTTTTATGCAGAAACTGCTCGAACTGTTCGGCTTCGATAAGCTTTTGCAGGAGCTCTTTTCTTATCTCGGGCGCGAGAGCTATCTGGTCGACGAACTGCTCGCGTACCTGATTGCGTATCCATTCCTTTTCGTCCTTGCTTTGGATGTGCCGGTACTCGATGCCGACTTTTCCGCAGTAAGCCTTTCGCAAAATATCCAGAATTCGACGCAGCGTTGCGGTCTTTTCGCCATGAAGCCCACCGGTGATGAACTCGCGGTCAAGGTCCCAGATCGTCAGTCCGAAATTTTCGAGATCGAGATCCGCCGAATGATGCGATGTCATGTTCAAAGGATCGATATCTGCCAGCAAATGTCCGCGAATGCGATAAGCGTTAATCAGTTGCAAAACATTCGCCTGTTTTTCAGCTTGCTCGGTAAACCTGTCGCCGCCGAGCAACGAGGGATTATAATCCACAGCCCAGCGAAGAGGCGGATAGCTCATCTCAAGGTCTTTGAAAACATCGTCGTAAAAACCATGTTGCCCGACAAGAAACTCGTGGATCCTGGCTAGGAACAAGCCGCTTTCTGCGCCCTGTATGACGCGGTGATCGTAAGTGCTGGTGAGCGTGATGATCTTGCTGATCCCAAGTTGCGACAAGGCTGCGGATGTCATTGCCTGATATTCAGCCGGGTACTCGATTGCACCGGTTGCGATTATCGCGCTTTGCCCGGACATCAGCCGCGGGTTCGACGCAACCGTGCCGAGCGTTCCGGGATTTGTAAGCGAGATCGTAGTGCCCTGAAAATCAGCAATCTCAAGTTTTCCATCCCGTGCCTTTTTGACCGTTTCGTTGTACGAGGCGAAAAATCCCGCAAAATTCATCTCGCCGCTGCCTTTTATGTTAGGCACAAGCAGATTGCGCGAGCCATCCTTTTTCTCGATGTCGATAGCGATGCCGAGGTTGATGCCAGTGTTTTCGAGCCGTGAAGGCTCGTTGTTCACAACGCCGTAACCGTTATTAATTTGCGGATATATCTTGGCAGCTCGGACGATCGCCCATGCGATCAAATGAGTGAACGACACTTTGCCGCGTCCGTGCGATTGCAGATGTTCGTTGATGATCTTTCTATTTTCTTCGAGGACTTTTACCGGAATCGTCCGGAGCGATGTTGCAGTAGGAACCGTAAGGCTCTGCTCCATGTTCTCGACGATCTTTTTCGACGCTCCGGTAAGCGGTTTTGCATCAGTGTCGGCAGAAATAACAGCAGTCGATAATGGCTTCTTAGGTGGTTCCGCTGCCGAAGACACGTTTGTTACCGGTCGTGTTTCTGCCTGCACCGCAGTCTGGCCGTTACTACCTGATATCAGATCGCCGAAAAATGTCTGCCATGATTCGTCAACGGAGTTCGGGTCGGATTTGTATCTGGCCAAAAGGCCTTCGACATAAGTCGCGTTGGCGCCGAAATTTTCAAGAATATACGTCGATAAATTGGTGGTCTTATCACTCACAGTAATATTAATAACCTCGCGTGCAATTCAATTTTATGCAACACAATAGTTTATCGCAGTTGAGTGAATTATCTAAGCAGAAAGCGGGACTTGTGGCTGCAATTAGATGGAAGACGCGTGAGATTTTTTCTCGGGCTTTGGTTTGCTCGGAGTTTCAGAGCCTTCCAGATCGAGCTTGATTGCGTCCAGAATACCGTTGATAAATTGAGTTGCCTCGAACGAAGAAAATCTACGGGCGATTTCCAGAGCTTCGTTAATAACGACTGTGTGTGGCGTGTCCTGGAAAAGGAATTCGTAAACGGCAAGCCTGAGCACATTGCGGTCGACGATTGCCATTCGCTCTATTCGCCAGTGCTCGGCTCGGGTTTTTATCCGTTCGTCTATGCTTTCAAGATTTTTCAGGGTTCCCTGGACGAGATTATCCGCAAACTCGCGGGTTTTGTCATCAAAGCTGGTATCGCCCAGCTCTTTCCAATAGTCAGAGGTGGAAAATTCGGCATCGGGTTTTGCAACATCAGCCGCAAACAACATTTGCAGAGCACATTCGCGTGCTTTCCGGCGCGTTCCCGAACTCTTTCCTTCTTTTTCAAACGACATGTGGAAATGCTTTTTCCTTACCCCTGATCTGTGCTTCGCCGCTTATTTCGCGAAAAAGGTTCGCGGTCTCGATAGCTGAGACGGCTGCTTCGTAACCTTTGTTGCCTGCTTTCACGCCGCAGCGGTTTATCGCTTGTTCGAGCGTGTTGGCGGTTACGACGCCGAACATTACCGGAATACCGGTTTGCATTCCAACCTGACCGATGCCCTTTGCGGCTTCGCCAGCAACGTAGTCGAAATGGGGGGTTTCGCCGCGGATGACTACGCCTAGAGCAATGATCGCATCGAAATTACCGCTTTCGGCGAGTTTCAACGCGGTCAGAGAAAGCTCGAATGCCCCTGGAACTTTGAAGATTTCAACACCGGCTTCATCGGCGCCGTGGCTTTCCAGAGCGTTTATTGCGCCGTCAATGAGCTTCGACGTAAGAAAATCGTTCCACCGGCTTACAACTATTGCAAATCGAAAGCCTTCCGCATTAAGCCGTCCGCGATGTATTTTTGGCTGCACGACGTTTATCCTCAAAGAAGCAAGAATGCCACCAACAAGTATAATTAACGCTTAAGAAGGTTGACAAGCAAAAAAGCGTCTTTGCAAACAGTAGCATTTATCAGAATAATATGCGTCGGACGGCGCAGAATATGAACACGCAAATAATCGAAACCGAGGAAACCCTGATAATCGAGACGCCAGAACGGGTACCGCTCGCGTTCTCGCTGGCGTCGATCGGGAATCGGTTTCTCGCCGCCGCAATAGATCATTCGATCCAATACACGGCGATCGCGATCATTGCCTATATCTTCCTCACTGCCGCCGGCGTGAATATCTTCTCTGGAACAGAACCCGAAAGTGGGAATGTCCTTTCGGAACTTCCAAATTGGACCATTGCTGTGATGATTCTCGTGCTGTTTCTTTTATTTTCGGGATATTTTATCTTTTTCGAGTGGCTTTGGGGTGGGCAGACGCCGGGCAAAAGGCTCCTGAAGCTTCGCGTCATTCGCGAAGACGGCCGGCCGATAACGCTTTGGGAAGCGATAGCCCGAAATCTGCTTCGCGTCTTCGACGCCCTACCCGGTTTTCTGATTCCGATTTATTCCATCGGCCTGATCGTAATTTTCCTGAACAAACGCGACCAACGCGTCGGCGATATTTTCGCCGGAACGGTCGTCATTCGCGAACGTGCGGACGAGGCACCGACGTTTCGCGAAACGTTTTCCAATCCGGTTGCCGACGCCGCTTTTCGCCGCGTTCAGCAGCGGATCGGATTTCAAGCCGACATTACGCGAATCAGCCAAAGCGAGATCGAGGTTGTCGAAAATCTCCTGCGTCGACGCTGGGACCTTACCGAAAGGCAACGGCTATGGATGGCCTGGCGCGTCGCCTTGCCGCTGATGTACAAACTCAAGCCTGACTATGATTTAGCGACATTCACATACGAAGGCTTTCTCGAGGAGATTCTGCACCGATACCACGCAAAGCAAAGATTTTTAAATTAGGATTACCGTCAAAAACTGCCAAGTAGAAAAAACCAAATCCCTAACAGCTAGTATCTGGTACCCATGCAATTTTCAATATGTTAGAAGAAGGCGGTCATGAACAATTTCAGATTCAAGCGTTTGTCCGTCCATTTGGAAACGCTTTAACATTGAACGGCCACAATTAACCATTACCTCTCGTTCAAACACTCCTGCCGGAATTTGAAAATCACAAAGGAAATCGCCCGATTTTTTTGAACCGTCAATACTAAGTGCTACATATATACCTTTACCCTTAGCTTGCCGAATCAATTCAAATAGCTGGACCAAATCAAATGTCTGGGCGCCATATAAAATTGATTGTGAGTAGGAATAAGGCGGATCGCAGTAAATCAAATCACCTGGGCGGGCATCGTCTATCGCAATACCATAATCTTGTCTTACAAATTTTGTTCCGCGAGTACGAAAATTCCAAGTGTCAACTCTTTCGGAAAATGATTCCGGTGAAATCGGGTCATGCGGACCGCAAGGTGTTGACATAAAACCATCAAACTGTCTAAACCGAACAACACCGCCATAGCAGGAACGGCTAAGGAACAAAAGGTCTGCACCGTTTGGAGATGAATTGTAGCTGTCTCGGATTTCTCCGTATATCTCAGTTTTTTCACCCGAATTCATGCGATTCCAGCGATCGGCATACCAAGACTTTGCAGTCTCCGGCGATGACTGAACAGTTTCCCAAATCTCAATAAGTGGGCCAAAAGCATCGGAACCCACAGCTCTGACAGGAGCCAAAGTTCCTAATACGGCACCACTTCCAAGAAAAGGTTCTCGATAGACATTGAAATGCGTCGGAAAATAAGAAATGATTTCATGTGCAAAGCGTTGTTTATTGCCTATCCACTTCAACAATTGAGAACGGAACGGCTTAGCGTATCCGATTGTGGTGTCGAAAAGGGGTGCTTGTTGAGGTCGCATTGGATTTGATAGCAATAAGGCCAAGATTATCCCTTTTTGGGATAATTGTCAACTCAAACTACTTTCATAATAAGTGCCAAAATTCACCGGAACCAAAGAACAAAAGGTTTTTCAAGAGCTGCTTCGCGATCTGCGAACTGAATCCGGATTTACGCAGATAACTCTATCTCAAAAACTTGGCCGAGCCCAATCTTATGTCAGCAAATACGAAAGCGGGGAAAGGCGTCTAGATTTCTTAGAGCTTCGTCAGCTATGCAGTTTGTTTGGAGTTTCGGTTGCAGAGTTTTCTAAAAGATTGGACAAATTTATTAATGAAAGCTAATCCGATATTTCTAAATCAGCCAAAGTCTTTTTGGGCGAATGTTCGCAGCCTGAGTGAAGAACTTGGCTATACTCAACGTGGCACAGGTCAGGTAAGAATCCCCAATGTAACCGAGTTGAAGCTGGGACTTGAAAAAATTGGTCTTGGCAGTTCTCATGTCGTCGATCAAAGTGGCAATGCGACGGTATTAGGGCAACGTCTTGTTGATTATTTTCAGTTTAGAGCCGATGAGCTAAATAATCACGTTCGCAATCATTTAATGGATTCAGCTAAAGCCGCAAAGACCTTTGAATATCTCAGAAAGAAACTTAAACCAAAATGTCCGCTTCCAATGAACAAGCAAAAAGACAAGATGAAGGCTCGGGCTTATTTCACTGGAATAATAAATATGCTGATCGAGGCAAATTCACGAGGCATATCTTGTGATTACGATCCGCGTAAGCTAACTTCTGTAACATTAACGGGAGCACCATTGCGAACACTCGCAAGGCGTGTTGACGGAGCATTTCCAGGTACTGTAAATCCAATCGCGGTGTGGGAAATAAAGGAATATTATTACACCACGACTTTTGGCAGCCGTGTCGCAGACGGTGTTTACGAAACGCTTTTAGACGGCATGGAGCTAGAAGAATTGCGCGAGCACGAGAAAATCGACGTTAAGCATTATTTGATGGTGGACGATTTTAATGCTTGGTGGAATATGGGACGGTCTTACCTATGCCGCATAATCGATATGCTCCATATGGGGTACATTAATGAAGCATTGTTCGGTTATGAGGTTGTTGAGCGTTTGCCTGAAATAGTATCCGAGTGGGTCGCACTCGAAAATGATCGACGCAAATTATTAAACAAGGGTCATGACTAGTTAAGTCAGAGATATTTGATAATTTTCAATAGAATTGAATAAAGGTTTTCTTTTCTATAGTTGAATCTAAACTCGGA
>JBQTJB010000107.1:0-18631 GCA_052387555.1 Blastocatellia bacterium | reverse complement strand
AAAAAGCGAAATGCAAATGAGTATAAATGAGTATAAATAAAGGATGACCGGGAAATTAATGCAAAACTGCCTTAAAAATACTTTTTGGGCTTTTCCCAAACAGTGAACAAAAAAGAATGAGATAGTTGTACCAGAGTTTGTCTGAATCGTCAATGCGCATCGAACACTCTCGGCACCTTCCCGTAGAACGGTTTTTTTCTTGAATAAAGACAAATAATGTCAATTGAGAATAGTTTCCGCAAATCAAAAAAAGCGGGCCGTAAATTCGACCCGCCGCTAATATTATTGGGCATTCGTAAACCCATTTAAGGGATATATCCCGTTGGAACTGCTTTATCGGTCGCAATACCGAATGATGCCACCGCAAATCCGCTCGTCGAACGGTTCAGATACCAGAGGCCGTTTCTAAAAACCGCCTGATCCTTTCTGCCGTCGCCGTCGTAATCGCCCGGAACGGGAACATCTGTCGAGATTCCGAACTGAATGTAATCTATCGCTCCGTTCGAGCTGCGGATTATGTACCAAACTCCGTCGCTTGGACGGAAAACGGCAATATCGTCTTTGCCGTCACCGTCGTAATCGGCCGGCACAGGTTTATCTGTTGCAATGCCAAAGCTTACAACGCTGACGCCGCCGGTGCTGCGCAGTATCCACCATTGTCCGCCGCGGTAAATTGCAATGTCGGTCTTATTGTCACCGTCGTAATCGCCGCGAACCGGAATATCACCCGCCGCTCCGAATTGAACGATCGAGGTTCCGCCGCCGCTGTTAAGTGAGTACCAGACATTTGTCGAAGGACGGAAAACCGCAATGTCGGTTCTTCCGTCGCCGTCGTAGTCGCCCGCGACCGGAATATCGCCCGTTAGTCCGAACTGGACAGCTGCAAATCCGCCGGTGCTCCTGAGCAAATACCAAATGCCGTTCGAAGGCCGCCAAACCGCTACATCCGTTTTGAAGTCGCCGTCGTAATCACCCGGAACAAGCACATCTTCGGAAAGTCCGAATCCGATAACGGTAAATCCGGCGGTCGAACGGTTCAGATACCAATTGCCTTCGCCCGGGCGGTAAACCGAAATATCAGTTCTGCCGTCTCCGTCAAAATCGGCACGGGCGTCGAAATTGTTGATGGACGAGCAGGTGTAATTGCCGACAACGCTGATATTGTCGATGTGCCAGCCGGGATTTGGTCCTTGGCCTACGGTATTGTCGTCGGCTCCGAAACGCCATCTTAATTGAATGTTCTGACCCGCAGCCGATACAGGAAACTGGGCCACAGTCATAAGATATCCGGCGGAAAGTCCGTTCCAGGCCTGCCTGTTGGAGAGTGGATTGTTCGTCCCTGCCCCGAGCGTTCCATTGTATCCGTTCTGCCGAAAAGATCCGCCGGCCGTAACGATATCCTGAAATGCACCTCCGCCGACGCTTATTTCGAGCACGCCGCCGTCCCATCCGGGCTCCGTATCGTATCTGTTGCTGAACGAAACGGTCGCGGCCTGCGAATTTACCGTAAAAGTCGGCGATGTAAGGTCGGTTCCACCGCCGACAGTTAAAGGATCGAGTGCAAACGCCGAGTTTGGTGCTGAATCAGGGCTGTTCGCCGACGTCACAAAATTGACGCCGTTCTGCACCGGTGTTGCCGTCCAACCTGCCGGGAGATTTGGAGCCGTTACGCCGTCAAAGTTCTGCGTGAGCGTGGACGTGCCCGGAACCCCGATTATGATTGTTCTTACAAAACTGGTCTGCCCAAGACTGCTATTGACGTTGAATGTCAATGTAAGCACGCTTCCGCATTGCGTAACCGACGGCACGGTGTAGTTCACATTCTGGCTCGGAGACGATCCGTTTGATATGGTTCCATAGTTTGCTGTCCCACCGCCGACTACCTGCAAAGTTACGCCAATTGCGTCGTTCCCGGTATTATTGCTTAGCGGGATCGTAAGCGTAATGTTCTCGCCTGGTTCCGCGAAGCCGTTATTGTTTCCAAGCGGGTCGCTTACAGCAAATGCAGGGGTCTGCAAAAGGTTCGGAAGATCGAACGCCTGTGTAACGCGTGCCGTTCCTGTTCCGCTGCCAGTATTCTGAATGCTGGCCGATGCTCCGATTCCGCGTATTGCAAAACCGGCCCAAATATCGGCCACGTCCGCCGCCGTGCCGCCCCCCAAAGCAGCAGCGATGATAGCATCACGCTCGGTCAGGAACGTCGGGCCAAGCGGCGCGAGTTTCATTCCGTCCGTAATGTGCTGTAGAACTCTTCGATTGCCTGTTTCCCACCCCAATCGCGTTATGTACCTGGCACGGACTTCCCAAAGAGCGCTGCTCCATACTTCGCCCGCATTATGCACCTGATCGGCCGAGCCGCCGCCTGAAGGCGAAAAAGCTCCGTCGCTAATGTTGATCTGTGTCGAATCTATATCGGCAAATGTAAGTGGGTTATGCGGCCGGTTCAGCGGGCCGCCGGTAAACGACATTATCGCTTTCGGAAAGCGGCGGATGCCGTAATAAAAATTACCGAAATAGGATGGCGTGACCAAAACGTAACCACCGGTCGTGTATATTCCCGCCAGTGGATCGCCCGGTTCCGAAAGCATCGCATGAGCATAGAAATCGCTCCAGCCTTCGCCCATGCCGCGTGACATATTCAGAGACAGACCGCTTCCGTTTCCGTGAAGGCGGTTCGATGTGCCGTGTGTCGCTTCGTGATAAATAATGTCAACGTCGGTGGTGCCGTCGCGATCCGGGTCGGGGCCCGTGAAAATGTACATCTGCATGCGGCCGCGGCCGCCGTCGGCCGGCGTCGAGAAGTTAGCATTATTCGTTCCGCTCGAATCCTGTCCCTCGGATGAGACGCGATCGGCCTCAACACCGCCGCGGCCGAAATTACTCTGTTGGAAATTGCGGGCTTGTTCGGTGAATCCAAGGCGATAGAGTTCGTCATGATACAGATTCATCGCGTAAAACATCTGTATGACAGCTCCTCGCTGTGCCTGCGGGGTTAGAGGAGCGTCGCCGGGTGCTGGACTTCCCGGCGGAGGGTTCCAGGTTGATGTGAACACGCGGCATCCTGCTCCGGGACACGTTCCGTCACCAGGCTGCGGCGCATCGACGCCGTTCGGGGTAACTCGGTCGATTCCTGCCTCGTTCGAGTTTCCATCGGTGATGTTTTGTCCGTCGGTTATCCAGCCGTTGTTATTGAATGCGTAAGGAGCTTCGTTTCCGATACGTATTATGCTGTTTCTGGTCAGAAGCGGCCCTTGTGTTCCCAAAACCGGGCTGATCGGCCCCGGCGTCAAGGGAGCAGGAGATTCCGCCGATACGGCCATCGCATTCGAATTAGAATAAACCTGATAAGTAGCGGCTTGCGTTTGGTCTTCGGTGATGTTCTTTCGCCAAAGCATCGTGCCAGTCTCTGCCTCTACGATTACGTAATAGGCGTTTACCGGCTGCCATATCAAAACTCGCCACGCTGGTACCGCAACACCCGGTTCGGTCGGGAAGTACATTTTTTCGGCGGTCGTCGCCCAATCCCCGGTTCCGAATATAGATTTCAAGTTGGTCGATGAACCCTGGTTTTGTGTTTGCTCGTCAGCCCGCAGCTTATGATCGATAGATCCTGCTGCCGCTTTCACGGCATCCAGTGGATCGCGGAAATCGGTTGAAAGAGCGTCGTAATCGAGTCCCGGCGCTAAATTGTTTATCACGCGGATGATCTCGCCGTTCTTTGTGAAACCGGCCTTTACCTCGCCGCGAAACACCGGAATTCCATTGATCTCCTGATTTAGTTCGACGAATGAGAGATTGCCGTCCGGGTTTGTGTAGTCAGAAAACACCTTTAACCTGTCAATTTGAACTTCGGTCGTTCCGACAAGATCGTTATTCTGCTTCAAGAAAGCTTTAAGCACGTCCGAACGCTTTTCGCCGCTCGCGCCCGTGAGGAAGTTCCGGCCTTGCTTCACGTCGGGCGATATAACTTCCGGGATGCGAATATCAGAATTGAACTCTATCTTCAAACTCGGAACACGAGATTTTAGCAATTCCTCGCCGCGAACAAAGCTCTCGCGAATATCAGCGACCGTGGCAGCCGAAACGCTCCGTGAATCGCGGAACGCCGCGACTTTCTCGAATGCCTTTTTGTCGTTTCGAATGTCGTAATTCGGCAAGGCGTCATCGTGGCTTTTAGTCCGTTCGATTAAGCCTTTGCCGCTAACCGCCTCGGAAACGAAATGTGACGGCAAAGCGAACAAAGCCGCGATAGAGGCGAGTACGAAAAGGACTGTGAGAATTTTCCAATTGGAATCGGGTCGGGAAATCTTGTGCATAAAAAAGCCTCCTCTGGCCGGAAAAAGTTAAAGCCTCGATGTTTACCGCCAAACGCGCTCTTTACGCTTATGGGGATTAAGGTGAATTGAAAATGCAGCCGTGCATTTTCAAAGAATGCCGTCTTGCCGTCAACGACGGCTCTATGAGGTGCATTCCCGGAAGACGATTTGCACGACGCTAGGTTTGCGAACAAAATAATATCATCACAGACCTGCAAGTTTCATGTCAACGATATTTTGGAAACTCTGCATAAATTTGTAAGTAAATGGACGACATCTTCGGCCCCGACGGCCTAATAGCAAAGTTTCACCCGAATTACGAATACCGCGATGGCCAGATAAAAATGGCCGACGCGATAGCCGGGGCGTTTGAAAACAAAAAACACCTTATCGTCGAAGCCGGAACCGGAACCGGCAAAACGCTGGCGTATTTGATACCTGCCATCGCCGAATCATTAAAAAATAACAAGCGCATCGTCATCTCCACAGGCACGAAAAATCTTCAGGAACAGTTGATGGAAAAAGACATCCCGTTCCTGCAAAAGATAATGCCGAAAAAATTCACGGCGGCATATATGAAAGGCCGATCGAATTACGCCTGTCTCTACCGCGTAAAGAAGGCCGAAAGCCAGCCGATCCTCGACGGCCTTGACCAGATGGATCATTTCCGCCAAATAAGCGAATGGGTGAAAGACACTCAAACCGGCGACCGCCGCGAACTCGTCGATCTTCCCGAAAATCTTTCCTTTTGGAACCGTATTAATGCCAAATCGGACATCTGCATCGGGCAAAAATGTCCTGATTTCGAGCCCTGTTTCATAACGCGGATGCGAGCCCGTGCCGAAGACGCCGACATAGTTATCGTCAATCACCATCTCTTTTTTGCCGACCTGAACGTTCGCGGCAATCAGTTCGGCAAGGTCATTCCTGATTACGGTGCGGTCATTTTCGACGAGGCTCACCTGATAGAGGACATCGCGTCGGACTATTTCGGTTTTCAGGTTTCGAATTTTCAGATCGACGAACTTGTCCGAGATTCCGACAATCTGCCGATCACCGACGCAGCGGTCACGCGGGACATTACCAAACTCGCGGCAAAGATCGTCGGACTCGCCGATCAGTTTTGGATACGTTTTACACAGGCAAGAAACGACGGACGCTATCCGCTCGCGGCCGACGCATTTTCGTTTCGAACTTCATCCGGCGGCCCGACGCCGACGCCGCTTGGCGAGGCATATTTCGCGCTCGACGGAGCACTCGGCCGGCTTGAAGTAATAATGGACGCTCACGCCGAAAAAATTCCCGAAGCCGACAGCCTTCTTCGCCGGACGCGGCAGACGCGGTTCGATCTTGATTTCGTCGTAACGCAATCGGAACGCAATTATGTCTATTGGCTCGAACGCCGAGGCAAGGGAATATTTCTGCGAGCGTCGCCTGTCGATGTTTCCGAACTTTTACGCGAAAAACTCTTCGACAAGGTCGAGACCTGCATTCTTACTTCCGCCACGCTTTCGAGCAGCGGCAGCTTCAACTTTGTCCGCGAACGTCTCGGACTCGACACGGCGAAAACGAACGGCTTTACGGCGGAATCGAATTTCGATTACGAAAAACAGGCTGTTCTTTATCTGCCAAAGGCGATGCCCGACCCGCGCTCACCGGAATTTACACAGCTTGCCGCCGGCGAAATTATAAAGCTGTTGAAAGTTACTGAGGGACGTGCGTTCGTGCTCGCGACAAGCAATGCCTCGATGAATGCGCTATACGAACTCGTTTCCAATCGCGTAAATTATCCATGCTTTTTACAGGGAACAATGTCGAAGGCGGGATTGCTGGAAAAATTCCGCGAAACTCCGCACGCCGTCCTCTTTGCAACCGCAAGTTTCTGGCAGGGCGTGGATGTTCAGGGAGAACAGCTTTCCTGCGTAATAATCGACAAGCTCCCATTTGCCGTCCCGACCGACCCGATAGTCGCCGCCCGCTCGCGCTTCATCGATGAAAACGGTGGCAAATCTTTCTTCGATTACAGCGTCCCGCAAGCCGTGATCTCGCTGAAACAAGGAATCGGCCGCCTCATCCGCAGCCGCACCGACCGCGGCGTTATCGCAATCCTCGACCCGCGTATCCGCACGAAAGGATCCGGCCGGGATTTTTTGCAGAGCCTGCCTAGGATGAGAATAACGAGTGATTTACAAGATGTGGAGATAATACTTTCAAATCTGCATGCTACAATAATATCTTGATTTATCATTCAACTATGCAAGCGAAGTTTCGATTTTTAAAGAGGAACACCGTTAACCGTCGGAACGATTCTTATTCACACGATTTTTTCGACGAAGAATCAACAGCCGATTATCACTTCCAATATAGAGCCGTTTCTTTACGACAAGATTTCCAAAATTCTTTACGACGAATGTTATGCGCCTGCGCTGACAATTGGCGGAGATGTCGAACATGTTCACATTTTGTACGTAAACGCTCGCGACTGGTCAATTGACCGGATCATCAACCGCGTAAAAGAACGAAGCGCGAAGTTCATTCGAAAATGGAGTCCGGGTTTCGAATGGCAGGAATCGCATGCAGCGGTTACGGTGAGCCGAACGCACGATGAGATTGAAAAGGACTACATTGCGCGGCAGAAAAAGATTCACAAGACGCTTGGCTACAAAGACGAATTCCGCAAATTTTTGGAAGACAATGGAATCGAGTATGATGAAGAAGGTCTTTGGGAATGACCTATATGGCAGGATTTTACGAAGTAATGATCGAACGCAATTTCTCGTCGGCGCACCAGTTGCGAGGGTACAAGGGGAAGTGCGAGAATTTGCATGGTCACAATTATAAGATCGAGATATTTGCACGCGGCGAAGAGCTTAACAATATCGGGCTGCTGATAGATTTTGGCGATCTGAAAAAAGCGGCGGACGAGATAGTTCGTTACCTCGACCACCGCAATCTAAACGAACTTCCGCCATTCGACGAGGAACTTAATCCATCAGCCGAAAATATTGCCCGCTATTTCGTTGATTATCTGAATGGCCGCGTCGGCGATGACCGCGTAAAGGTTTACAAAGTCCGCTGTTACGAAACGCCGACAAGCGTCGCCACCTATCAGGTCGAATAGCGTGATAAAGGAAAAAGGGCAAAAGTGACAATGCTTCACTTTTACCCTTTTTCACTAGTTCAATTTCAAATGGTCGGGGCGAGAGGATTTGAACCTCCGACCTCACGGTCCCGAACCGTGCGCTCTACCAGGCTGAGCCACGCCCCGACAGGTCAATAAAAGAGTCTAGGTTACCGCACGGGCTAAGTCAAACTGCATTACGCTTCGGTCTCGGTGGCTTCAACCACAGCGTCTTGCTTTCGCTCGCGCCTGGCCCGGATGAATTCAATAATGATCGGAAGGATCGACAAGAGAACCACGATAATCACTACCTTGTCAATGTGGTCTTCGAGTAGGAATCCTTCGATGCCGAACACGTTTCGCATGAATTGTTCGACCAATCCACCGAGAAAATATCCTGCGAGGAGCATGCTGCTTACCCAAAACAAACCGCCGAAAACGTTGTAGGCTAGAAATTGACGATAAGACATGTCGGCCGCACCGGCGACGATCGGAGCAAATGTTCTGACGATCGGAACAAAGCGCGCAATGATAATAGTTTTGCCGCCGTGTTTCTCGTAAAATTCGTGAGCTTTTCTTAAGTGGTTGGGGTTGAAAAATTTTGATTTAGGCTTGTTAAAGATAGCCGGTCCGATTTTTTTGCCTGAATAATATCCGACTGCATCGCCTATCACGGCAGCAATAAACAGCGTGATCATAAGCACCGCAAGATTAAGCTTGCCGGCTGCCGCAAAAAGTCCTGCAACGACGAGTAGCGAATCTCCGGGCAGAAAAAACCCTATTGCTAAACCTGTCTCGGCAAATACGATAAGAAACAAGCCGACATAAACATAGACGCCAAGCTTTAACAGCATCCAGTCAATGATGATCTTCGGATTCAGATAATCCTTCAGTTGATATATAAAATCGATTATTGATTCCATTTAGTTCCACCCGTGTTCGCCGATCAGCGGCACAAAAGCGCAAGGGCCGCAATTTTCTGTTTCGTATCCTTTTTTGGTTCGCGTTATGCGTACAAGATTCTGCGTTTTTTGATCCTGGCCGACCGGAATTACCATTCGCCCCCCTATCTCAAGCTGTCGGACAAGCGGTTCGGGAATGCCAGGGCCGCCGGCGGCGACGAGTATCGCGTCGAATGGAGCATAAACCTCCCAACCTGTCGTGCCGTCGGCTGTCCGATACGAGACGTTTCTGTAACCGAGCCGCATCAGCCGCTCTTTCGCCTCTGCCGCAAGGCTCGCAAGCCGCTCCACCGCAAAGACTTTCCTTGCAAGAGTCGCAAGCACCGCCGTCTGATACCCCGAACCAGAACCGATTTCAAGCACGCGTTCCTGCCCTTTTAATTCGAGCAATTCCGTCATCCGCGCGACGATGTACGGCTGCGAAATGGTCTGTCCGCCGGCGATCGGCAGGGCATTGTCCTTGTAGGCCTGTGCCCGAAGAGCATCAGGCACGAACAAATGCCGCGGCACGCTATTCATCGCCGACAAAACTCGAGCGTCTCCAATTTTGTAATGCCCGATCAGATGCTCGACGAGTCGTGCACGCGGTATCTCGTAACCGTCCGACGCGTTTGTTTTTTGGGCAATCCCGTTCATTCATTTCAAAACCACATGCGGAAGCGGGTGGTTTTAACTAAGTCTCCCAACTTTTTAAGCCTTCCATCACCGCATAGTTCGTCAAATCCGACCGCATCGGCGTAACGGAAACATAACCCTCATCAACGGCCTCAAAATCGGTGCCGCCGTCGGCCCTGAATCCTTCGCGGACTTCACCTATCCAATAATATAATTTTCCACGCGGGTCGATATGTTCGCTGATGACCGGGCGTGCCGATTTGAATCCCTGTTTGGTGATTCTAATTCCTTTCGCCGCGCCTTTCGGGACGTTTACGTTCAATAGCGTGCCCTCCGGAATGCCCTCGGCAAGCGCTTTTTGGGTAACCTCTTTTGCGACCTTTGCTGACTCCGTGAAGTCGTGGCTGCGTGTCGCGGCCAAACTAAATGCAAGACCGGGAACCCCAAGTATCGTTGCTTCGAGTGCACCGGCGACCGTTCCTGAATATGTCGCGTCGTCGCCGAGGTTTGCACCATGGTTTATTCCCGAAACGCAGATATGCGGACGAAGATCGGGTAGAAGTATCTGATTCAGGGCAAGCGTTACGCAATCGGTCGGCGTGCCGTCCACAGTCCAGTGCGATTCGTCGATCTGCCGTATACGCAATGGACGCGCAAGTGTAAGACTGTGTGCCGCCCCGCTCATCTCCGAAGCCGGTGCGACCGTATAAACGTCACCGATCTCGCGCATCGCCGCTTCAAGGGCGATAATGCCGTCCGAGTGGTATCCGTCGTCGTTTGTTATCAGAATTCTGGGTTTATCTTCGCTCATTATCTATCGCCAAATGATTTAAAAGTAAGAAAGTGAAAAAGTGAAAGTCTCTGGTACTTTTTCACCTTTTCACCTTTTTCACTTTTTAGATTTATCTTTCTAGCGGTTCTGTCCGCCACCCATCGGCCGCGGGCCGGTAGTGTTCATCGGACGCTGTTGGCGAAAACGTCTGCGGTTGCGCTTTCTGGCATTTACCGATTTAAGCTTCGCTTTCTGGCCGGGTGGAATAAAGTGAGCGTGTTTTTTCAGATCTTTGATTATCTCTTCGCTGATCACTTTTCGTTTGAACCTGCGCAGAGCACTTTCTATCGATTCGTTCGAGTTAACTGAAATATAAGCCATTTATCGTCTCACCTCCTTTCGGCTGGAATTCGTATCGGGCTGCATTAAAGCAAGACCGAGGCCCGTTAAGGCAAACAATCATTAAACACGCAAACCGCCCTAAATGCAAGGCAAACCCATAGAGAAAACATGCTTGTTTCAACGTAATTATTCGATGGTTTAGTTTCATGCAAGAAACATTTGACAAATTGTGCAACGATTGTTACAGTATTTAAGACGAATATACTATGACTAGTCAGACTAAGCCCCGCATCCCCGATCTCGACAATGATGGCAAACCTTTTGACCTCGACTCTTATTTTGCCAAACTGGGTTTTTCCAAAAAAGAACAAAACAGCCCGGACAAATGGACAAAATTGAGAACGGCTTATCGTGCCGGCGCTATCGCAAGCCGTGACCAATCGATACTGGACATACGTCGTGCTGACGAATGGATGCAACAAACGGACGAACCGCCGTCTGTAACCCGCAAGCTTTTCGGCGACTTCTGGTTAGAGGGCGAATTGGCAATTCTTTTTGCCGACACTGCCAAAGGGAAGAGTATTCTGGCCGTGCAGATCGCCGAATCGATAGCTCGCGGCCGGCCGATCAAGCCGTTTGCGATGACGGCCGACCCACAGCGTGTTCTCTATCTCGATTTCGAGCTCACCCGAGAGCAGTTGAACGAACGCTACTCCGGCACGATAGCGGGCGACGGACAACGTTTCCGCCGCCGCCGTTTCCACCACAATTGCATTCGCGGAGCGCTAAAGGCGGATCAGGAAGTGCCGCCCGCCTTCAAGGACATCGGCGCGTTTCTTGCGCATTCGATCCGCGTCGCTATCGAAGACATCGATGCCCGGATTCTTATCATCGACAACATCTCCTGGCTGCGCACCTCGAACACGAACGCCTCGGCCGCGATCGAACTGATGCGCGAATTAAAAAGCCTGAAGAATCGCGAACGTCTCTCGATTCTGGTCCTCGCCCATACGCCAAAGCGCCCTTTCGCTCGCCCGCTTACCGTAAACGATCTTGCCGGTTCAAAGATGCTTGCGAATTTTGCGGACAGCATTTTTGCCATCGGCGAGAGCATTGCCGGTTCATCCGCCCGTTATCTTAAACAGATCAAGCCGCGAAGCACGCCGCTTATTTACGATGCATCGAACGTTGCCGTCGCGCGGATCGAAAAGCCTTCGAATTTCCTTAAGTTCACATTCGATGGATTTGGAGACGAACGAGAACATCTGATCCGTCCGTACTACAATGTTCGGAAGGAATATCGATCGGCCGGCGAGCACGACCTTCTGGAAAACGGGAATGCGCATTCCGTGTTCCCCGCTCTGCAATCGGGCGGCCTCCGCCGCCGGCTTATCGCCAAATGCCGCGAACTCCATGAGGCCGGGCACTCCCAACGCCAGATCGCCAACACACTCGGCATCGGAAAAGGAACCGTCGGCCGCTATCTGTCGGAACCGCTGCCTTAGCCACGATCTTTTTTGTGAATGGATGGAGTGGTGCTGGGTGGATTTACCACTGGCGGCTTTCGAAAGCACTTCTTTGTATAACAACCGCAAGCAGATGCAAAACCTTATTCTTGTCACAACGTGCGGGAAATGCTACATTTTGCGGTGCTTTTATGAATTCTGACAATTTCTCCACCGCCCACGCCGAAGTTACCAAGCTCGTAAAAAACTTCGGAGATAATCTCGATAAATTTCATGCGCCCGATTACAACGAATCGGCTGTCAGAAAAGATTACATCGACAAGTTCTTTATCGCGCTTGGTTGGGACGTAAACCACGACACCCGGACCAATCCTTATGAGCAGGAGGTGAAGGTCGAGCGAAGTGTCAGCGTCGCGGCACGCGTGAAGAAAGCCGACTACGCCTTTTTCCTCAAGCCGAACTTCGCTCAGGAGCGTTTCTTTGTCGAGGCAAAGCGTCCATCGGCCATTCTCGATACACCGGACAATTGTTTCCAGACGATCCGTTACGCGTTCAGCAGCGCAAAGGCCGCGCTTAATATTTGATAGAATGACGTTATCGAATTAGAATCTGACCTAAGAGGAATTTTCAACATGGAACCAACGATCAACAAAAGGCGTGTTGTCGGAAACGCGAGCAAGCGTCGCAAGAAAATGATCGCGTTCGGTTGGTATGGCGGGAAGTATTCACATTTAGACTTTATCCTGCCCAATCTCCCTAATGGTGAAACGCACTTCTGCGATGTCTTTGGTGGTTCTGCGGCAGTCCTTATAAATCGAAAACCCGCTCCTCTCGAAACATACAATGACCTCGATTCTGAATTGGTTACTTTTTTCAAAGTGCTAAGAAATAATCCTGACGAGTTAGTAAGACAGGTTGGGCTAACTCCCTTTTCCCGTGAAGAACTAATAAAAGCATGCACACAGGAAAAAGGTCTCTCTGATTTGGAACGCGCTAGAAGATTTTATGTCCGCGCACGTCAAACCCGAACGGGACTGGCTCAAACCAGTAGCGAGGGACGTTGGGCTCACTGCGTTCTAACTTCTAGGGCGGGCATGGCCGGAGCTGTTTCACGCTGGCTTGGATCTGTCGATTGCCTACCGGAAATCGCGCAACGGCTTCTACGAGTTCAGATCGAAAATGCTCCAGCTAATGAAATCATTGCTCGATATGACGACGAGAAGACACTTTTTTACCTCGACCCGCCGTACGTCCACGAGAGCCGTGGAGATAAAAATGCATACGAAAATGAAATGTCTAACGAGGATCATATCGTGCTTGCACGAACGCTAAGCACGATTAAGGGACGCGCCGTTATTTCCGGTTACAGGACGAACCTTTACGACAGGCTTTTTGCCGATTGGCATCGGATCGATGCCCCTGAGAGGCTGTGTAACTCTTCAAAAGGTTTTAGGCAAGAGTCGCTGTGGGCTAATTTCAAGCCGAAGCAGTAGCAAATGGTTAAGAAGATAATTTCGCCAAATGTCGAGGAAGCCCGCAACCTCTTAGATGAGCTTTGGGCGGAAGTCCAAACGGACGAAGGTGCGGAAACCATCCCGGAATTTGATCGTCTTATTGACTGCAACTCCGTGTCCATAAGATTTTGTTTACCAACTCAAGTGCTCGGAAAACTGACTGACCAGAAACTTGATTGTCTTTGCCTGCAAAAAGGTGATGGCGAATCCGAATCTTTGTGGGATCCTCGCGGGTTTGCAAATAAAGTGTTGGTTCCGTGGGTAATGGCGAATCAAAATGTTCTCGGAACGAGCGTCGACCCTTACGTAAGCCTGCCTCTCCGAAAGCCTAGGTTAGAAAGCGATCCTGGAAAAGTAAAGGGCAAAGACGACTGGGTGCTTCTTTATAAAATTCTTGAAAATATTGAGGTTCAGAGCGACCCAGCCAATACCCGCGAAGCAATGCGATCCGTGCTTCGAAGTATTAAACGGAAGCTGGCGGAGAGTACATTTGAATATATTATCCCTGAGCGAATCAGCCTAGATCAAACACAAAAAATTGTTGCAAAGTTTCTAGCTGAATCTAGCGGGGGTGACCGTGGACTTGCCGTGGCTGCCGCTTTATTTAAGACGTTTGGTACGGTCTTTGGAATTTATTCTGAAGTTCGTCGCTATGTAATCAATGCATCGGACACCTCGACCGGATCGGCCGCAGATATTGAGTGTCTTGATGAAAATGGAAACCTAAGGCTTGCAATCGAGGTTAAGGAGCGAAACCTGACTCTTATCGATGTCAAGAGTGCTGTTCTTAAAGCAAGGAAATCCTCGATTCAAGAGTTCCTTTTCCATTCTCCTCGGATCAATCCAGTCGAAAGTGCAGACATATCTGAAATTTTCGAAAAAACATGGGCTTCCGGCACTAACTTTTACCAGCTTTCGATTGATGAACTTGTAAAGGTTGGACTTTCGCTTACGGGCGAACTTGGCCGAAAAGACTTTCTTGAAAATGTCGGTACTCAGCTCAACGAATTTAATACTCAGCCAAAGAATAGGCAGCGTTGGAAAGTGCTGCTTGAAGAAATCTAATAGAGCATTGATCTATCCAACGCCGACGAAAAGGCGATGCATGATGTTATCGTTCGGGCTGTTGAGCAGACAATGGAGGCCAAACCAAAGCTTGCGGCGACGGAGCGGGAGCGGGAACGGGACTTCTGGCAGGGCAAGTGTGACACGCTGGAACGAACCATCGACGAAGCGGTCTACAAGCTCTACGATCTAACGCCGGACGAGATAAAATTGGTGGAAAACGGGTAAGATCAACTCTTCGCGGCTATGCCGCTCGCCGTGCGGAAAAGCTGTGTTTTTCCGGCAAGGCACTCCAAACTCCTGCGGCTCCGCCGCCGGTGATAGCGGCGGCATAGCCGCAGAGAATAGTATGGCGGCTGACGGCGAAGCAGAGCTTCGCCGCACATCGAGCGACAAAGCCGCGAAGATGACTCCGGCTCATATCGCTAAAATGCGCTTCGCCGACATTGCGTGCGGTTCGGGTTCGTTTTTGCTCGGGGCTTACGAATACCTTCTTGCGTGGCACACTAAGTATTTCAACGGGACAGCTAAAAAGAAGGAAGCAAAAGAGGCCGGATGTATTGTCAATGACGATGGCACATTTGCTCTATCGTTCGAGCAGAAGAAGGAAATACTCGTCAACAACATCTACGGCGTCGATATCGACCGTCAGGCATACGAGGTGACACAGCTTTCGTTGTTTCTCAAGCTGCTCGAAGACGAAACGCAGGGTACCAAACAGCAATTCCTCACCGGCCACCGCGAAACCATGCACTGATGTGCGCGTGTACTTCCGCAATGGCGTCTTGCGGTGTTAAACTCGTCAACTATGCCCATAAGCGCTTTCACCCGTCATCTACGCGAGAATTTTGAAATCCACGAATGGCGGCACGCGACCGCGATCCTTGAGCGCGATTTTCCAGCGGAATACAACGAGATTTGTAGCGTACTGACAAGGTTTCAGCTTCATAAACACTATATCGATACGGGAGGTGGTCGTAAGTCTCCGGTCTCCGGTTGGATCGATTCAGAATTCTATAAATTCGGTTGGCGGGAGAAGAAATTCGACACCAAGATTACCGTTGACGAGCGTGATCGCGAATCGCCGACACATTCCGTTGATTGTTTTAAGAACGGAATTGCTTTGGAAATTGAGTGGAACAATAAAGACCCGTTCTTTGACCGCGACCTGAATAACTTTCGACTCCTATTCGATCTGCACGTCATTTCGGTTGGCGTCATAGTAACTCGCTGCGACGGTCTACAGAATATTTTCAATAGTCTCGGTCGTGGTTCTTCATTTGGAGCCTCGACAACTCATATGTCGAAACTATTGCCCCGAATACAAGGCGGAGGTGGCGGAGGCTGCCCGCTTCTTGTTTTCGGAATCTCGGAGGGACTCTATGTTGATTCAGAATAATTTAATCGAAAGTATACCGGCGGACGAGCTGCTGAATCAGTTTACAAGTAAGTTTTCGACCATCCTCGCCGACCCCCCTTGGCAATTTCAGAACAGAACGGGAAAAATGGCACCTGAACACAAGAGGTTACTGCGCTATCCGACAATGACCTTGATGGAGATTAAGAATCTGCCGATAGCCCTGCTTGCCGCTAACCCGTCGCACCTCTATCTCTGGTGTCCGAATGCGATGCTCGAATCAGGTCTAGAGGTAATGAGGTCATGGGGATTTGAGTATAAGTCAAATATTATATGGCACAAAGTAAGGAAAGACGGCGGCTCGGATGGGCGCGGGGTCGGTTTCTATTTCAGAAATGTTACTGAGATCTTGCTTTTCGGCGTTCGCGGTAAGGGCAAGGGAAGAAGAACCCTTGCCCCCGCGCGTTCACAGGTAAATTATCTCGCAACGCAAAAACGGGAACATTCCCGAAAGCCCGATGAAATATTTGACATTATTGAAAGCTGTTCGCCTGGCCCCTATCTTGAGCTGTTCGCACGCTTTCCGCGTGTTGGTTGGACAGCTTGGGGCAATGAAAATGTCGAGGAAAACGAATCGAACGGCGTGGCTTTACGTAGGGGGCATATTGCACCGCATTTGAGACTAGTTGAACCTCCGAGGAATTATCGCGGCGTTGGCAAACCCACCGACCTCGAGTCTTTCGAAGACGCCGCGATTCGTCGAACTGGGTAATTGTCTCGCTTTATTTCACGACGCCGCCTATACATCGATGTTGAGGCTATTGCGATCAGTACATCGCGAAACGGTCGTCCGTTTTTCGTCTAATTCTCAGTATTGAACCGTAATTGACAAGCGCCGACGCGAAGGCGGGGCATGATGTTATCGTTCGGGCTGTTGAGCAGATAATGGAGGCGAAACCAAAGCTCGCGGCGGCGGGGTCGGAGCGTGACAGGGAATTTTGGCAGGGCAAGTGCGACACGCTGGAGCGCGCCATCGACGAAGCGGTCTATAAGCTCTACGATCTAACACTGGACGAGATAAAATTGGTGGAAAACGGGTAAGATCAACTCTTCGCGGCTATGCCGCTCGCCGTGCGGAAAAGCTGTGTTTTCCGGCAAGGCACTCCAAACTCCTGCGGCTACGCCGCCGCTCCATCGGCATAGCCGAGGGAATATTTAATACTAACGGTGAAGCTTAGCTTCACCGCTAGGCGACGGGCGAAGCCCGAAAAGAGCCGATTTCCAAAAGGGCCGTAATAAATTCTATGTACGCGATAACCGCGATTGGCATACTCACCATCGTTTTGAGCCTAATAATGATCGTCAGCCCGACGGCTTGGTCGCGGGGCATACTCTCATTTGCCGAAAAGCCCTATTTCCATATTGCTGAGATCGTGTCGCGGCTGTTGTTGGGCGGCGTATTGCTATTTTTTGCGGATTCGACGTTGTATCCGCTGTTCGTGCGCGGAGTCGGCAGCGTGTTTGTCTTTGCTGGAGTGTTCCTCATCGTCGCCGGAGAAAAACGCCATTGCGAGTTTGCCGCAAGGTCAGCTACATTCCTGAAACTCTTCCGGCCTGCCGGTGTCGCAGGCGTGTCATTCGGCGTATTTTTGATCTATATCGCGATTGCGTAGAACTTTGCCCTCGACGTAGCGGCCTCGTAGCTCGACAACCCCACGCCGGAAGAGATGAAATTGGTGGAAAGGGTTAGGTCCTGGGTGTTTCCCGAGTCTGCGGAGCAGACGGAAATATTGATAGCTGCAGGTGCAGCAAAGCGGAATCTGTAGTAACGGCGGTTTAATGTCAGAGCGTGTGTAACAAACACGCGAAATTTATGCCGCCTGTTTCACAGACTTAGAATCTTGTTGGCTGTTTCATACGCGGTTCGCCAAATGTAGCCAACAATATTTCGTCCGTTCCACGGACTAAGAGTTTTTCGAATGACCGTGACCGCCGATCTCAGGCAAAACAAAAGTGCCCCATGTGCCCCACCTGCCCCATGTCGGCTGCCGATGCTAATGGTTTTATTTTCTATGATTTAACTGCCCCGAAGTGGGGCGTTTCGGATCAAAATCAACAGCCATTAAGGTGGTGAGGCCTGTGTTTTCGGGAAACACAGGCCTCGGATTTTACGGAAGGCATTCCTGAAGGAAATGCGGAGAGGATAGGCAAAAGGCGGTTTTTGTTGGTTGGTGATTGCCGGCTGATAGACTTCTCCGCGATATCTACTTCGTCGGCTCGGAAACTCTCTCCTCTCGAGGTCTTAGGCCAAACTTCCGCGCCTCTCGCTCGATCGTTTTAGAATCGTTTTTCAAATAATGTATCTGTTCCTGCAATGAAAGATTTTCGCTGGTTATCGCCTCGATCTGCAGGTTCAAGGCGTCGTGCCGTGCTTCTTCGCGGCTCAGCTCGCTGTGGGCCCGAAAGTTTATCGTCAGACAAAGCATTACGGTAAGCGTCAGAGCGGTCACGACCGGCACCCAGCCGGGCATCGAACTTGCAACCCCTTTTGGTTGCGGCCTGCGGATACTGCCTGCGGCCCTCGATCTTTGACGCGTTGACATAATTTTCTGTCTATCCGAGCAAGTGCTTCTTTCCTTCTTCCAGCAATTCAGCAAGATCTTCTTTACTCTCGCTCTCTGCATATATCCGAACCATCGGTTCGGTGCCGGACGGACGCATCAGCATCCAACTTTCGTCGGCGAAAATAAATTTCACGCCGTCCAATCTGTTTATCTTTTCAATTTTTCGCCCGCCGATCTCGGTCGGCTCCTGTGCAAGCTTTTCTTTCAACCTGACGGCGACATCATTCGTCAATTTCACCCCGATGCGACCCGATTCAAGCTTGCCTACTCTTTTGTAAAGATCATTTAACTGCTCGGTAAGGCTTGCATTTCTAACAGTGACGGCCTCTACCGCCAAAAGACATGCCAGGATTCCATCCTTCTCCGGGTAATGCCCGCGTATCGAAAGTCCGGCGGATTCTTCGCCGCCGAGGATGATCTCGTCTTTGATTATCAATTCGCCGATGAACTTGAATCCGACTGGCGTTTCGTAAAGCT